>NZ_OW659496.1:1272474-1590593 GCF_940143175.1 Erysipelothrix amsterdamensis | reverse complement strand
AAAACTTGAAGAGAATGCAAAACGATTAGAGGGGTATTATTATGATGTTGCGGTGGTGGTTGCTAAAGATCATCCACTCGCTAATCGCGAACATTTAACCCTTCGAGATATCATGACTGAATCCTTTGCTTTGGTATCGGATGCTTATGCAATAGGTCAAGAAGTACCACGACGTTGTAAAGAATTAGGATTTATACCGGCAATAAATTATCGTAATGACAACTGGGAAGTTGTATTGGAACATGTCGCTGCATATGGTTCCGTGACAATTCTTCCTGTAGATCTCCAACACATCATTGCACGAGATGATGTGGAATGGATTGAGTTGGATGATGAAATCAGTCGTTTTCATCTTCAACTTGTAATTAATTACGATAAAACAAACGTGGATGAGTATGCAATATTTCAAAATTTATATGAAGAACTCATGGTGAATCATTAAAAACGAACCCAGTCTTAATTGGGTTCGTTTTATAATAAGTCAAGGATTCTTTCTATAATCATAAAAAACGTCCCTATGAAATTTAGTAGAATAACTGATTTCAATTAACTTTCAATGAAGGGAGTGAAGAATGTGTTATGGTGGATATGTATCGAAAAATGGAATGATTTGATGCAATGGATATTTTTTTGGAAATTCATAAATAGAAAAGGGGTAAAAAAATGAAATATGCCAAAATCGTTATCAATCGAGTATTTATGATTTTAATCGTATTAGGACTTATGATTTCAAGTTTTTCAAAGAACGGATTCTATACAGTTTCAGCAAATGAACAGGAAGAACTGTTTCCTTTTAGAGGGAATAAACTTCAAAATCCTTATTTGAGATATGGCCCAAGTGATACATCCATACCAAATTGGGTTATCAGTTCGACAAATAATATACTTTCTGGTGAAAAAAGAGGTACAATAAGCAAAACCTCAAAAAATGGATTTCGGGACATTGGTAGGACTAACTATCTTGTTGGGTCTGAAAATAATACGGATACATCCACGTTTAAATCTAAATCATATAGAACATCAGAATCATCATCAAATGCAGCCGCCGCATTTATGTTGTTTGGACAGACCATGAAACTACAAGCTAACCGTGAGTATTATTTTAGAGCGGAAATAAAAAGTTCTAATGGTAATAATGACGGGGTTTTAAATATATATCCTGGCGATCGAACCTCGGGTCCAAATGTACTTGCTTCGCAAAAATACAGTGTTGGTAATAAGATGATGATTGTGAGTCTTCCTTTTACACCAACAGGCGATGGAAATGTCACGGTTTCGTTACGTCATTTTGCAAACGCAAAGCAAGATACACATTTAGAAATACATCGTATGGGATTTTTCCTGAAGGATGATTATTTAATTCAAGAAGAAGCTCATGCATTGTTTAATGACAGTGAATTTAAAGAACTTGTCGGTAAAGATACTGCTGAGATACAAAAAAACATTGATGCAATTCGTTCTAAGATTACAGCGTCAGACAATCCATATGCCGAAGATGTCAAAGAATATGTAAATGGATTACTTAATAAAGCACAAACATTGTTAGATCAAGCTAAAAGTATCGAAACGTCGATTAAGGATACTTACGAAAATTTTGATGAAAAGGTTTTAAAAGAAGACGTAACTCAAGATACAATTGACGAACTCAAAAATAGAATTGAAGAAGTTTCAAGTCCAGGACTTAAAGAGAAACTAACCAATGATTTAAAGGAAGTTGAACGTGTTTATGATTTACAAGAGCTAAAACCAGTTCTAAAAGAAGAACTTGAAAAGAAAGCAAACGACGCAATCAAAGAAATTGAAGACTTAAAAAATGTACCAGAGTCTGAAAAGCAAGAAAAAATTGAAGAAATTCAAAAAGAATTAGAGAGTGGTAAGAAGGCCATCGATGAGGCGAAAACGCGAGAAGATGCTACGGATGCAAAGGATACTTCATCAGGAAATATTGATAAAATTATGAGCGATGTAAGCCTTGTCGATCGTAAAAACGAATCAAAATCGGATCTCGATCAAAAAGCTGAAGATGCTAAGAAAGAAATTGATGCGTTACCAAACTTAACAGAAGATGAAAAGCAAAAAGCTAAAGATGAGATTGATCAACAAACAGAAAATGGTAAAGATGCAATTGATCAAAGTACGACACCCAAAGATGTTGAAGATGCAAAAAATACGACCGATACCGCGGTGAAAGAAACTGTTGATCAAAGTGCCTTACAGGATGCTAAAAATAAAGCGAAAAAAGATTTAGAAGCGAAAGCAGATGAAACGAAAAAAGCGATTGATGCACTCCCTGGAATTTCCCAAGAGGCTAAAGATAGAGCGAAAGGTGAAATTGAAAATGCGTTGAATAAAGGGCTTGAATCGGTAGAATCCGGTGAATCGGTGGATGTTATTAATCAAGCAGTAACGGATACAAAAACGGAGATGGATGCAATAAAAGATGCAATCATTAAAGAAAACGATGATTCCATTAATGCACTAATCAATGATAAAAAAGCCAGCCTAAACGCTGAAGCAGAGAAGGCGAAAGAAACAATCGATAAACTTGAAAATGTATCACAAACTGAAAAAGATGACGCGAAGAAAGCCATAGATAAAGCGGTCACAGAAGCTTCAAATCAACTAGATCAAGCAACAACACCATCAGATATTGACTCGATTTATAACCAAGGAAAAGGTAATATCGATAAAGTTGTTATAAAAACAGAACTTGCTGATGCTAAAATTGATGCAATTAATGCATTACAGAAGAAATCTGAAGCAGTGCGCGAGTCGATTAATTCGATGGAATCATTAACAGATGATGAAAAAAATGCTGCAAATAATGAAATAAATCAAACGTTAGAACAATCGATACAACGTATTAATCAAACTCAAGATGTTCATGTTTTACCTGAAAATCTACAAATAGGTATGGACGAGCTTGATGCGCTTTTGGTCAAGTATGAACAAATAAATTCTGATAATTTTAATAATGTAAAAGAAAATTTAAAAACAGAACTTGATCAAAAAGCTGAAGATGCTAAGAAAGAAATTGATGCGTTACCAAACTTAACAGAAGATGAAAAGCAAAAAGCTAAAGATGAGATTGATCAACAAACAAAAGATGGTAAAGATGCAATTGATCAAAGTACGACACCCAAAGATGTTGAAGATGCAAAAAATACGACCGATACCGCGGTGAAAGAAACTGTTGATCAAAGTGCCTTACAGGATGCTAAAAATAAAGCGAAAAAAGATTTAGAAGCGAAAGCAGATGAAACGAAAAAGGCGATTGATGCACTCCCTGGCATTTCCCAAGAGGCCAAAGATAAAGCTAAAGGTGAAATTGATGACGCTCTAAATAAAGGAATTGAAAATATTGCGTCGGGTAAGACTGTAGAAGATGTTAATAAAGCGGTTTCCGAAACACAAACGGAGATGGACGCAATTAAAGATGCCCTCACTAAAGAGAATTTCGAGTCGATTGAAAAACTTAAGGATGATAAAAAAGCAAGTTTAAATGCTGAAGCTGAAAAAGCGAAAGAAGCAATCGATCAACTTGAAAACTTATCACAATCTGACAAAGAAAAAGCGAAGAAAGTGATCGATAAAACAGTTAATGATGCTGCAAGCAAACTTGATAAAGCAACAACACCTTCAGATATTGACTCGATTTATAATCAAGGCAAAGATGATATTGGTAAAGTTGTGGTAAAAGCAGAACTTTATGATGCGAAAATTAAAGCTATTGCAGATTTAAACGCTAAAGCAGAAGAAGTTCGCAAACAAATTGCTGATAAACCAGCACTGACCGATCAACAACGCAAAGAAGCAAATGATGAAATTAATCAAACACTTGCTAATGCAACTAAGCGTATTGAAGATACAACAGTGATTACCGATGTTCCTGAAAACTTAAAAACAGGAATTGACGAATTGGATGCAATTGAAAAGAACTATGAAGCGAAAAACACAAGCAATTTAGATAAGAAAAAAGAAGATTCTAAATCGGAACTTGATCAAAAAGCTGAAGATGCTAAGAAAAAAATCGATTCCTTACCAAACTTAACGGATGATGAAAAGCAAAAAGCCAAAGATGATATTGATCAAAAAAATCAAGAGAGTAAAGATGCGATTGATCAGTCAAACGATCCAAAAGAAATTGATAACGTGATTGATACAACGGATAAAGGCATCAACGATATTGTTGAGGATAACAAACTTCTTGATACCAAGAATAAAGCCAAAGATGATCTCGATAAAAATGCTGAAGATGCTAAGAAAGAAATTGATGCGTTACCAAACTTAACAGAAGATGAAAAGCAAAAAGCTAAAGATGAGATTGATCAACAAACAAAAGATGGTAAAGATGCAATTGATCAAAGTACGACACCCAAAGATGTTGAAGATGCAAAAAACACAACCGATACCGCGGTGAAAGAAACTGTTGATCAAAGTGCCTTACAGGATGCTAAAAATAAAGCGAAAAAAGATTTAGAAGCGAAAGCAGATGAAACGAAAAAGGCGATTGATGCACTCCCTGGCATTTCCCAAGAGGCCAAAGATAAAGCCAAGGCAGTGATTGACTCAATTCTCAATAAAGGCTACGAAAGTATAGATTCCAGTCATTATCTTTATGAAATCGAACGATATGTTCAGAATTCAATAAAAGATATGCATAAGGTGCTTGAATCACTAAATAAAAAAGATGGTGATCTCGGACCTTTAGGTGTAAATGATTCCCATACACCTACTATAGGAGCTCTAATAGCTATATTTGGTCTGACTTTCACTTTATTTGATCGAAAAAAGTATTTTTTAGAAAAATAACTATGTAAAAACTCATTACGTTTATTAATAATTATAGTTTTTCATTGAACATAAAAAAGAACCTCATAAACCCAAAGAACTCGGTCAGCGCGCCAGTTCCACAATTTGGATTGAGGTTCTTTTCTATACAGATTCATTTTAAGGAAGATAGGCTAATAAATGTATTTAACGATCTACGAACTCCGTTAATAATGTGGTTGAGATGACATTCCTATTATTCGAAAACCACGAGTTAGTATTGGTAAAAGTTATTTGTGTTTGTTACGGAAGGAACTTGGAGACATAGATTCCACATTTTTAAAAAATTGTGAAAAATAAGAAGGTGATCTAAAACCTACAATATCTGATATTTGTGTTATGGATAAATCGGTGTTGATTAATAGCTTTTTGGCCTCAATCATACGTTTTCGTAATAGATAATCAATAGGTGATAATCCTGTCTGTTCTTTGAAGATATGCGATAGATAAAATTTATTTAAAAATGTGAGTGATGCAAGATGATCAAGCGTAATGTTTTCGCGATAGTGAAGGTTTAGGTAATGTTCTAAGAATATACAATCTTTATTCTCACCGCCGCTCGATGTTTCAACATCCAGAAGCGATGTTGTGCGACGCATTGTATTTAAAACCAAAACTCTAAGAAGATTATCCACAATCAATTCTGACATTTCATCATGGGATTTTTTTGCTTCGAGAATTGCCTTAATATAAAATAAAATCTCGTGTTTATAGTCTTCGTAATTATGAATGGATACACCTGGATGCTCCTTTTGTTCAGTAGAAAATTCAACGCAATCAATGCCTAAAACAATGTACTCTAATCCGCTTTTCGCATCACTACATTCCGTATGCAAGACATTTGGATTAATGATAATTAAGTCATCTGCTTGAATTGGTAGTTTAAGATTGTCCGCGAAGCGAAAATAACCACTTCCGCGTACAACATACATTAATTCCGCAAAAGGATGTGAGTGAAGCGTAGAATGCCAATCTGAATCGTAGCGAGAACTATCAATATAAAGTAATTTAAGTCGGTTTAGACGCTTTGTAAGGTCGTGTTTCGTTTCCATAAATTCCCCCTGTATAATTAAAGTATATTATTATTGAATAAAATAAACAAGATAGTACAAGATTGTAACAATATCTCGATTGCTTCAAGTCATCATGTAGGGTCATAATGAGGACATAGGAGGTATGTTATGAAAATACTGAATCAATTTCAACTGGATGGGGATATTGTAAGTTGTGAGCTCTATGGAAATGGGCATATAAATGACACTTATCGGGTTGAGACACTAAACGATGTGTATATCCTGCAAAGAATTAATACACATGTATTCAAGAAACCAGAGTTGTTGATGGAGAATATAGGTCGGGTGACACGATTTATTCAAGATAAAATAAATAAACAAGGAGGGGATTCCTCAAGAGAATCGCTTACGTTAATACCTACATTAGACCAAAGTGATTATACAGTGGATGAAGGTGGTAACTACTGGCGTGTGTATCGTTTTATACAAAATACTATTTCGTATGATCTTGTTTTAGAAGTGAAAGATTTTTATGAAAGTGGTCGTGCATTTGGAAATTTTCAATATATGTTATCAGACTTTCCTGTGTCATCATTGCACAGTACAATCGAAGATTTTCATCATACACCTAGACGATTCGAGCAGTTTAAAAAAGCAGTAAGTAACGATGTGATGAATCGTAGCCATACGTGTGAAGCCGAGATTCAGTTTATATTAGAACGAGAATCGTTTATGAATACACTATGGGATTTATATGATAAGGGATCATTGAAACTAAAAGTTACCCATAATGACACAAAGCTGAATAATGTTTTATTAGATGCGGATAGTGGTGAGGGAGTTTGTGTCATTGATTTGGATACCGTTATGCCAGGATTTGCCTTAGATGACTTTGGGGATTCGATTCGATTTGGGGCCTCCACAGCACTTGAAGATGAACGTGATTTAAGCAAGGTTCACTTTGATCTCGATCTATACCGTGCTTATGTAGAGGGTTTTGTTGAAGGAGCTAACGGAAGTCTAACGAATTTAGAAATAGAACTGTTTCCGGTAGGAGCGAAAATGATGACCTTAGAATGTGGTATGCGTTTTTTAACAGATTATCTTGAAGGTGACGTTTACTTCAAAACGACGGATTCAATGCATAACTTAGCTCGAACACGAACACAGCTTAAATTGGTAAGTGATATGGAAGATTCATGGACGGATATGCAAGCTATCGCGAGTGCATATTGCTTATAATATAGATCAAATTATGAAAAATCATAAAAAAATTATAAACAGCAAGATATCATAAGTTAAGAACAATATCATGAAAGATTAAACGCTTACATTAATCTATAATAAGAGTATCAGGGAGGAACTTTAAATGAAAAAAATGTTAGTAATTTGCCTTACTGCATTGCTTATCCTAACCGGATGTGGAGAAAAAAAAGATGCTACATCCAATGAGGATAAAGTTTTAAAAGTAGCGGGATTAAACAGCGGATACGGTACTGAAGGCTTTAAGAAAGTTGTGGAAGCTTTTGAAGAAGCAAAAGGTGACGGTACTAAAGTAGAATTAGTACTTGAAAAAAACATCGCAGAAGTACTACGTCCACAAATTCAATCAGGGGATGTTCCCGATGTGATTTACCTTGCGATTGGTTCAGAAGGTAAACTTACAGATACAATGATTTCGGAAAAGAAAATTATGGATATTTCCGATATTATGGATATGAATGTGTTTGGAGAATCCGTAAAACTAAAGGACAAAATTAATGTCGGTGTTCAAAACACGATGCGTACAAGTCCATATGGAGATGGAAAGACCTATCTAGCACCTGTATTTTATGCTCCAACAGGACTCTTCTATAACCAAACGTTATTTACAGAAAAAGGATGGACCGTTCCAGAAACATGGGAAGAAATGTTTGCTTTAGGGGATCTTGCGAAAGCGGAAGACATCGCATTATTTACCTATCCAACAACAGGATATTTTGATGCATTTTTCTCATCAGTCTTAAATAATATGGTAGGTCCTGAAAAATTTGAAAAACTTATGAATTATGATCTTGAAACATGGAAAGATCCACAAGTTAAAGAGACCTTTGATTTAGTTGGAAAACTTCTAACATATACACATCCGGATACTGTTGCTCAAGCGAACGGCGAAGGATTTACGAAGAACCAACAACTAATCTTAGATAATAAAGCACTCTTTATTCCAAACGGTACCTGGTTAGCAGGAGAAATGGAAAAAGCACCTCGTGCTGAAGGATTTAAGTGGGGCTTAACAACAGCGCCCGTTCGTACAAAGGGTGATGCTACTTATGCAACCACCTTTGCGGAAGAAATGTATATTCCAGAAGGTGCGAAGAATGTGGACTTAGCAAAAGAATTCTTAACCTTTGTTTATTCTGATAAAGCCGTTGAACTCTTTGCGAATAATGGAAATGCAATTCAACCGGTTAAAGGTTCATCGGACTTGATTACTGATCAACAAACAAAAGATTTCTATGCCATTTATGGTCGTGGTGTTATTGCTTCATCCGTTGGATTTGCAGCGAAAGATCCAGTAGAAGGTGTTGATTTAACATCTGGTGATGGAATCTTATACGGAACCGTTAATGACATTGTATCGGGCCAAAAAACAGCAGATCAATGGTATCAAGAAGTTCTTGATGCAGTTTCAAAATATCAATAATTAACAATAAAGTATTTGATGTTTAAGGAGCGATGACATACGTGTTATCGCTCTTCTATTAAGAAGCCTTGAAATGGAGTGGGAATATGAATAAGAAAAAGGCAAAAAGACGGTTTGTAATTGGATGCTTAACCCCAGCACTCGTACTAATTGGAATCTTTATGGTTTATCCGACGATAAATATCTTTATGATGTCGCTTTTTAAATGGGGTGGATTATCCAGTACTAAAACCTTTGTAGGATTAAATAACTTTAAGATATTATTCCAAGATCTAAAATTTATTCAAGCAGTTCAAAATTCCATCTTACTCATTGTCATTGTGACAATTGTGACGTTTGGATTTGCAGTTGTGTTTGCGAACATTCTTGTGCGTGAAAATGTAAAAGGAAAAGGATTCTTTAGAGTTATCTTCTATATTCCTAACATTCTATCCGTAGCAATTATTTCCGCAATCTTCGCACAAATCTATGCTGTCGATCAAGGTGGTTTGTTGAATAGTGTTATTCGAATATTTAAACCGGAAACATGGAAAAACATTCAATTTCTAGGTGATCCAAATATTGTCTTGTATGCGGTAGCAGGGGCAATGATATGGCAAGCGATTGGTTATTACATGGTAATGTATATGGCAAGTATTAGCAGTATTCCAGAGCATTTGTATGAGTCTGCGAAAATTGAAGGGGCATCCCGAACCCGTCAATTCTTCCAAATCACACTACCATTAATATGGTCGAATCTACGGACTACACTAACGTTCTTTATTATTAGTACTATTAACATGAGTTTCTTATTTGTAAAGGTACTTACAAGTGGTGGACCTGGTGGATCCAGTGAAGTATTCTTGAGTTATTTATACAAACAAGCATACGATAATGCTTCGTATGGATATGGAATGGCGATTGGGGTCATGATTTTCTTATTTTCCTTTGCACTATCTGCAATTGTAAATAAGATTACAGAGCGTGATCCAATCCAAATGTAGGAGGATCTATGAAAAAACATAAGAGCATGAGTGCTGAAAAAGCATATAAGTTATTTATTTATGTTGTCCTAATCGCATTAACCATTTCCATAATCGTACCAATCGGTTGGGTATTTCTGGCATCACTTAAAGAACCATCAGAGTTTTTTATGAATCCATGGAAATTCCCGCAGAATCCGAACTTCAATAACTTTGTGGTTGCATTTAAAGAAGCTAAGATGGGTGAATACTTCCTTAATTCTGTTTATGTAACGGTTTTAGGAATCGTTCTTCTTTTGATTACGGCACTACCTGCGGCCTATGTCTTAGCGCGATTTGATTTTAAATTTAAGAAACAAATTAATGGTTTGTTTATGGCCGGCCTATTTATTAACGTAAACTATATTGTGATACCCATATTCTTAATGCTTTTAAAGTGGAATGAAAGCAGTAAATCACTTTTAAATATGAGTTTATTTATAAACAATCGATTCATGTTAGCAGTAGTTTATGCAGCCACTGCACTTCCATTTACGGTTTATCTGTTATCCGGATATTTTAAAACACTACCGAAGGCATTTGAAGAAGCAGCATCAATTGATGGATGTACGTACTTTCAGACGATGACAAAAATTATGATTCCAATGGCAAAACCAAGTATTGTAACGGTGATTCTCTTTAATTTTTTATCATTTTGGAATGAGTATATTATTGCATTAACCTTAATGCCAGGTGCTCAAAAAACATTACCTGTTGGATTAATAAACTTACAACAGGCAGCAAGAGGGGCTGCAAACCCTGGACCGCTTTATGCGGGGTTGGTAATTGTAATGTTACCAACACTTATCTTATATATATTTGTACAAAGCAAGCTCACTCAAGGGATGACCTTGGGTGGTGTTAAAGACTAGGAGATTAATATGAAAAAGAATAAAGGCCGTGTAACACTCCCAAGTGAAAACAACTTCCTTGAAGAAACCAAGGATTTAATGGAGCGTTGGGGTGCAGATGCCTTGCGTGATAGTGATGGAACCAAATTGGATAAAGATTTAAAAAATCTTGATGCGAAAATCTATACAACGTATTTTGTAGCCCGAGGTCAAAATGAATTTGCGCTACAACATATAACGGAGGCTCAACAGATTTTCTTGATGAGTGATTACCATTTTGCTATCAAAACAGAACTTGAAATTCCATTTATGACAGGATATCTGCGTGAACAACTTACTCCAGACTATGATCATGATCCTAAAGTTTGGTGGCAAGTTATTGATCGAACACGTAATGAAGTGGTTGATGTTTCGAAATGGGAGGTTGATTCAAAACGTGATGTTGTCGTGATAAAGGATACTGAGCCGTTCCATGAGTATACCGTTAATTTTCTTTCTTATATGATTTGGGATCCAACTCAAATGTACAACTACATCACAAACGACTGGAAAGATCGTGAGAAAGAGATTCCTTTCGATGTTCGACAACCACACTCTCAAAAATTTATGTTGGACACACTGAAAGACTTTCTAGAAACCAATCCCAAAACCGATGTGATTCGTTTTACGACGTTTTACTATCACTTTACTTTGTGCTTTAATGATCAACGAAAAGAAAAATTCGTGGACTGGTTTGGATATGGATCGAGTGTTTCTCCCCGTGCTTTAGAGGCGTTTGAAAAAGCGAAAGGCTATCGTCTCACCGCTGAAGACTTTATCCAAAATGGATATTATAATTCGACATTCTGCATGCCAACTCAAACATATAAAGATTATATTGATTTCCAACAACAATTTGTCGCTCAGCAAGCTAAAGCAATGGTTGATTTGGTGCATTCATACGGTAAAGAAGCCATGATGTTTTTAGGTGATAACTGGATTGGGGTTGAACCGTATGGAGCGTATTTCCATACAATAGGACTGGATGCAGTAGTGGGGAGTGTTGGCGGTGGGATGACGCTTCGACTTATTTCCGATATTCCTCATGTAAAATATACGGAAGGACGTTTTTTACCGTATTTCTTCCCTGATACATTCTTTGAGGGCAATGATGATGCAATTTTAAAAGAAGCAAATGACAATTGGATATCTGCACGTCGGGCATTAATGAGAAGTCCGCTTAATCGTATTGGTTACGGAGGATATCCAAGCCTTGCTTATAAATTTCCTAAGTTTGTCGATTATATTGCTAAAACTGCTGATGAATTTAGAGGAATCATTGATAAAATAGAAGATGTAAAACCGATGACTAAAGCAACAATTGGAATTATGAGTGCTTGGGGATCTCTTCGTAGTTGGCAAAACTTTATGGTTGCGCATGCATTACACTATAAACAAATTTACTCTTATATTGGAATTTTAGAGTCGCTCAGTGGTATGGATGTGGATGTTCGTTTTTTAAGTTTTGATGAGATTAAATCGGGTATACCAAGTGAAATTGATGTACTCATTAATGCAGGGGATGCGAAAACATCATTTTCAGGCGATGTTGTCTGGAGTAATCCAGCATTTGTAGCGATGATTCGAAAGTGGGTTTACGAAGGACATGGTTTTATCGGTGTTGGGGAACCGAGTGCTTTTGAAAAAGGAGGACATTTCTTCCAACTTCATGACGTTCTAGGTGTAGACAAGGAACTCGGGTTTACCTTGTCCACCGATAAGTATTTTAAAGAGGTGCTTTCAGATCATTTTATTACTCATGATCTTGAGAATGACTTTAATTATGGGGAAGCTATAAATAATGTGTATGCTCGAACTGCGGATACTGAAATAATTAAGATGGATAATGAGAATGTAACCATCGCAGCTAAATCATTTGGCAGAGGTCGTGGTGTGTATCTTTCAGGACTTCCATACAGTTTTGAAAACACACGTATTCTATATCGATCAATTTTTTATGCGATGAATAAAGAAAATCAAATGAAACGTTACTTCGCTTCCAATATACACTGTGAAGTGAATGTTTATCCACGATCAGTAGCATTATTGAATAATACGCATGAAACGCAAAAAACGATATTCTATGATGGTTTAGGTAAAGGGCAAGAGATAACCCTTGAGCCATCGGAAATTAAGTGGGGTGAACGCAATGAAGAAACTATTGAATGGTCTTATTAATGTAGGTGTGTTTATCTTGGGGATTTGGATGGTAATTCATTTCCAAAAAACCATTTCAATGCAATCATTATTCATGATGATTATTGGTTTGGGAATGTTACTGTATTTGCTCTATCGATATAATAAACGTTTTCTTTAGAGTATTAAAATAACACCTGATGAGACAGGTGTTATTTTGGTCTAGAATAGGACTTTAGAAGGATAAAATATGGAATCTATAAATGAAATAGTTAAAGCATTTTGTTTGAGTGGACATGTAAAAGAAATTGTTCCATTTGGAAATGGACATATTAATGATACTTATCGCGTAGTTTGCACCCAGGGAAGCTATGTTTTACAGAGAATTAATCATGAAATATTTTTAGACCCGAATGGACTTATCGACAATATTGAAAAAGTAACAAAACACATTCGTCAAAAAGTAATAAAACGTGGTGGTGATCCAAGTCGTGAGGTTTTAAATCTCATACCAACAATTCATGATAATTATGTTTTTAAGAGTGAAATGGGTGATTTTTGGCGTGCTTATAATTTGATAGAAAATTCGAAATCATTAGAACGTGTTGAAAATAGTGAGGATTTTTATCGAAGTGGTGTTGCCTTTGGATCGTTCCAGAAAGATTTAGAAGATTTTCCGGTTGAATCGTTAAATCTGACGATTCAAGATTTCCACAATACACCCAAACGATACGAGGATTTCATTAAATCGATTGAAATAAACAAATCAGGTCGAAAACATTTAGTATCTGAAGAAATTAAATTCGTGCTTAAATATCGAGACTTTGCAGAAACTTTATGGAATTACTATAATCAAGGACTTTTACCACTGAAGGTAACACATAATGATACGAAACTTAATAATGTTCTTCTGGATAGAGATTCAAATGAGGTGTTGTGTGTTGTGGACTTAGATACGGTTATGCCAGGGTTTTCTTTGGATGATTTTGGGGATTCGATTCGATTTGGTGCAAGCACTGCATTGGAGGATGAGAAAGACCTGTCGAAAGTGCACTTAAGCATCCCTTACTATGAGGCATATGTGGACGGTTTCATTACTGGTGCTGATGGAAGTTTGTCTGATTTAGAAATACAACTCTTTCCAGAAAGTGCCAAAATGATGACACTTGAATGTGGCTTTCGTTTTCTTAAAGATTATATTGATGGAGATACTTACTTCAAAACAAATTATCCAGATCACAATCTAGTAAGGGCACGTACACAGTTTAAATTAGTGCGAGAGATGGAAAATTCATGGGACACGCTCAAAAAAATTAGTGAGGACCGTCTAAAAGTGTAATTATGAAACTTCTAACTGAAAACTATGAATTTTAGGTGATATCGGTTACAATGTTTACTATATAAAAAGAAGGTGACATAATGATACGATTGGCTACGCCCGATGATTTAGAGGCAATTCGTTTGATTGCTTCGATTACATGGAAAGAAGCGTATAAGGATTTAATCCCACTGGATATTATTAATCGTTTTATTGAAGATGCTTATTCGCCCACAGTCCTTGAGCGCCGAATTGAAACGACAAAGCTTGTGGTAGCAGTTCAAGATGATTATATTGTTGGATTTGGAAACTATGAGATTCGTGACAATGATTTATATATTGTTGCATTGTACGTACTCCCCACACATCAACGTGCAGGTGTAGGATCGGAATTACTTTCATATATTGAGAAGAATGTTCCAGATTCTATTAATCAAGCATATGTTGATGTAGAAAATGGTAATGTTAGCGCAGAGTCATTTTATAAGAAATATGGATTTGTCCAAAAAATATGTATTCCAGATACACTGTACGGTTACCCACTCAAAACTTTACGTATGGTTTATGAAGTAAAACGTTGATGATTCAACGTTTTTTTTTATGAACTTTTGAATACAACCATGCTATGCCAATAACCAATGAAATAATCATCTTTGAAGCAAGGTGGTAGAAAAGGATATTTGTGTGTATCTTGATTAATGGCAAAAAAATGAATTGTGAAAAAAGTGAGGATGTTAATGACAAACACTGTAATTATAGAGTGAAAAACACCACGAACAAATAAAACACCTTGTTAGGACAAAGAAAGCGAAGTGTGAGTAAAAAGGCCTAATAACACGATAAAAACGAAGATTTTATCGATATAAGATAAACATATTATGAAAACCAAAGCAAATACTTAGAATTGATTCTGCTTCTATATTATCTTGTTAGAGCGTGCTTACGGAATGGGGAGGGGAATTAAATAAACGCAACACTTTAGTATGGATAAGAAAAGGAGTATTTTATGATGAAAAAAAATAAACTATTAAACAAGATCATGACAATTGCATTAACATTTGTCTTGCTCGTTACAAGTATTTCAATGAATCAAAATTATACAATATCTGCACAAGAGACAGAGGAATTGTTTCCATTCCGAGGCAATAAATTACAAAACCCCTATCTGAGATATGGTACAAAAGATACGACGATTCCAAATTGGAAACTCAGCTCAACAAATAACGTATTTGGTGGCGAAGCAGCTGGGACAATTAGCACAAAAGTAACTGATGGATATCGTGATATTGGAAAATATAATTATCTCGTAGGCGAGAAAAATGATACAGACCAAAGTGTATTTAAATCAAAGTCAATGAGAGTGGAAAACTCAAGTGTGGCAGAAAATGCAAGTTTTATGCTAGTTGGTCAAACGATTCAACTTCAGGCAGGCTATGAATATTATTTTAGAGCCGAGTTAAAGAGTGTTGATGGTACGAGCAAAGGGATGTTGAATATTTATCCTGGAACTGCAACGTCTGGAAAAAACGGACTTGCATCTGGAGGTTTTACAGCAACCAATAAATTAGAAATTGTAAGTTTACCTTTTATCGCTGATGGAAGTGGAGAAGTTACGGTTTCCCTACGTCACTTTGCTTCGAATGATAAAAATACACACTTAGAAATTTATCGAATGGGATTTTTCTTGAAAGATGACTATCTAATTCAAGAAGATACACATGCATTGTTTAATGACAGTGAGTTTAAAGAATTAGTGGGTAAAGATACAGCTGAAATTCAGAAAAATATTGATGCAATCCGAGCTAAAATTACTGCATCAGGAAACCCTTATGCAAGTGATGTTAAAGCATATGTAAACGACTTACTTGATAAGGCTCAAGCATTATTAGATCATGCAAAAGGAATTGAGAAAGCGATTAAGGATACTTTTGAAAACTTTGATGAAAAAGTATTAAAAGGTGATGTAACTCAAAACACAATCGATGAACTGAAAAACAACATTGGTGAAGTATCAAGTCCTGGACTTAAAGAAAAACTAACTAATGATTTAAAAGAAGTTGAACGTGTTTATGAATTGCAAGAGTTAAAACCAGTTCTAAAAGAAGAACTTGAAAAGAAAGCAAATGACGCAATCAAAAAAATTGAAGACTTAAAAAATGTACCGGAGTCTGAAAAGAAAGAAAAAATTGAAGCTATTCAAAAAGAATTAGAAACTGGGAAGAAGGCTATCGACGACGCGAAGACGCGTGAAGATGCTACGGATGCAAAAGATACATCTGCTGGAAACATTGATAAAATTGTAAGCGATGCAACTCTTGTCGATCGTAAAAACGACTCAAAATCTGATCTTGATAAAAAAGCTGAAGATGCTAAGAAAGAAATCGATAAGTTACCAAATTTAACGGATGATGAAAAGCAAAAAGCTAAAGATGACATTGATCAAAAAACTCAAGATGGAAAAGACGCAATTGATCAAGGAACGACACCAAAAGATGTTGAAGATGCAAAAAATACAACGGATACAGCGGTGAAAGAAATTGTTGATCAAGGTAAATTACAGGATGCAAAAAATAAAGCGAAAAAAGATTTAGAAGCAAAAGCCGATGAAACGAAAAAAGCGATTGATGCGCTTCCTGGAATTTCCCAAGAGTCGAAAGATAAAGCTAAAAACGAGATCGATAATGCACTAAATAAAGGTCTTGAAAATATTGAAAAAGGTAAATCTATTGAAGATGTTACTAAAGTAATAACAGAAACTTCAAAAGAAATGGATGCCATTAAAGATGCACTCATTAAAGAAAACAATGATACAATCGATGCTTTAATTAATGATAAAAAGTCAAGTCTTGATGCAGAAGCAAAAAAAGCAAAAGAAACAATCGATAAACTTGAAAACTTATCGCAAGACGAAAAAGATGAAGCAAAGAAAGTAATTGATAAAACTGTTAATGATGCTTCAAAAGAACTTGATAAAGCAACAACACCATCAGATATCGACTCAATTTATAATCAAGGTAAAGATACTATCGGTAATGTTGTTGTAAAAGCAGAACTAGATGATGCAAAGACGAAAGCTATAGCTGATTTAAATGCTAAAGCTGAAGAAGTCCGAAAACAAATTGCTGATAAGCCGGCGCTAACCGATCAACAACGTAAAGAAGCAAATGATGAAATCAACAAAACTCTCGCAGATGCAACGAAGCGTATTGAAGATACAGCGGTTATTACGGAGATTCCTGAAAACTTAAAAACAGGTATCGATGAATTAGATGCAATTGAAAAAAAATACGAAACGAAAAGCACAGGCAATTTAGACAAGAAAAAAGAAGATTCTAAATCAGAGCTTGATAAAAAGGCTGAAGATGCTAAAAAAGAAATCGATAAGTTACCAAACTTAACAGATGATGAAAAGCAAAAAGCCAAAGATGATATCGATCAAAAAAATCAAGACGGAAAAGATGCAATTGATAACTCAAACGATCCTAAAGACATTGAAAAAGTTGTCGATACAACTGATAAAGGGATTAAGGACATCGTTGAGGACAATGTGCTTCTAGATACTAAAAATAAAGCTAAAGACGATCTTGATAAAAAAGCTGAAGATGCTAAGAAAAAAATCGATAAGTTACCAAACTTAACGGATGATGAAAAGCAAAAAGCTAAAGATGACATTGATCAAAAAACACAAGATGGAAAAGATGCAATTGATCAAGGAACGACACCAAAAGATGTTGAAGATGCAAAAAATACAACGGATACAGCGGTGAAAGAAATTGTTGATCAAAGTACATTACAGGATGCAAAAAATAAAGCGAAAAAAGATTTAGAAGCAAAAGCCGATGAAACGAAAAAAGCGATTGATGCACTTCCTGGTCTTTCCCAAGAAGCAAAAGACAAAGCTAAGGCTGAAATCGATAATGCATTAAATAAAGGTCTTGAGAGCGTAGAACTTGGTACGTCAACTGAAGCAATTAATAAAGTTGTAACAGATACAAAAACCGAAATGGATGCTATTAAAGATGCTCTCGTTAAAGAAAATTTCGAAACGCTTAAAAAACTTAAAGATGACAAGAAAGCAAGTTTAAACGCAGAAGCTGAGAAGGCAAAAGAAAAAATCGATAAACTTGAAAACTTATCACAAAACGAAAAAGATAAAGCGAAAAAAGAAATTGATAAAACCGTTAATGACGCTTCTAAAGCTCTAGATAAAGCAACAACGCCATCAGACATCGACTCAATTTATAATCAAGGTAAAGATGATATTAGTAAAGTTGTTGTTAAAGCAGAGCTTGATGATGCAAAAATCAAAGCTATTGCAGATTTAAAAGCAAAAGCAGAAGAAGTTCGTAAACAAATTGCTGATAAACCGTCACTTTCAAATCAACAACGTAAAGAAGCAAATGACGAGATTAACAAAACTCTTGCAGATGCAATTAAGCGTATTGAAGATACTGCGGTTATAACGGAGATTCCTGAGAACTTAAAAACAGGTATTGATGAATTAGATGCAATTGAAAAAAAATACGAAGCGAAAAACACAGGCAATTTAGATAAGAAAAAAGAAGATTCTAAATCAGAGCTTGATAAAAAAGCTGAAGATGCTAAAAAAGAAATCGATAAGTTACCAAACCTAACGGATAAAGAAAAAACCAAAGCTAAAGATGATATTGATCAAAAAAATCAAGACAGCAAAGATGCAATTGATAACTCAAACGATCCTAAAGAAATTGAGGACGTGATCGATACAACCGATAAAGGGATTAATGAGATTGTTGATGACAACAAGCTTCTCGATTCCAAGAATGAAGCTAAAGATGATCTCGATAAGAAGGCTGAAGAAGCTAAAAAAGAAATTGATTCGTTACCAAACTTAACGGATGAAGAGAAAACCAAAGCTAAAGATAATATCGATCAAAAAAATCAAGAAGGAAAAGATGCAATTGATCAATCAAAAGATTCTAAAGAAATTGAAAAAGTGATTGATACAACGGATAAAGGAATCAATGATATTGTTGATGATAATAAACTTCTCGATTCCAAGAATAAAGCTAAAGACGATCTTGATAAAAAAGCTGAAGATGCAAAGAAAGAAATCGATAAGTTACCAAACTTAACAGATGATGAAAAGCAGAAAGCAAAAGATGATATTGATCAAAAAACTCAAGATGGTAAAGACGCAATTGATCAAGGTACGACACCAAAAGATGTTGAAGATGCGAAAAATACAACAGACAAAGCAGTGAAAGACATTGTTGATCAAAGCACGTTACAAGATGCAAAAAACAAAGCTAAAAAAGATTTAGAAGCGAAAGCAGATGAAACGAAAAAAGCGATTGATGCATTACCGGGACTAACTCAAGACGAAAAAACTAAAGCTAAAGCCGAAGTAGATAAAGTCTTAAAAGAAGGTCTTGATTCAATTGACTCTAGTTCGAAAATTGATAAGATAAATAAATCTTTAAATTATTCAATTAATGAGATGGACAAAATTGTTAAGAATTTAATGAAATCACAACCGGTTCTTCCTGCAGCTGGAATTACTGCAAGCAGTATACGTTTATACGGACTACTATTGAGCCTTGTTGGTATGTTAATCTTTGTGATTCAAACAAAGAAAAATCGTTATAATAACTAAATAATTTAATATAAAATGTATTAATAGCCGAAACTCATTACTTTAACTGAGTTTCGGTTTTTTTTATGAATTTCAAACTCTTTATTAGCAACTTTCAACATTTTAAGTGTGTAAAATATCGTACAATATCACCCAAAACACTTTGACACCCATAGGTGCATTTGTTATTATTAATACATAAAGGGAGTAGAAGCCTATTCTTTAGGTCCACAGTTTCGTCAACACGACTTTAGAGTCCGGAACGTGTATAAATTCGAGACTTTATCCAAGTTTTTTTAGGCACGGATAGGGTCTTTTTATTTTACTTACTATCCAATGTATAAGGAGGAAGCCTGTGAAAGATACAAAATGGTATGCAAAGTCACTTGAAGAAGTGGCAGCAAAGACGGATATCGTCAACGGATTAACGGATGCGCAAATTGAGGCATCACGTGAGAAATATGGGATGAATAAATTGGCTGAAGCAAAGGGACGTAGTTTTATGATGCGTCTATTGGATCAGTTTAAAGACGTAACAATCATTATTTTACTTGTTGCTGCTTTAATTAGTGGTATTGTGGGGGAACATGCAGATGCGATTTTAATTTTCGCAATCGTAGCATTGAACGCACTTATTGGAATGATTCAAGAAGACAAAGCTGAGAAGTCCCTTAAAGCACTTCAAGATATGTCTACCCCAACCGCAAAAGTTATTCGCGGCGGTGAAGAACAAACAATTAATTCGAATGATGTTGTTGTTGGAGATTTGATTGTAATGGATGCAGGGGATTTAGTACCTGCCGATTTACGAATTGTCCAATCAAATTCCTTAACAGTACAAGAAGCATCTTTAACAGGAGAATCTGTACCTGTTGAAAAACATGCGGATGTTGTATGTGCTGAAGATGCGGTCTTAGGAGATCGTAAAAATATGGCATATTCATCCGGAATGGTGAGTTATGGTCGTGGACAAGGAGTTGTCGTTGCTGTCGGTATGGACACTGAAGTAGGTAAGATTGCTACGATGCTAACTGAAACAAAATCAGATCCGACACCACTGCAACAACAATTAAATCAACTGGGTAAAATCCTAGGCGTTGGAGCGATTATTGCTTGTGGAATTATTCTTCTTGTTGGTGTTTTGAATAATCATGATTTCTTACAAATGTTCTTAACAGCGGTTTCTCTAGCGGTCGCAGTTGTTCCTGAAAGTTTACCAGCTGTTGCTACAATTGTTTTAGCACTTGGTGTTCAACGTTTGGTCGAACGTCATGCAATCGTTCGTAATTTACCATCTGTTGAAACGCTTGGTTCCGCAACGGTTATCTGTTCAGATAAAACGGGTACTTTAACACAAAATGTTATGACGGTAAAAGAATATTGGACTGAAAGTGAAGTGAATGAATTATCACGTGGTTTATTACTCTGTAATGATGCACGTAAGGTCGATGGAAATTGGCTTGGAGACCCAACTGAGACAGCACTATCTGCATGGGCAGAAGCGCTTGACCTTGATGCTGTTGGCTTGATTCAAAAGCATACACGATTAAATGAGGTTCCTTTTGATTCAGGACGTAAACGTATGAGTACCATTAATGATATTGATGGGGATGCTACAGTATTTGTAAAAGGTGGCGTTGATGAAGTTCTTGCCGTTGTAACACAATACCAAGATGAAAATGGTGTTCGTGCAATTACTCAAGAAGATATTGAACGCATTCAAAAAAATAATCAAGAAATGGGTGTCAAGGCACTACGCGTTCTTGCACTTGCTAAAAAATCTGTTTCAAATACAGACTTAGAAGCAACCGAAATTGAAAGTGAACTAACATTTGTTGGATTGGTAGGGATGATCGACCCTCCACGTCCTGAAGTTACAGAAGCAATTAAAACAAGTAAAAAAGCAGGTATTCGTGTCGTAATGATCACGGGTGACCATGCTGTTACCGCATCTGCAATTGGTCGTGAAATTGGACTCCTTGAGGATGGACAACGTGTTATTTCTGGAAAAGAATTAGATGCAATGACGGATGATGAATTGTTCGAACAAGTTCAACATATTGGCGTGTATGCACGTGTTTCTCCAGAACATAAAATGCGCATTATTTCCGCTTGGAAACGTCATGGTGATATCGTGGCGATGACAGGTGATGGTGTTAACGATGCGCCTGCCCTAAAACGTGCTGACATCGGTGCAGCAATGGGTATTGTTGGAACGGAAGTTGCTAAAGGTGCAGCGGACATGGTTCTTACAGATGATAACTTTGCTACAGTAGTAACTGCAATTGGTGAAGGTCGTCGTATTAAAGATAATATTATGAAAGCAATCTCTTACTTACTATCATGTAATGTTGGAGAATTGTTACTGTTATTAATTGCGGTACTCCTTGACTGGGATGCACCCCTTCTACCAATTCACTTATTATGGATTAACCTTGTAACGGATAGTCTTCCAGCATTAGCACTTGGTGTTGATGGTGCAGAAGATGGTATTATGGAACGTCAACCAGATCGCACAGGTTCACTTATCAGTAAATCAATGCTTTGGCGTATTGGGTACCAAGGTGCTGTTGTAGGGGGCGTTGCACTCTTTGCTTACATGTACGGAGCAGGGCGTCTATGGGCTGTTGGTGATACTGAAACAGGTACGACAATGGCATTTATCGTATTAGCATTCTCACAATTAATCCATTCCTACAGTATTCATTCAAGTGAAAAATCAGTATTCACATCATTCTGGAAAAATAAATACCTCATCATGGCAACGCTCATTAATGGGCTCATGATTCTTGCGGTATTATTCATTCCAGTTCTAAACGATTTATTTAAACTTGGAACACTTGATGGACATCACTGGATGATTGTTGTGATGTTGATGTTTGTACCAATGATTATCGTCGAAATTATGAAACTACTTAAACTTAACGGTAAACATTAATTAAATTGAATAACCAAAGAGAGGAATATCCTCTCTTTTTTTATGGAGATAAGACGACTTTCACCTTTAAATAGAAGGGTCTATGTTATAATAGGCCTATAAAAAAGGGGATGGGTTTTTGATATGCACATAACGAAAATCTTTAATAATAACTGTGTCGCTACATTTATCGATGGAGAAGACATGGTTGTTACGGGTTCAGGAATCGGTTTCCAACACAAAATAGGGGACGAAATTGATGCTTCGCGCATCGAAAAAATGTTTAAAGTGGTAAGTGATAGCCAAGACGACTTTGAACAACTTCTTAATAAAATACCAGTGGATTATTTTGAAGCCACGCGAGCGATTGTGGAATATGCTCATTCTGTTTTGGATATATCACTGAGTGATACGATAAACGTGGCACTTACAGATCATATCTACTATGCAGTACTCAGATCAAAAGAGGATGTTGAATTGCCGGGACTTTTTACGGAAGAAATTAAAATGTATTATCCTGATGAATTTAAAGTTGGCACATGGGCTTTGAATTATATTAATAAACGCTTCGAGGTAACACTTCCTGAAGATGAAATCGGCTATCTCGTAATTCACATCGTTAATGCAAGTAATGGGAATATATCGCATCAAGCTCAAAATACCATGATGTTTCTAAAGGATGTTATGGTGATTGTACAAAGTGAGTTGGGTATTGAGATGAATACCAGTCAACCTGCGTATACACGTCTTGCAACCCACCTAAAGTATCTTGCACAACGGATTATTGGAAATCCAAGTTCCAGTCATCCATTTGATGAAAGCATTGGTGAACTGAATCTATTTATTGCAGCGAAGTTAAAAAAATATAACGATTGTGTCGCAAAGATTAATCAATACGTCAATACACGATTTGACTATGAACTCTCGATGGATGAACGCATGTATCTTGCAATACATCTTTACCAAATTATGAAGCATGAAAAAAACCGGTAGCCATACCGGTTTTTTTTATAGAGTAGGATAATACGTGTACGATTATTTGATTAAGTTTTTGAATTCATCGGCTACAAATTGTACGTTTGTACCTACAATAACTTGAAGACTGCTTCCACCAGGTCTTACGATACCTGCTGCACCAGTTCCTTTAATTGCTTTTTCGTCAATATTTTCAGTTTCAAATAATTCAAGACGAAGGCGTGTTGTACAGTAGTCAACGCTCTTAACATTTTCTTTACCACCAAGCGCATTAAGAATAATTTCTGCTTGATGTGCAAATTTGCTGTCTGATGCAGCGAGAATTGTATCATCTAGCAATACTTCTTCACGTCCAGGAGTTTTAATATTAAACTTAACGATCAAGAAACGGAAGAGTACGTAGTAGATTACAAAGTATACAACACCGAATACAACAATCATATAAGGTTTGTTTGCAAGTGGTAGACGTGAGCTTAAGAATAAGTCAACAAATCCAGCACTAAATCCAAATCCTGCTGTCCATCCAAAGGATGAAACAATAAATAATGAAAGTCCTGTTAGGATTGCGTGTACTAAGTATAATGCTGGAGCTACGAACATAAATGAGAATTCAATCGGTTCTGTTACCCCAGTAAAGAATGCTGAGAATCCAGCTGCAAGCATGAGTGATCCCACAACTTTTTTATTTTCAGGTTTTGCCGATTGATACATTGCAAGACCAGCACCACAGAGTCCAAACATCATAACTGGGAAGAATCCAGCTTGATACATTCCGGTAATTCCTTTAACACCGGTACCACCCCAGAAATTTCCAATGTCATTAATACCAATCGTATCAAACCAAAATACGGAGTTTAAAGCGTGGTGTAATCCTGTAGGGATTAAGAGACGGTTGAAGAACCCAAATAAACCTGCTCCCAGAGGACCCATGGATGAGATTGCGGTACCAAAGGATACAAGTCCACCATAGACGATTGGCCAGATATAAAGTAATGCAATGGAGATTGGCATCATCACAACTGCAGTCATAATTGGTGCCAAGCGTTTACCACTAAAGAATGCGAGTGCGGTTGGGAGTTCTGTTTTGGAAAATTTGTTGTACATTAATGCACCAACTACCCCAGAAATAATACCAATAAAGGCATTATCAATTTTCCCAAATGCTGCATTCACAGCTTCAGGTGCAATTCCTTTTAAGTTTGCTACAGATCCCACAGAGAGTAATGTGGTAATCATTAAGAAACCAACGAGTCCACTTAAGGAAGCAGCCCCATCTTTATCATTTGATAATCCATAAGCAATCCCGACCGCAAAGATAATCGGAAGTTTATCAATGATTGCTTTACCCGATCCAATTAAGAAAGCGGCAAGAACACTGTTAGCTCCCCATCCAACAGGGTCAATCCAATAACCAATACCCATTAATAAACTTGCAGCCGGTAATACCGCTACTGGAAGCATTAAGGCACGGCCTAATTTCTGTAAATGTTTCATCATATAAGTCACTTCTCCTTTTCTATATGATTTAGAAATTGTTACGTGAAGATATAAAAAGACCTACAAAAATAGCGTATCGCCATATTTGTAGGTCTTGCCTTCTTCAGTAACAATCCTATCTTACAAGCACATATTAGCACGTGGTGTAACCGCTGTCAATAAAAAGTGAAAGAAATGTGTGTCTTTATGTGATGAGCGGTAAATGAGCATATGATGAGACATTTATGGAATCGTTCGATTTGAATTGGCTGTGTGGTAATCTTAGGGTATCAACGCGTCTTTCGACAGTATCCCCACAATATCGCTTATAACTGATAATTAAGTGTCGAAAGTATCGTTCAGTGTTAGAAATTGGTGGATTTTAAGTGTTTTTGTCGAAGAATGATGAAACTAAAGACGAAATCTCATCCCCTTCGTACAATAGAGACAGTTAAAGTCACCATTGAAAAAGAAGGAGTATCTATGAATACAAAAGAACAAATTTATCAGTATCTTGTTTTCGAAACACAAATTCTACTCGATCATGACTTTTCCTTACTCACAACCGCAGTGATTTCAGAATCGTTACACTTAAGCCGTTCCTTAGTATCGCAATACTTAAATGAATTGTTTCATGAGGGGCTTTTGATTAAGGTATCGTCACGACCGGTGTATTACTTTGATAAACACGAATTTGAGAAGCGCTATCGTGTTCAAAATGTATCGCGTGAGTATTTAAGTGTTAAAGCACTCATGGATGAAATACAAAGTTCGGAAGGGTATGATTCCTTCCAAGATTTAATTGGTTTTGATGGATCGTTAAGTCACATCGTTCAACAAATTAAGTCAGCCCTGCTTTATCCAGGCCGTGGATTACCGATTGTATTGTTTGGAAAGCGCGGAAGTGGTAAGACGTATTTATCGCGTATGATTCATAAATTTTGTGTGGAGCATGACTTAATTCAAACAGGACAAAGCGTCTATCATCTAAAATTTATTGATCCACAATGTGATTATGAACGTTTGCTTTTTGGGGATGAAACACAAAGTGGTTTGTTGGAACAGAAAGAAATTGGTGTGCTCTATCTTGAACATGCAGATCGAATGCGTCCAGACATCCAATATCAAGTATCCAATGTTATTAAAGATGGTTATTACACCAAAGACCGCAAGGTTGTGAAGGTCCATTGCCGCTTGGTTTTTGGAACTTCTTATAATCCCGAAGATGCCTTTGATTATTCATTACTTCAAAGTCTTCCAATTATATGCAAGATTCCGCACTTTGATCAACGTGGAACTCAGGAAAAAGAACACTTCATCCTGAAATTCTTTAAGCAAGAACAACAAAAACTTGGCTTAAAAATCTTTATTTCATACAAACTGTTGGAAGCGTTGCTTCAACTCAAATTTGATGAAGACATTCATGAGTTAAAAAAATGCATCACGCGCATCTGTGCAACAGCCCTTGAATCAGCGCAACAAGGTGTCATGCATTGTCACTTATATCATTTACCAGAAGATAAATTGAACTACACCATCTCAAATGAACAAGATATGAAGCAGCTTATTGAAATTGATACGTATGTCATTCATGAATCAACGGATAAGATCGTGCATTTATTTAAAAACATCTTAAAAGCGTTTAACGGTTTCCAAAGCAATCAACTATCGTATCGTGAGATGTTAGCACAAGATTTTGAGTCGATGCGTAATTATTATGATTTGATGATTTTTGATCAATCGTATAGCCTTCAAAAAGTATATGGACTTGAGAAAATTATTGATGATGTGCTTGAAGATGTGAAACAAAAAAACAAAATCAACATTCCCAGCAATTGCAGTTTTGTCTTATCACGGGTTTTGTTGTCAACATCACATGAAAAAATAAAACTTGATCGGTGGACGTATAAACATCGTAACGATATCAATGCTTTATTAGAGTTCTTAAAAGAAGAAATGTATGACATTTTCATGATTTCAAATGAGATTTCAAAGATGATCTACCAAGCTTTAGAGTTAAATCTTAATGATTTTAATCTAATCTTTCTAATCCTAAATATTTATTTCTATAACGACAACATTAAACACAAAGATACGGCGGCCGTAATTGTATCGCATGGATACTCGACGGCAAGCAGTATTGCGGATGCTGCCAATCAGTTGTTAGAGGAACATATTTTTGATGCCTTTGATATGCCACTGGATAGTAGCAGTGAAGAAATCATTATGAAGGTGAATGACTATATCGCCTTAAATCCGTATTATAAGAATTTGATTTTACTGGTCGATATGGGATCGTTGGAATTAATTGGGGATCGCATTCTCAAAGATTTAAATGTTGGTGTCATTAATAACAGTTCAACGGCAATTGCCTTGCATATTGGTTCAATGGTTCGTCAAGAATATCCACTGGAAGAAATCTTAGCGAAAGCTTCGAAGCAAGCCGTTACCAAGTATAAAATCTTGAATCGTGCAGAGAAAACAAAAGCCATGGTCTTTGTGAGTGATGCAGGGGTATCCGTTGCAGATCGGATGGTTAACCTCTTTAAACAGTCCTTGCCTAAATCCATTGATCTTCGTTTTATTCGGTATGACTTTAAAGAATTATTAACAAATGGCTTAAAGGATCCCTTATTTGATAAGTTTGAAGTGATGTTGATGGTGAAACCACACTCATTACCGCTGGATTCGATTCGCAGTGTAAGTTTGGAGGATATTGTCAGTTTTAAAGATATTTCCATTGTGGATAAGGCCTTGGAAGATTATCTGGATGCAGATGAGATTGAAGTGTTTAACCGGAATCTGCTTAAAAACTTTTCACTTCAAAATGTGATGCAGAATCTAACGATTCTAAATGCAAACAAACTTTTGAACTTTGTCAGTGATTCCACATCTCATTTAGAACGCAAGATGCAAAAGACATTCCAGAGTAAGACGATTATTGGTATTTATATTCATGTCTGCTTCTTAATTGAACGACTGGTAACCAAAACAGCTATTGACGACTATAAGGACGTGAAGCGCTTTGAGAAAGATCATCAAGCCTTTATTCGTGATGTGAATGATAGTTTTGGCCCTATGCTCGAACATTATAATGTCATGTTGCCGGTATCGGAGATTGCACTCCTTTATGACTATATTGAAAATGATAAAAATCGAGAGCATGGAGAGGATGATTCATTTTGAAACTATCAGCAATGAACAGTCACTATCGATATTATAGTTTAAATACATTTTTTAAAACCATTTCAAGTTTAGGTTTTGATGCATGTGAGATATGGACCAGTCCACATCATTTCTTTGTGGATTACCAACAGTATGATGATTCTTTTGCACTTAAAACCCATGCAGAACATTTTGGGTTACAGATTATCGCAATCTGTCCAGAACAGACAAATCCTAAGCCCCATAACATGGCGACAGGATCACTTGAACAACAAAATCGTGTGTATGCTTACTTCCGTAATATGATTGATATTGCACATACAGTCGCTGCGAATCTGGTGGTGGTAACAAGTGGTTGGGCATTTTATGACGAACCCCTTGAAGCTGCCTATCAACGCAGTGTCGCAATGATGCGAAGATTGTGTATTCATGCGCAAGCGAAAGGAATTCTTCTTGCCATTGAGGCATTACAGCCTTATGAATCACGCTTGGTGAATACTGTTCAAGATTTGAAAGCATATCAAGATGCCGTGGCGTGTGAAAACTTAAAAATTTGTCTGGACCTTGGGGCAATGACCCAGGCTGAAGAAACAATTGATGATTACTTTAATGTTTTTAAAGAAGATATTGTTCATGTGCATTTTGTGGATTCAGGACATTGTGCATGGGGGGATGGACATCGAAACATGCAGGAAGATCTTACAAAATTTAATCAAAATAAGTATCAAGGTTATTACTCGCTGGAAACAGCCAAACAATGTTATGAAGCAAAACCAGGTGATGCGGATTTACAAAGTTTAACGAAATATAAAGAACAGGGAGGGATCTAAATGAAACACTATATTATCGCAAGTCATAAACACCTGGCCGAAGGATTCTACAGTGCCGTCAAAGCCATTGTCGGAGATGTGGATTCCGTTCATATTATTTCTGCCTACGTTGATCATCATGATCTCACACAAGAAATTATGATGTGCTTCGAGGGAATCCCTCTTGAAGATGATTTGGTGGTCATGACGGATATTTATGGCGGAAGTGTCAATACAGAGTTTATGAAGTTATTGGGGAGCCGTGATTTCCATCTCATTGCCGGCGTTAATCTAGCGCTTATTATTTCAATCATGGTTGAAATTCAAGGCCCCATAACGCGTGAAGAACTTATAGAAAAGATCGAAGCGTGTCGTATGTCATTACGATATTGTAATGACGATCTTGTTGGAATGGACGTCGAAGACGAATTTTAGGAGGAACTTATGATTGTATTATGTCGTGTTGACCATCGTCTCTTACATGGACAGGTTGCATTCTCATGGACCAATGCCCTGGGTGCAGACTGTATCTTGATTGCAGATGATGATGTCGTTTCCGATGATATTTGGAAGACCACATTGAAACTGGCAAAACCAGCCAATGTTAAGTTAGTCATAAAGAATGTTGAAGATGCAATAAACGCATTAAACAGTGGCGTTACAGATAAGTATCAGCTGTTAATTGTCGTACGGACCATTGACGTTGCGTATCAGCTTGCGCAAGCATGTCCACAGATTCAATCCATTAACCTTGGTGGAACGAAAAAAGAAGGTGATGATGAACAAATCAGTAAAGCCATCTTTGTCAGTGAAACCGATAAGAAATTGTTGAAGGAATTAATGGATGCTGGAAAAGAAGTAGAAATACGGATGTTATCCAGCGACTCAAAGCAGGTAGTAAAACTATAAAAGGAGGAAGAATTCATGTTACAAGCAATATTGATTGGTTTAGTAGCGGCATTGGGTGTCTTCGGGGATCAACTGGGATCACTGTATATTAATCGCCCAATTATTCTTGGACCCATTGTTGGACTTATCTTAGGAGATGTTCAACAAGGTGTTATTATTGGTGCTACTTTAGAATTATTCTTTATGGGGGCCGTGTCAATTGGTGCCTATATTCCACCGGATGTAATTGTTGGTGGGACACTGGCTACAGCGTTTGCAATCTCAATGGGATCTGGAACCGAAGCAGCGATTGCGCTTGCTATGCCACTTGCATTAATCTCACTTGCAATTGGAAATATCTTTAACGTTGTTAATTCCTTTATCCTACGCATTGCTGATAAATCGGCAGAGGCAGGTAGTGTTGGTGGTATTAAAACAGCACACTGGAGTATTGGGATGATTACAGTAGTTCGTCGTTTCTTGTTAGTATGCCTTGGATTTTACTTCGGTGCTGAAGCAATGTCTAATGTTATTGCAGCAATACCAGAACAAATTATTGCCGGTATGGATGCAGCTGCGGGACTTCTTCCTGCACTTGGATTTGCGATGTTAATGCGTATGATTTTAAACAAGAAACTTGTTCCATTTTATTTCTTAGGATTTGTTTTATCTGCTTATCTCAATGTACCGGTATTAGGGATTGCGATTATCGGTGTCATTATTGTAATTGAGAAATTTGACTTCTTAGGGGGCTTTAGACAAGCACCGGCAGGATTAAATGTGGAGGACGATGATGATGACTTCTAATAACAGTGTAATTACCAAACAAGACATTACCAAGATGGCCTTCAATGCTGGAAGTTTAGGCATGGAGTTTTCTTGGAACTATGAACGTCAGATGCATCTTGCATTTGGCATGATGATGGATCCAACCCTTAAAAAAATCTATAAGGATGATCAAGAAGGTTATGCGGAAGCGTTACAACGTCATATTGAATTCTTTAATATTACACCCCAATTAGCACCATTTGTTGGTGGTATTGTGTGTTCGATGGAAGAAAAACATAAAGATGGAGAGGTCGATGCAACGGCGATTAGTGCGATTAAAACGGCGTTAATGGGACCCTTATCTGGAATTGGAGACTCGATCTTTGTAGGGTGTATCCGAGTTATTGCATTAGGTGTTGGTTTATCACTTGCAATGAGTGGGAATATCCTAGGACCCATCGCTTACTTTTTAATCTATAACATCCCTGCTTTCTTAGCACGTTATTTTGGGGCACATCTCGGTTACAATATTGGTTTTAATTATCTTGAGAAAATGCAACAAAGTGGTGTGATGGATAAAGTTCTTGCGGCAGCAGGTATTTTAGGGATCATGGTTATTGGTGGTATGTCGAAAGAAATGGTTTATACAGGATTGGCCTTACAAATTGGTACCGGAGAAACGGCACAACCCTTCCAAGAAATATTGGATGGTATTATGCCAGGACTTGTCGGTCTAGGAACAACATGGCTTTATTATTGGTTACTTAAGAAAAAAGTAAATCCCCTTATTCTTATTGTTGGCACGATGGTAGTAGGTATTGCTGGTGTTTATTTAGGAATCTTTGGATAGGAGAAACGTATGTTAAAATTTGATAAAGAAAAGCAATTAGCGAGTTTTAAAGGGGGATTAGCCCTTCGACCTGAAATTGAAAAGGTTGCCGATGCAATTCATGATAAAGGTTATAACGGTATCTATTTTGTAGGGATTGGAGGAACTTATGCTTCTGCACTCCAAGTTGCTCATCACGTAAAAGAGATGAGTTCACTGCCAATTTATGTGGAACATGCTGCGGAATACTTAGTAACCGGGAATAAGAACATTACTAAAGATTCAATTATCGTTTATTCTTCTGTAACTGGGACAACACAAGAGGTTGTGGCAGCGGTTAAGGTTTTAAAAGAAGTTGGGTGTACGATTGTCGCATTCGTCGATGAACCTAATTCAATCCTTGCGGAATTGGGTGATTACACCATCTCTTTCGGTCTGAATGAACAACTTAAGTTCTTTATGTTTATGGATCGTTTAATGCAACGTAAGGGTGATTTTGATGATTATGAAGCAATGTATCAAGAATTTGATCAATACTTACCTGAAGCACTTGTTGATGTGGAAATCAAAGCCGATGCATTTGGGGAAGCTTATGCGAAACGTCATCACGATGATGCCATGCATTACTTTGTAGGTGCAGGGAATCAATGGGGTGCAACGTACTCCTATGCAATGTGTTATTGGGAAGAACAACATTGGCTTCCTACAAAATCAATTACAGCACCTGAATTCTTCCATGGTATGTTTGAGATTGTCGAACGAGACACCCCTGTAACGATCTTCGTAGGAGAAGATACATCTCGTCCATTATCAACACGTGTTGTCGATTTTATTCCGCGTATATGCGCAAACTATGAAGTCATTGATAGTAAAGATTATGAACTGAAAGGGATCAGTGAAAAATATCGCGGTCACATTTGTCATCTTGTAATGATGGCGGTTAACCGTCGTATTGATGCTCATATTGAGAAAATAAACTGTCATCCTACAGAAATTCGTCGTTATTACCGACAATTGGATTATTAAGCGAAAACCCACTTTAAACAAGTGGGTTTTCTTTCTTAAATTTTCAGTTCAAACGCATTGTTATTCGCTTATACATATGTTAGACTTATCTTCCATGGAGGTTTAGCTCAGTTGGGAGAGCATCTGCCTTACAAGCAGAGGGTCAGCGGTTCGAGCCCGTTAACCTCCACCATTTTTATTCTGGATCACCCACGACGAGGGTGGTTTTTTTATGCTTTCTCATCTGTGGATTTTGAGTGAGGGTAATGCGTCTAATTTCAGGGCAAATAAAAATAGAAGACAAGGAAATCCAAGAACAGTTTAACTCAAAATTAAATGCACCTTTGTAGGTTCATTTTTGACTTACGGCTCCTTTTATGACTATAATGAAACCGCTAAGCTTTTGTTTTTTAGAAAAACAAGACTAAACTCGGTAATAAATAGCGCATCATTTTTTGGGGAAATGGATGCAAATAGAATTTGGATAAGTGGGTGGGGAATGTATATTAAGAGAAGAAATGAATTTCGTTATTATGTTTTGCTTTTTTGTGTATCACTATTTTTATTTGGCTTTATGTTCTTAAATGAATTGGATATCTACCAAATCATTGTTTCGTATTTCCAAAATAGTAACGAAAGTTTATTTAATTCTGATGTCGGGATTTTCTTCTCAGACAGCAGTGAGATCACATTTATCAAATATACTTCAATTGAACTCCATAATGCATTGAAGTATTCAAGTTTTGAAGCGAACTTAACAAGGGCTCTGTCACTTTTCCAAATCGTGGTTCCTTTACTTGCTTCATTTGCGGGATTAATAATGTATCAAAACCAAACCAGTTGTAATGTTTTAAAATCATACCGTGTAAAAAAATATCGTAACTTTATTCGCAATGAACAGTTAAGAATCGCGATAAGCGTGGCGGGTTCAATTTTTAGCGCATACGTTTTATATTACCTACTTATTCTATTTATAAGCGGAGGACGATTTGACGGATACACAATTCACACGGATTTATTTTTAGATGTACTTGGAAATAAATTTTACTATCAACACCTCAAGTTTTATTATTTTTTACTGGGGATTGTAAAGTATTTACTCATTCCATTTGTTTTAGCCTATTTATCAACATCAATTGCGCTCTTCTCAACTAAAAAGAGTACGGTGGTGTTTGGGCTCTTAATTTATTATTTTGGTCTCTCAGTTCTTATGTTTCCTCTGGTTTCTGTGGGAACAATTGATAAGTTTCCAATTGCCATGTTGTTTGCGCCATCCACTATTTTTTCGATTAGTGATTACAATACAGCGCCCACAATACTGCTTTTTATCACAAACTCAATGCCCCTTATTTTAGGTTATGTATTATTTAACCATAAGACGCGAGGTAAGCATCTTGAGATTAGTTAGAAAAGCAGCATTTGCAGGCTATATCATGTATATTAGCTTTATATTTTTGATCGGTAATGCAGCGTCATTCCAAAATCTTTTCAATGATATATATTTTGTTATTGGTACGATTGTCTTGTACTTTTCGATCTATATAAAAGAAGATTGTGAGATGATGACGGTACATCGATATGGCTCAAAAATAAATTTTGCTTTAAAAACAATTGGGAACGCTGTGTATCATGCTTCAGTGCTTTATTTTAGTTTAGTTCTATTTTATTTGATCCTATCAATCTATTTTTATTCGGGTTTCGATTTTTATTATTTTCTGAAAATAATGGTGCTGGTGGTAGTGTTAGGGATATCGGAAGTGCTCGTAAAACTTTTACGTCTTGGCTCAAAGTTACCCATAACAAGTTTTGTGGAATTTCTGTTAATTCTTTCCTCTACAAGTTACTATATGCCAATATTGGATAATCCCATGAATCCGTTCTACATTTTTTATCATTTAGAAGGCTTAAATTGTGGGGTGATTATTTTAAACTATCTACCCTATGTATTCTTGTTGATGTTAGTTTTCTACTTAAAAATGGAGGATTTAGAATTATGACAGTATTGATTTATTTTATCACCTTGATACTTGGAATTATAATCTCTTTACTCCAAATGTTCCCAGGCCCGCATGGAGTCATAACATTGTGCGATCTTATGAATGTATTATATTTAAACTTTGAAAGTTTTCCTTTGTACGGCATTGATCAAGCAAGCATTCAAAATGTCATTGTGTTTACGTTAATTACAATTACATTAATGAATACCGTTTTAAGGGAATTTAAAGACTTACAATCATTTTATGGTCTCTTACTTTATCGGAAGAATATAATCACGTCTTATACAGTTCTAGCGAAGTATCATGTTTTGAATGCAATTAAGATGATGGTCATGACCTTTATATTTTTTGTTTTCATGACTTTAGTCTATAAGAGTACATTAACTACGATGTTTGTAATCATATTGTATCTCACCCGATTAACAAGTCTAATGCTAGCGATTGGACTGTTATTTGAAGCAATCAGTATCCGGTTCAGTGAGAATTTGGTTACATCAATTTTTCCATATTTTATGATTATGATTATGATATCAATGGATTATTACAGTTCAATAAGTATTGTTTCTTTTGTTGGTGTATTAGAACTTGAATTGATGCGAATGATTTTAGCTTTCGTATTTGTTTTAATTGCCTTCGTAGGTTCCATACTTATTTTAAAAAGGAGCATTTATTATGATTCAATTTAATGGCGTTTCTAAAAAGTTTAAAGACCTACTTCTTTTTGAAGATGTCAATATTAATATAAGAGAAGGAAAAAAGACCGCCATCGTAGGTCCAAACGGTAGTGGTAAGAGTGTGTTATTGAAACTCATCGTCGGCTACTCTGTCCCAACATCAGGGAGTATTGTGATTGATGGGAAGAAATTGCAGCAGGATATCGATTTTGTACCCAATGGCGGTGTAAGTATTAATGCGCCAGAGTTTATTGGTTCATTAACAGGACTTGAAAACCTTCGTGAAATTGCACGCATTCGAAGATGTGTGAATGAAGCGGATATTATCCTTCTCGCTAAAAAGGTTAATTTTGAAGCGGAGTTATCTAAGAAATATAAAACGTATTCCTTAGGAATGAAACAAAAAATGAGATTGATTCAAGCTTTAATGGAGCGTCCTGATTACTTAATCCTTGATGAACCCTTTGATGGACTGGATCGATTAAGTAAAAAAATTGTGATAGAAATGTTGGATGAATATGTTGAAGAAACAGGATGTACCCTTGTTTTTACCAATCATGGGGAAGAAGTTTTTGAAATTGCCGATGTTGTATATGAAATTGATGATAAAAAACTAAGACTCATCAAAGGGGAATCGGAATGTTAATGAAAAGACGGGTTCTCATTTTTTCGTTACTTATAACACTCATTCTTGTTGGATGTACACATCAAGAAGAACCGACATTGTCATTAAATGAAGAAGTGTTAAAGGAAATTAGAAATTCCGCATTTATTTTTAATGATAACTATAAGGATCCGGTAATTAAATCCTATCCCGATCGTTATACTCAATATTATTTATCGCTTGGCGAACACAATAACGCCACAATTTATCAAGTAGTGATGGATAGCGAGAAAGATGAAATTCTTGAAATTGTAAAATCTGAAGAAGTGCCATTGATTGAGAAGCCAGGTTTTGGATACTATTTTGAGGCTGAATACAGTGATACAAGTTATGAATCAGATTTTATCTACCTCGATTTTGATCGTCATTTTTTAAGAGTGTGTATTTTAGAGTCAAATCCGAGTGATTATCCAGCCACCGACATCCACGCTTACGGTCAAAATTTTTATCTAGAACCAACCGCTTTAGATTTTTTAGATCAATAATGCATTGTTTTAATTGATTTGAATCCTGCAATTTTTCACAGAACCTGTTGTTAAGGTTCTGTTTTTTATAGATTTACAAACTTAATAATCTATGTTATTCTTTTATTACTTTGAACATCAAAGTATATGAGGTGACAATGAAACATTTAAAAAAATTAATAATCGTTGCGGGTATATTGGTGGTACTACTTGGTTTTGCGGGTGGGTACTTCTTTAAACTTGCATTGATCCCGGGGGATAAAGATTTTATAGACGCTGATGTGAAAGCTGTATGGAAGCCCGATCAAGAATGGTTAAAATCGGTGAATAAAACGTCTCAAGAACTTGTCAGTGATTCCGGATTGAAACTTAAAGCGTGGTATGTTCCTGCGAAAACAGAAACGAAAGATACAATATTAGTTGCACACGGTTATAGCAATAACAAAGACCGTGTGGGTCATTATATCCGACTGTTCCATGAGATGGGATTTAATGTGCTCGCACCAGATGCACGATCACATGGTGAAAGTGAGGGAAACCTTATTGGATTTGGTTGGCCAGAGCGATTTGATATTGAAGCTTGGGTCCAAAAAATCATAAATCAAAATGGTGAAGATTCTCGAATTGCATTATTTGGTCTTAGTATGGGAGCATCAACGGTAATGATGGCAAGTGGTCTTGATCTCCCAGACAATGTCATGGCTGTGATTGAAGATTGCGGTTATACCAGTGTTGCAGATCAACTGTCTTATAAACTCAAAGATATGTATAATCTACCCGCCTTTCCAATGATTCCAATTACAAGTATGATTACGCAAGTCAAAGCAGGCTTTAATTTCTATGAAGCATCTGCAGTCGAGTCTTTAAAACGAAGCACGTTGCCTACGTTATTCATTCATGGGGATGCAGATGACTTTGTACCTTATGAGATGTTGGATACCTTATACCAAGCACATCCTGGTCCCAAAGAAAAAATCGTAATAAAAGGTGCAAATCATGCAGAGAGTTATGAAAAAGATCCTGTATATTACAAAAAATCCATTGAGTCATTTCTGACTCGTTATTTAACTCAAACACCAAATAATTCTTAACCTTAAAGAATGAAATACGGTCTTTTTAAAATATCAATTCTATGGTATTATATCCATGCATTGATATGCGTCCGTGGCGCAAGGGATAGCGCGTTTGATTCCGGTTCAAAAGGTTGCAGGTTCGATTCCTGTCGGGCGTGCCAATTTATAATTAATTAAGAGTCTCAAGATATTATCTTGAGACTTTTTTCTTTAGTTGAAATCATTAGGTTCTTCAGCTTTAGAGGGTTTAATCTACACATAACTATAATATGAATAGGTGTGCGTTTATGGTACATTTAAGGAAAGGGGGGCCTTCTTATCAAAAAAATAAATATGGTTTTTACGATATTGTTAGCAATCTTAATTACTACAAGCAGTTTTCAAGTATTCAATTATGAGTACCAGGTAGGACTTGGGCTTTTAGGTGTGGACCAAATTCATAGAGAACATTCAAAAGCTTACTATATTGATATAACTCCGAGTGAAGTGAATCGTTCGATTGATGATTTGATCGAAGACGTTAGAACTTTTAGTGAAAGATACAAATATAATATTGCGATTACAACTTCAGAGGATGACTATTCCAATCAAGAAAATGGCTACTTTTATTTTATAAGTGGTAATGAATCGAACCTCTTAAGCCACATTATTGTGAAAGAGGGGAGATTAAAGGAAAGTTTTTTTATTAATGACGATTGGGTTATATCTAATAATCACCTCAAAAAACCAAGTTATTTAATTGATTATCTGGATAATCGTTTCTATGATTTTGATTCAACTTATAAAGATTCCATTTCGATCTATCCCTTGTCCAAAATAGAAGAATACTATCCATCAAGTGGTATTCAAACTTTAGTTACAATTTTTGTTGACGAATATTCAACACAGATACAAGAGACGATCTTTGATTATTTTCAAGTTTATAATTATATGAATGGCCCTTCCGGATTTTTTGTATCTGAGTTAGGACAAATGAATAATGTAAGTGTGGATAGAGAATTACAGCCGGCTACGGTTGTTGCTGTTATCAGCGTTCTTATGTTAATGGTACTTACAGTACTTAAAAATGGTAAGGAAATCGGGATACGTTATTTGCAAGGACAGTCAACAATACAAATTATTAAAAAATTATTTTTAAAAGACATTATAGGTCTATCAATTCTATTCGCTTTTACGATTTTTTGTACAGCCTTTGTCATCACGGATTCTTATGGAACGTTACTATTTATGTTTTTAGTAAAACTGATTCCATTTGTTCTTATTTATGTTTTTAGTATCTTAGGATGTTTATTCGTTACATATTTTTTGGTTGTTAAACGAACGTCTAATGAAATTTTAAAATCGAGTATGTCAATTGTACCAATATATATGTTAACGCTTATTTTGAAAGCACTATCCATAATTATTCTTCTTATTCCTATTTTTACTCGAATTCAAAGCATTGAATACAAACAGGGGCATATAAATTCATTGACAGAAAATCCAATGGTTTTAAATTCTAAGCGCATTGCTTATGCATCAAAATCTCCTGTGGATAAAGATTATAAGGACTATGAGAAAGCTTTGTTTGAGCTTGTAAGTCAAAATGATATTGCATACGCAAACCATGATGCATATGATTTCTACCTCACCGTGCTAAAACATGATCAATACAAGAACATTGAATTAGCAATGGACGGATATGTACCACCATCCGTTCACATTAATAATGCATATTTAGATTATATCAGCATCACTGACGAAACAAATCGAATGTTAAATCCTAAAATGTTATCAAAAGATAAAAATTATATCTTGGTTTCTAAGGAACGAGTTAATACGTATTATAATTACTTAGAGCCATATATGAGTAACTATGAAATTCTTTATATTCAACCAAATTCAACTTATGTATCCGCCAATAGAACGATAGCCATTCCAGCAGGGACCATAGATGATCCTATTTACTTTGTAGATAATGTTTACTCAAGAGGGATTGATAACTTTACTGTGAGCTTGTTATACAACGGAGAAACCAATAGCCTTACAAATATCTTGGAACGTATGGATCAAGAATATGATGCGAGCTATAAAGTTGTGAAATCGCGAGATATCTATGAATTAAGTATTTTTGAAATCAAAAATGATTATTTAGTTTGTTTACAATCGATTGGATTATATTTTTTAATACTTCTAATAATAAACTATACTTCAATTAAAATCTATGTTGATGGCTATAGCAAAAAAATTGCCATTAGATATCTCAACGGGACGAATTATTACAATCGCTATGCAATGCTCATTAATGGATCAGTCTTTTCAACAATTGCTGCTTTTACATATCTTCTCTACCAGGCTTCAGGAGACAAAGCAATTGCTGCGGTATTATTAGGAATATTTGTCGTGACATTAATCTTGGAATGGATCACCATTAAGGCGAGCATAAAAAAATATGAATCGACGGAAGTGTCTACAATTTTAAAAGGAGATGACTAAATGGAATCAATTATAAAGTTAGAAGGGATTTCTAAACAGTTTAACGATATACCAATCTTAACTGAAATTAATCTAGAAATGCCATCTCATGAAGTTATTGTAATCTCAGGCCCATCAGGAAGTGGTAAAAGTACATTATTAAATATTATTGGACTCCTGGATACGCCAGACGAAGGCACAGTGACCTTGTTTGGAAAAGCAAATCCTAAACCGTTTTCTAAAGAAGCAACGGCATTATTACGCACAAAAATCGGTTATCTTTTTCAAAATTTTGCGCTCGTCGAGAACAAATCCGTCGAGTATAATTTAATGTTAGCTTTAGAGAACGTTAAGCTAAAGAACAAAAAAGAAAAGGTGAATGAGGTCCTAAAAAAAGTAGGTCTCGATGGATTTAAAGATAAAATTGTTTATCAATGTTCCGGGGGAGAACAACAGCGTATCGCACTTGCACGAATCCTTTTAAAACCTTGTGAACTTGTCTTGTGTGACGAGCCAACAGGGAGTTTAGATGAGCGAAACAGAGATAAAATCATAGAATTATTGATGATGTTGAAGGATGAAGGGAAGACAGTGGTGATTGTTACTCATGATTCCTATCTTATGACACTGGCAGATACACACTTAGTCTTAGAAAGTAATGATGGTGAACCAGGTTTTTCAATCACTAAAAAATCCGGGACGATATCATTTTGAAGTGGCATGGAATCTTATAAGACCTTCAATTTAAAGTGATTAATAATAGTGTTCGTGAAAAAATCTCGAGATTTGAACTTGGGATTTTTTTTGTGGATATAAATCAAGAGTGAATCGGGTGGATGAATACGCTGTTTTTGACTTCGTGTTAAAAATGTTTAGATAGCGTTTACATTTTATTTGTGAATGCTATTATAGAGTTATAAAGAACGTACCAAGGGGGGGAACTATGTTCAATATTAAAAAGCTTTTATGCGTGGGATTATTGCTTCCGTTATCTGGTTGTGGGACAACATTAGGTTCAGATTCAATTCAGATTCAGCCATTTGATTTATCAACGCCTTTAATCGAATCATCCATTGCTAAAACGGATCACGATGTGTATTTTGTCGAGAATGCATCGCTTTATTACTATAATATCAACCGACAAAAAGTAGCACGATTAACCGGGATGTCCTTTGCGGATGACCAAGAAGTTGAAAATGATCGGATATCCTATACACGCTACTTTGAGAGTTTTGTGCAAGATAGCGACTTAATTTATTATGGGGATTATCTTTATGGACTTTTCGCGCGAATGAGTGCCGATGGTGGAAGTGCTTATTCGCTTGGACGCTTGAATCGCAAAGGGGAAGCTTATGAAGAAGTTCTCCGCTTTGAAACCTTACCGCTTCGTTTTCGAATTGATTCAGGCTTCATCTATGTTCTTTTTGAAGATGAAGTAACCGGGGAATCCATTATTGAAGTATATGACCATCATTTTAAACAAATTGAACGTAATCTGTATCCTGAATCCATACAGACATATCAATTCTTTATTGATAAAGGGCAATTGAGAATTCCAGAAGAACCGTTGACCGTTTATGAAGATGAGACCATGCGACTTTATTATGAGATCCATCGGACAACGGATGATTCAAACACTTCTTTAGAAAATGCTCGCGTGACGGCAGTTTTTTCAAAGGGTGATCACGAAATTAGACTTGATAATAAAATTATTATGTATGCAAATAAAGATTATTTCTATACTTCAAGTCTTGATGGCATACAAGCATATGAACAGTATGATCATAATGGAACGTTGATCAGTCGCGTAGTACCCGCTGAGACAATCACATCTCGCGGACCGGAGAGCGCGATGTTCATGCGTAGTGATTTTTCACTGATGTTACGCGTTGTGGATGATCGTTATGTTTTTGGGAAATCACAGGAAGCTCACTTTATGTGCGATTTGGCGATGAAGGAGTGTGATTATCTTGTTAAATAGGTTGGAAGTAAGGAATTTAAATAAGGCTTATGGCGCTACGAAAGCTGTGAATAATCTTAGCTTTGATATGGAGAACGGGATTTATGGGCTTGTTGGGCATAATGGTGCAGGGAAGAGCACTTTAATTAAAATACTTGCAACCTTGATGAAAGCAGATTCGGGAACAGTATCTTTTAATGGAGAATTGATAAAAGATTACACCGTATTTCGAAGTCTTTTGGGTTATATGCCTCAAAATCAATCGTTACCTGCACAGATGACTATCGAGCATTTTCTCTTCTATATCGCATCCCTAAAGGCGATTCCAAATGATTTAGCGAGATTGCGGATTGAAGATCTTTTGACGCGTTTTAATTTGGAAACAAAGAAACATCATAAATTAAGTTCTCTTTCCGGTGGGATGAAACAACGGGTCTTGCTTGCGCAAGCGATGTTGAATGATCCCGCAGTTTTAATCTTGGATGAACCAACCGCAGGTCTTGATCCTGTTGAACGGAGCAATCTAAGAAATGTAATCATGGAACTTTCTGGTGATAAAATTGTTTTGATTGCAACGCATATTATATCCGATATCGAATATATTGCCGATAAAATAATACTTCTTCAAAAAGGAAATATCATTGAATTTGATACACCGGATAAACTTATTTTAAAGATGCGTGTCTTTGAATCCACGCTATCTTTTGAGGCGTATAAACGTTTCGCTCAAGAACATAAAATTATCAATAGCATTCGCATTGGGGAACAGGTAAGAATTCGCCATTTTAGTGATGACATTGAAGGGGTAAAGGTTAATCCAACAATCGAGGATCTTTACCTGTACGCACTATCATGATCCATCTTGAACTCAAAAATCTAAAAATGCGCATGAATTTTCGAATGCTCGTGGTGATTGTTTTAGCCTTTGTCTCTTTAAATATGGTTTATCTGAAATCTACAGGTGCGTATGATGCACTTTATAAGGAATATTCTAAACATACCGACTTGTTCACAAATGATTCAGTAGATGATGCCACAATGTATTTTGAAGAACAGATTAAATACATATCAGGTTATCATGAAAACATTGATCAACACCTTCAAGAAATCAATGACAAACGTGAGACGGGCCTTTTTGAAGATCCCAAAGATGTTCATAAATTGAATAAGGAACATGATTTTTATGAGCAGCTCAAACTTGAACCCGTTGAATTTATAAACATCCAACGCCATGAACTAATTTTACGCAGTCCAACGCCTAAGATTGTGATGCTGCTCTTTGGTTTTTATTTACTCTACTTACTTTTTGGAGAAGATCTTTTAGAAGGGACACTTGAGATTTATCAGCCGACACAAAGAGGTCTTTCAAAATTATTTCATTCAAAAATGGTGGTACTAACGGGGTTACTTTTCGTTGTGACGGGTCTTCTAATATTATTTGATGGGTTTAGATTGGGGTTTTCAAAGGCATCCATTCACAGCATTCCCTATTTCAAACATGTTTGGCTTATGGGAAGTGTGTTTCACTATTCAATGTTTAGGTATATCTCAATTTTTGTAGTGACCCTAATGCTTTTACTGTTAACTTTAATTTTTATGACCCTTACGCGAAATACACTTCTTACAGTAATCGCAGGATTAAGTGTTCTCTTTGTGCAAGGCATGCAATATGCAATGATTCCGATTCATTCAAAATATGGCTTCCTCAAGTTATATAATATTTACTATATGGTTGTCCATGATAAAGGCGATTTCCCTTATAATTTACTTCTTTTTTGTGTAGTTCTGACTGGAATTTTGGGCATTGTTTCATATGAGTGCTATGTAAAGAGTGGACCAATCCGTAAGCATAAGGGGGCGGGGATTCCGATTCGAAGTACACATCGAATTGTACATAGCATGTATCAACTTTGGATAAGTTCTTATGGGTTAATAATTCTTGTTTTTGTACTAATTTTTGGTATCTATAATATTAAAACCTTTTCGATCAGTACGACGTCAAATGAACAGTCTTATCAATTTTATAAACAAAATTATCTTGGCCCCATCGATGATTCAAGTATCATAAGACATAAGCAAGCACTTGAGATAATTCAAGAAGCTGTAAGAGAAAAAGAAAAGATTCAAATAATGATTGAACGGGAACCTGAGCGCGCTCATGATCTCTACGTAGAGCATGATGCGGTATTTAAACGTGCCCATGAAATTTCAAATGCACTCCGATTTGATGAAGAACTTAAGCAGGCACAGATGTTGGGTGTTGATACCATGATTGATAATCGTGGTGCCTCACTCATCGTTATGAAGAACCAAGTCTTCTATCGTCTTATCTTTATGGGTGTATTATTGGTCCCAATGTTTTTCTTAGGCTATCAGCAATACCACCTTATTTATGATCGCCGTAATGAAGGGTTTATTCATGTAAGTAAAATGGGAATGAAAAACTATCGAAAGATCCATAGATATTCACTCTTGATTTATTCGATGATGATGAGTTTCACAATGATTGCGATGCATATTCTAAAAATTACCAAGGTCTTAAATGTAGATTTTTCAAATACAATGAAAGACCTCCTCATTACATCGATTCCGGTCACGTTAAAAACAGGCATTGTTTTAGTGTGGGTTATGTTGACGCTCATGAGTTATGGTATCGGACGCATTGGAAATCTGATGTATTTAATCCAAAGGAATGTATTTAATGATAGCCTTTAAGTGATTTATAATCTTTTTAAAATTCATCCGTAATTCTACAGAATACGATATAATAGAAGATATTGAAATGAGGATGAGATATGCGATTGGATAAATTTTTAGCTCATAATGGATTTGGAACACGAAAAGATGTAAAGATACTTGTGAAAAAGGGTATGGTTACGGTAAATCACGATGTGGTACGGGATGCAGGTATGGTTTTAAACCTTGAAAAGGATGAAGTCTTTGTTCAAGGGGAGAGCGTATCGTACCAGAAGGATATTTACTTTATGATGAACAAGCCGGCTGGATATATTTGTGAACATAATCCTGAAATGTATCCCTCTGTTTTAGAACTGATCGAATCGTATCATCGTGATTTGGTTTTTGTCGGTCGCTTGGATGCGGATACGGAAGGGTTACTCTTAATTACAAATGATGGCCAGTTTTCACATCGTGTTGCGCACAGTAAAAGTAATGTTCATAAACAATATTATGTTGAACTGGATAAACCATTTGACCTGCGCTTTTGTGAAGAATTAGAAAAAGGGATGATGTTAGGGGATGAACTCTTGAAACCTGCTCAAGTTGAAGTTGTAGGGGAACGCGCCATCCACTTAACAATCGGTGAAGGGAAATACCATCAAGTGAAACGCATGATGCATGCCTGCGATAATGAAGTTACCTATTTAAAACGCATTAAGATTGGTGAGTTGGAACTGGATTCAAGCTTACAACCCGGTGCGTACCGAGATTTATCAGAGGAAGAAATCAACTTATTTATCAAATAAATGGTAATCTGATGAGTCTTTTGTGATGTGGGTATCATTTTGAATCAAAAGGGACTACGATTAAAGTAATATGAGTTTATAAACTTGAAAGGAGCATTGAGATGGAACCATTAAAACGTTCAGACAAAGTGAAAAAGTTCAGATATGTTGGTTCAGTTGCGGTTATTTTGATTGTGGTAATTATTGTCTTTGTTTATCAACTAACCAAACCAGCCAAACCAACAATCGTATTTAAAAATAATGCGCAATTAGAACAATACACTTACTTAAGTAATGCAGCACTACAAGATGCGATTGATCTCGAAAAGAGTAATTTTGGAACGTATCACGTTGAATTTTTAAGAGATGGAAAGATTATAGATCCTGAGACCATCCGACAAGAACAAATCCAGTTGTATACAACGATGCATAACATTCCCTATCCATTTCCAGAAGGGTATGATGATAAGGGAATTATGGACTTGCTAGATAACGGTGATGAAATTCCTGTTGTCGGTGATTTAGAAATGCGCTTTATCGCATCATTTTCAAACGGTGAAGAAGCAAGCTTTGAGAAAGTCTTTAAAGCCGTTGATACAATTCCGCCTAAAATAACATATCGTGTAGATGATAAAGAAGTTGATAGTGGTGCACGCATTGTGGTCCAAACAGGGGATGATGAAGGGGAATTGCGTGTTACGGATACGCGATTTGATCACGATATTGAGATTCAATTCAATTCTTCAAAATCACCGGTGAAAGAGGCGACACAGCTTAAAATTGAAGCTTCTGATGGTGTTAACGAAACGCAGTATCAAGTCTATCTCTATTATGTGGATCTGGAAAATGTTTCCGAAGAGATGTACCAAATCTTAAAAAATGCCGGAGTTATTAATCTAGATCGTATCCAAGTCAAAGAGTCGTAAGACTCTTTTTTTATGGTTCTCATTAATGTCTAACACGATATTAGATATTTGTTGACTGAAAAGACCGCTTGTGTTAATCTTTATCTAACATAACATTAGATGAATGTATAACTAAGCGTAGGAGGATGGTTTATGATCCATAAATTAAAGCGTGCATGGCGCGAAAGCAATCGTTTCAATCGATATGTGGTACTCCTTTGTAGTTTCGTATTAATTGGTGCCATGGAATTAATGGCATCGCAATATTTTGGAGCACTAACCCAATCGATATTACTGCGTGATTTTACCCAAACTCAAACCAGTTTAATAGGGTTTGGTTGTCTTACCCTCCTTGCGGTATTAATGACTTATCAGGCTCAAAAATATCAAACTCAAGTGATTGAAACAATGCGCAGTCAATTTAAAACAAAAACAGTTGATTGCATTTTGGAAAGTGATTATCGTGTCAGTTCACAACTGGAACAAGGTGATCTCATTGGACGGCTTGAAAATGATGTTTCAAGCATTGTTTCCGCAACAAATTTAAGTGTCACCTTATCTAAAGCGGTTGTACTTTTAATAATCTTATCCTTTGGGATTCTTCGTATTGATGTGCGTTTATTAATCTTGTATTTTATTCCCCTTCCATTGGCTTTTATCATTCAACGTTATGCTTCACAAAAATCCAGTGATTTCATCCTTCCATGGAAAACGGCTATGGGTAAAACCAATGCCCTCACGCAAGATGTGATGAATAACCGAACGACCATAAGAACCTTTGGTTTGTATGATACGGTTGCTTCATGGGTCGAGAAAGCACTGGTGGATTCACGGGATAAGGGAATCTATGGAATCCGTTCCCTCTACTTACTGCAATTTCCATTTTCAGTCTTTGCCATGCTTCCCAATTTCCTCATTGGTATTGGTGGAACCTATCTTATCGCACACGGTGAGCTAGAATTGGGTCAACTTGTCAGTGCCTTTCTTTTAGTTCAACTGATTTCAAATGAATTTAATGTTATTGCGAATATGGTTCAAAACATTCCGCAATTATTGGTTTCAACCGAACGAATTTATCCAATTTGGGATGCTGCGAAAGAAACATTCGGGAATGCGGTGGGATCAGAGGATAGCGATCCTGTTATTGCTTTTAAAGATGTATTTTTTGGATATCCAAATACGGATACTCTCGTATTAAAGGGCTTCAATCTTGAGATTTATGATCAGGAACACGTCGGTGTTGTGGGAACCAGTGGTTCAGGGAAATCAACGCTGATGAAGCTCCTGTTAGGACTGTATACGCCTCAAGCCGGTGCGGTTTATTATAAAGGGATTTCGATTCAAGATTGGGATAAACAAGCCTTACGTAATGACTTGGCGGTTGTATTTCAAAATAGTGAATTGATGAATCAAAGCATTCGTCAAAATCTTCAGTATGGCAATCAGATGGTATCGGATAAGAAACTTCATGAGGTGCTGGATCACGTTCATCTCTCAGACTTTGTGGATCAAAACGGCTTGGACTTTATCGTTGGCGAAAAGGGGAATCGTTTGTCCGGGGGACAACGTCAGCGCTTGTCGATTGCACGAGCGCTGCTTAAAGAGAGTGATGTCTTGTTGTTTGATGAAGCAACTTCAGCTTTAGATGTGGAAACAGAACAGCTCATCCAGCATGTTATGGATACGACAGAACGTACGCAACTGATTATTGCGCATCGTCTTGCAACCTTACGCAATTGTGATCGCATTATTGTGATGGATCAAGGGGCGGTTGTTGCGAGTGGAACGCATCATGAACTGATGGCTCAAGACGGGATCTATGCAAGTTTAATCGCAATTCAAAATGGAGGTGATCATCATGACAAACGTATTTAAAACCATGCGACGAATATCCAAAATTGGTTCGTGGGCTTTTGTTGGCGCAATTCTAGGCGGTTGTGTTGCCAGTCTCGCAAATTTCGGTCTTAACTTTACGTTTGGAAAGATGACGCAGATTTCCATCGAACAAGCTACAGCAGGAACTTTTGATTTACAAATCCTCCTCACAATAACCGGTCTATTTCTCCTTATGTTTCCACTTCTTGTAATGGGACAAACGGGAAATCTCATGGGGGGATTAAACGCAGAGAAACGTCTCAAAGAACACATGATTCATCATATCTTACGTCAAAAAGAAGCAACAATTCGTGCTTCACATACCGGCGATATGATGACCTTATTAACCAGTGATGCGGATGTCATTAATAATTATTATTTCCAAGGATTTAATTACATGTTTATTCATCCTACAGTGGGTGGTCTTGCAGCCTTAATCACAACATTCTTTGTGGATGTGCGATTTGGGGTGATTGCGGTTGTGTTGGGAATTGTGAGTGTATGGGTGGCAACACGGTATGCAGACGCAATTCAAACTGATTACGTATCAGCACGAAACTTCCAAAACAAAGCAACCAATCACGTATCCGATATTATCGCAAATGAAACAATGGTGCGTTTGTATAATGCACAGAATACGGTGGTGGATGATTATCGTGAATTAAACCAAGCGCATGCAAAGGCCCTCATAAATGCGGAAGTTAAAAAGCATCGAGTTACTATGTGGAATGATGGTTTTGGGGCTTTGGGTAAAATATTGTTTGTGGGAATTGGCTTTTACTTAGCACGGACCACTGATTTTGAATTTGCGAAGGTAATGTTGTTGTTACCATTACAGGCATCTATTGGATATATGTTTGGAAACTTTGGTGTTGCTTGGAACTATATTTTGGAAGTTCAAACATCTGCGGATCGTATCTTAACGATGTTGGACATGGAATGTGAAGAGGGTCGTATTGATAGACAAGACCTAAGTCTTGGGAAAGGTCATGATTTAATTACCTTTGATCAGGTTCAATTTGGATATCAACCAGATCATACCATTTTAAAGTCTGTTGATTTTACGATCAGTCCACAATCTAAGGTGGCGTTTGTGGGAGAATCGGGAAGTGGGAAGTCAACCATTTTTCAATTACTTCTTGGCTTTTATAAACCCGATCAGGGGCAGATTTTGTTGGATGGAAAGGATGTGCAAGATTATTCACTGCAAAGTGTCCGAAATCAAATTTGTTATGTCCAACAAGAATCCCCCTTGTTCAACACCACCATCCGAGAAAACATTCGTCTAGGCAGTAAAGGCATTGTCAGTGATGCGATGATTGAGGCAGCCGCACACAAAGCCGCAATCCATGATTTTATTGTGTCGCTTCCCCAAGGGTATGATACACATGTGGGCGAACAAGGTGGAATGCTTTCAGGGGGACAACGTCAACGCATCGCGATTGCTCGTGCACTAATAAGTGAAGCACCCATTCTCATAATGGATGAACCAACATCCGCATTGGACAGTGAGTCAGAACAACTGATTCAAAAAGCCATCGCAAACATCCAAAACGAAAAAACAATTCTTATTGCGGCACATCGATTGAGCACCATTCGAGATGCTGATAAAATTATTGTATTAAATCACGGTGTGATTGTGGAAATGGGAACCCATGATTCGCTGTTAACAGAGCACGGTGTCTATGAACGCTTTGTGCAGTCCCAACATATTTAAAGGAGTTTACGATGAAATTTGAGAAAAAACTAAATTATGAATTTGAAGCTTATGTAATGTTTCGACGTTTTTTGACCCAAGAGGCCCCTTATGCAGAGGATGCTCATGCGATTCATGATCGCATTGATTCAATTTATAAAGGGTGTGAAGCATCGATGATTCAAGTTCAAAAAGATTACCCCCATGCAACTGAAATTCTTGAATTACTTGGCAATGAAAAAGCACAACTGTACTATATTCCCTTTAAATGTTTTCTTGAAATCCAAACACGTAATCAAAACGAGATTGAGGCTTTATTGGTCGAAACCATTGAAGATATTTTAAAAGCATTTTTTAGTGAAGGATCCACGCGTCATGAAGGGATTTTCCAGGTAATCAATCATGCATCGTTAAGTTATTCTGGAAAGTGGGCATTAGTAAGTATGGTCGAGTCCGCTGATGTGCTGTATCACGAGTTTAAAGGTATTGTGACAGACCTTTCAAAACCGCTGAAACAAATGTTATCGGTGTTTGATCAAGAAATTGAGGTCTTAAACCAAGAGTGGACCGCGCGTCTTGAGTCAAATACTTATATTGAATATCTTCGTGATACGTTTGGAATTGTTTGGGATGATCATGAGGGGATTATTTATCCAAGTGTGATGGCTAATAATTCATTTGTGGATGTAACGTATTTGGGAATTACGATGACAGAAGCATTTTTAAATCGAAATCAACTCAGCGATAAAAATGCATGTAAGATGATGAAAAGTATGGGTGATCCAAGTAAATTTGCGATTTTAAAAGCCTTGAATCATGGACAAAAATACGGAAAGGAACTCGCGACCCTGCTTGATTTAACACCCGCAACCATTTCCTATCACATCCAAGAATTATTAAATGATGGGTTGATTCAATGCGAACCCAGCAGCAATAAACGGGTTTATTATAATATTGCGAAAGACAGGGTTCGAGAATTGTTAGTGTTTGTGGAACACGAACTGGAACTCTAAACAAAAACACACTCTTAGAGTGTGTTTTTTTACGGAAATAGAGGAATTAATAATTCAACCATGGATATAGTCCGGGTTAACGTCTTGGATTTTTCAAAGGAAAGGGTAAGTCTCTGTGTGGAAACCGCTAAGTCTTTCACAACCGGCGTTAATCCACAATTACGATAGACATAGTATAGATACAAAATGATTTGAGTTGATAATTCGATGAGAATACTCCAGTAGTGTATCAAAAACACACACTAAACACTTACAAAAACATCAAGCAAATAGACAAATAATGCGTTGTACAGCATTGTCTATAATGATAAAGTTTTATTAATACGGGGGAAAAATGTACAAATCAAGTAAAAAAAATTTACTATCAATTATGTTACCAATAATTGTAGTCCAAGTTATTTTTGTTTTAAAGCAAGAAATATTTAATTTCGATGCCTCTTTCTATTATTATACAATAACAAATCCAGGATTCTTTTTTGTTTATTATTTAATAATAATTAGTTTAGAGAGCATATATGCTCTAAATTTCGAATATCTCATCACACAAAATAAATTTGATGATTTAGTAATATTAAGAACTGGATATTTTAAGTATTATTCGAGCAAGATCAAAAACGTAATAAAGCGAACTCTTTTTATTTCGTTGTTACAACAAATTTCGTTACTATTAATCATTATATTTATCAAATCTCCACTGACCTTTGAAGTCAATGATCCGACATTAACGCAAATGTTACCGTTTAGCACACATAATCCGATTAATTTCTTTGTTTATTTTTTACTTTCAATTATCGGAACCACAGTTTATTGTGTCTTTTTAAGCAGTTTAATTTATTATATAAAAAATAAATACTTATATACTGCACTAAGTCCATTAATTTCTATCACAACTATTTTTATAGTTGGAGTTTTTATCATTCCATTTACGAATAAATTAAGTGCATTGAAGAACTTATCAATGTATTTCTACGGCTTGGTTATAGGAAATCTTCCAACAGTTGGCAACTTCTCATCGGGAGCAAACAGACTTAACATATTCCTTGCTTCTATTGTTCTGTACCTTTTAATATCGATTCTTTTTTATGTTATAACTGTTAAAAAGAGAGAGACAGAAGGATGAACCCAAATAGAAAAATACTTTCGTGTGTTTCAAAGAAACAGTATATCTTGTTGTTTATATTTATAATTCTAAATATAGCTGAATACGCTCTTATTTATAATTCAGGAGCGCGTGCTATCGCTGTTTTGTTGAATCATAATTTTTATTGGATGAGTTTAAATGTTGTATGTCTAATAATTGGTTTTACTATAGTTTATAAAATCTCAAAAAAAAAAATTTTTCTGTTGGCTCGTGTAAATAATCGCGAATTATCGATAAGGTTACAGAGGACTATTTTTTTTATTTTTTGCTATGGTACGCTAGCACATATAATACCCGTAATATTTTTTGTTAAATTTGAATTTCTCACAATTTTATTTATCTATATCTTGTCACTACTTTTACTGTACTACAGTATATCTTTACTCTTATCCTTCGTAATTTATTTTAATAACCGTTATTTTTTATTTGTCTCGCTCTTAAGTTTTTTGTTAACTTTTGGATTTCACGTTGTGTTTATGTCAGTTTTATAAAAAGGAGTAACCTATGTTAATATTAGAAAATATAAAAAAAAGCTATAAGGATTTAACTGTTTTAGAAAATCTAAATTTAGAACTAAACGATCATTCAATCATTTATATAAAAGGTAAAAACGGATGCGGTAAATCAACTTTACTAAAAATTATATCTGGAATACTAAAAGCGGATGATGGCAGCATAAAAACCAATTATAAAAATATAGGGGCTCTTATTGAAAATCCCTCTTTTATAGAAGACCAAACATTAATAAAAAACCTCAAATTTTTATTTAATATAAAATCAAATTTTAATTATGAATATGTAAAAGAATTAGCAGACGCTTTTGATTTAGAAATCGATAGTAAAATCAAAATGAAAAATTATAGTGTTGGGATGAGACAGAAAGCGGGTCTAATTCAGGCAATCATGGAAGATCAAGATCTTATTCTTCTTGACGAGCCAACACGCGGTCTCGATGATGAATCTATTTTAAGTTTCACAAATATAATCAGTAATATGAAGGCAAAAACAATCATAATTTGTTCACATGATGAAATAGAAGACATAAATTTTGATAAGAAATTAGAGCTCGTAAATGGTAAATTGGAAAAAATATAGATTTTTCTTACTTAACCTATTATTAATATTGTCTTGTATAACAAAAAATATCGTAGAGAGTAGTCAGATTGAACACCTTATTTTTAAAATTCCTTCGAGTAATTTCACATTAATGAAACTTTGCGCTTCTCTATTAGTTTCTATTTTTAATATTCTATATGTATTTGATTTCTTGACTCCATATTTGGATGTTGAGACAAATATTAAAATCAGAAAAAAAGAGAAGTATTATTATTTTATATTTGAAAAATTAATATTCTCAATCATAACAATTTATACGACAAATTCGCTTTTTATTTATTTTGTTCAAGCAGATTCTTTAGGTGTTTTCAGTCATTTAGAATACTACTTATTACTTTGTCTTTTTGGAATCATGTTTCTTTATAACAAGAAAAATTCACACATTACTTTTGTGGTGTCTTTGGTAGCGATGATTGTCTATAGACTTATTTAAAGGGAATCAATTCATTTGTAATTACAAAATTAACCAAGGATTTAGTTCAGTGTTCACACATTGTTGTTGTTTGTGAAACATGAACTCTAAGCAAAAAACACACTTCTAGAGTGTGTTTTTTTTACGGTAATAGAGGTTTTAATGATTCAATCATGGATAAAACTGCGGTTGTTCCCCCTTCGGTTAGGTACCAAACTTCAGGATCCACATAGATGATATGGCCGTTTTGGTAGGCACGCGTTGCTTTCACAAAGGCATTGTCCATCAAGACTTCCGCATTTCCTTCACCACCGGTTACCCGGGAGCGATCCATTACAAGGATATAATCAGGGTTAAGGTCTTGGATTTGTTCGAAGGAGAGGGTAGAACCATGGGTTGAGACATCAAATTGTTTGGAAACGGACGTAAATCCGAAATCACGGTACACATGATCATATCGGCTTTCAGGTCCGAAGGCTTTAATCTCATTGCCATTGGCCATTAAGAAAAGTAAGGTGCCCGTTTGATTTTGTGCTTCATTCTTGAATGCATCTACCTGACTTTCTAAATCAGTCATCAAGCCTTCAAGATCACGTCCTGGGTAGAGTTGATGAAGTACCTCAGTATTTGCCTTCATGGATGCGATTAAGCCATCGGGATGACTGTCTCTTCCCATATAGATGGTAGGGGCAATTTTTGAGAGGGCTTCGTAATGTTTGGCACTGCGACCTGAGATAACGATAAGATCCGGTTGTGCTTCGCTTATGCGTTCATAATTAGGTTCAAAAAGCGTACCAATATCGGTAAGGTTTGGGTCCAACTTTGACTTAAGCGTTGTCGTTAAGGAAGCAGTAGGCACCCCGGAAATTGGTAAATCATAGGATTCCATCATATCAATGATTCCCATATCAAAGACAAATACGTTCTGTGGGTTTTCGCTAACCTCGGTTGTTCCTAATTTATGTGTAATGGAAAGGGTGGTATCTTTTGTTTTTTGAGGTGTACATCCCGTCACGAAGATGAGGGCAAAGCACACGATTAATGTTTTAAAGTTCATAGTTCCTCGTTTCTACACAACATTGTTTGATTGTGTTATGGGTGAAAATTGTAAAGTCTAAATCATAAAGCTGTTTTAGGATGGCTTGTGTTAGCGTTGAATCAACGGCGCCATGCGCAATGCATTTCCCATCTTTTAAGCAAACAACCGCATCACAATATCGATATACCATATTTACATCGTGCATGATCATGACGATGGTTTTATTGCGATGGATTACGAAATGGTTCAGGCATTGCATGAATTCATGGGCATGTTTTAAGTCCAAATTATTTAACGGTTCATCCAAAAGAATTACTTCGGTATCTTGAGCTAAGACCATCGCGATGTAGACACGCTGAAGCTGACCTCCGGAAAGGGTTTGGATGGATTGGTCTTTAAAATCCCAACATTTCATGTCTTGAAGGCATGTCCTCACAATTTGATGATCTTCGTCCGTAAGGTGACGTGGATTGTGGGGGTAACGACCGTAGGACACAAGATCGTAGACACTCAAATTCAAGTTATGGTGATTGCGTTGTTTTAAAATTGAAACGTGTTTCGCAAAATCAATGGCTTTGAAGGTTTGGATATCGTTGTCGTTAAGATATGTTTTCCCTGATGAGGGATGGGATAATCGTCCAATTAGATTGAGCAAGGTTGATTTACCCGATCCATTTTCGCCAAGAATGGCGGTCATAGCACCTTTTTGAATTGTGATTGCACAGTTCTCTAAGGCATTAAGGCTCCCATAGGTTTTAGTGAGTCTTTCTGTTTTAATCATGTTTACGCTCCTTAATCATAAAAATAATTAGTGTCAATGAGCCAATCAAATTAATCAAAACGGTGATGGTTCCGGTGAAATTAAAAAGACGTTCGAAGATAAGTTGGGATCCGAGAAGCAGTATAAAGGCTAGAAGCGTTCCGGTGATGATAATCGGTTTTGTCTTCGCATTTGGACACAGTTCTTGAGCTAAATTGCTGGTCAGTAGACCAAGAAACGTTAGTGGTCCGACAAGACTTGTGACAAGCGAACTTGCGAGAATGACAATAAATAAGATTTCCTTTTGGACCAAAGGGACATCCACACCTAAACTTTGTGCAGTATCATCCCCAAGGACTAAAACATCAAACTGATGGCGTTTGTGGTTGTAGATGCCGATGATGAGAAGCGTAAGTACCACGGAAATACTTAAAAATTGTGGTTGGATGGCATTCAACGATACAAAGTTTTGACTTCGAAGGATACTGAATTCCAGCGGATCCATCATCATTTGTAAGGTTGTGGAGAGAGCACCCATTAAGGTTGAAAAGACTGTCCCAATTAGAAGCATCAAATAGATGTCATTTCCACATCGCTTTAAGATTTTGGGGTAGATCATGAGGCCAATGATTGACATGGTGAATAAGGCGATGAGAGGATTGAGCATCGGATTGTTTAGAATCATAAGACACCCGATTTGAATCAAAAGGTACAAGCGTTCAAAGCCCAATAAAGCCGGAGAGACAATGCGGTTATGGGTGAGTCTTTGAAATAACGTTGTGCTTAGATTAACTAAATAAGAAGTGATGCATAGGGTGAGGATTTGGACGCATCGCCGTTGAAAGATATACGCACTGTTTAAGCTACTTCCTATATAATAAACAGCACAGATAAAGGCAATCCATCCTAAGATTTTTCTATAATTCATGACGGATCATCCCTAGAAATCCTAAGGACCCAACAATTCCCAATATAAATCCTACGGGAAGTTCGTAGGGGAAGATTACGATGCGTGCAATGAGATCACATACTAAGACAAGGCATGACCCATAAAGCCCACACAGTAAAAATGAGTTGGAGGAACCATAACGCAGGGCAATCATATTGGGGACAATCAAGCCTATAAAAGGCAGTGTTCCTACCGTCACCACGACTGAAGCGGTAAGCAACGATACGAGCACTAAAGCAAGGTTCATCACTGCCTTGGGTTTTAAGCCAAGATTACGCGCAAAATCATCGCCAAGGGATAGAATATCAAATTTACGGGCGGCAAATAATGCACACAATAACAGCGGGACGGACGTAAAAAGCAACTCATAACGCCCTGCAATAATTTGGGTAAACGATCCCGTCATCATCCCTCCTAAAGCTTGCATTAAATCAAACTTAAGGGCCAAAAAGGTGGTCATCGATTCAATCATAGTTCCGACCATAATCCCAAGTAGGGGAATAAAGACTACATTCTTTAAGGGAATTAGACGTAAGAGCCTCAAAAAAAGAGCGGTACCTAAAATCGCAAAACCATAGGCAAGCAAAGTCTTATGCAGTAATGATGCCCCTGGAAAGACAATCAACGCGATGAGAATTCCCATCCGGGCTGCATCCATCGTTACAGCAGTTGAGGGAGATACAAATCGGTTACGCGTCACCTTTTGCATGATCATTCCGGAAATTGCCAGTGAAGAACCTGTCAGAATGATGGCACAAAGACGGGGAAGACGGCTTGTAAGCAGAATCGACCACGCATCACCACTCCCTGTAATCAATGCGTTAAAAGACAAGGGCAAGACACCTACAAATAATGACCCAAAACTTAAAACAAATAAGATCATTACGGCCCATGTGGTGTGTCGATCTTTATGCGTAAAACGAACAAACATATTCACGATTCCTTTCTGTTACTGCCCTTTTAGTGTATGGAAGTGCTTTAAAACACACAAGCAAAACATTAATTAAGTTTGGCTCTTTTTTCACAAACTCTCGATATTCAGCTCTTGTTCTGGTTAAAAATGACGTTTTCGAGGTCTAAATGATACTGGTTTTCGTTATCTTGTGAAAAACTACGCTCCATCTACAAAAACCACGGCCATTGGGCTTCTAAAATGAACGTTTTGTGAAGTGTGTTCATTTTATGACAGAAATTGAATTTTTAAGAACATGAAAACACTCTTAATCTCGGAAAATGATACGATGGGACTACAAGAGGAGGAATCTTATGAAAAAAATCTATAAATCTTTACTCGCATTAATTCTAACCGTGACAACATTCGTAATCACAAACCAACCGACTCCGATAGACGCATTAGGCAGTGCTCAAAAAGCTGTTATTTCTGGTGTTGAGTCTCAGTCAGATTACGGTGGGGTTTTAATCTATCCCAATGCGGAAAACCGTCGCATGTATCGCGAGAATTACATTCAACTTCGTAATTTTTTAAGTGCGGATAATCATATGGTGTGGACAACAGTCTCACCCGATGATGGAATCCAATACTTTGAAACAGGAAGTTTGAAATTTTATCTCAGTAATAATTATCACGATGACGATCATACCATCCAAGAAATGCATGATAATGGATTTGATTTCAAATTCTACGTTACTACTGACTATGTAAATTTTGAGGAAGCAACAGATGAACTTGACTTCAATACTGAAACCCATGCTTACTCATACGCAAAACCCCTTGTAGGGTATAAACTCAGCGTGGATAAATTGATTCCTGGTGCTGTAACGGATAAAACCGTAGCAATTGCACTTAATCACAATATCGAACTTAATTATAATAATATGACGCAAGGACAACTTGAGGGATATGAGCCTTTGGAGAGTTGGAATGATAGCCGCAGTGCAAATCAACCCGCAACACCCAACCATCAAAACATCTATGTGATCCAACCTGAAATTAGTGGAACGGTCAAACATCAAATCATTGATGATGGGGATACACCAGTATGGAATGATGCAAGCTTAAAAGAAGGCGTATCCATTACGCTTGTGGAAAACACCCCAGATGGTGATGTGGATGTTGCGACAACCACAACCGATGCGAATGGTAAGTTTATCTTCTCAAATACTAAAGGAGCAGCTTACTCATTTGCGGACAGTCATAATACACTTACAGTTCGCATAAATCATGATGGTTATAAATTGTGGGATGTGAACGGAGCTGCCGTTACCGAAGCATCGTCCAATGAAGTCTTGATAGGACGAATCACAGATATCAGTCGCTACCAACCCGACTTTAATACCGCAATTTCAAAAACAAATTGGAAAACACCTTTTGATATCCAACAAGCCGAAGGCGAAAATGCCTTAGGTCGCGAAGCCATCTTAACTGAAAATCCAATCATTGAAGGAACGCTTAATGTTTCTTATGTGGATACCGATGGTAATACATTAGAACCAACGAAAACTACGAAAGAACCCGTTGGGACAGCTTATGATACTGAGAAGCTTTCATTCCCAGGTTACACATTTAAGTTAAATCAAGGGGATTCAATTAAGGGAAACTACATTGATGGCGTTCTTAACGTTGTATATGTTTATGAAAAAGATGCACCTATTGTGATTCCACAAAAAGGAACCGTTATCGCTCATTATGTGGATGAAAACGGTAATGTTATTGCGGATTCAGAAACCACAACAGGTGATGTCGGAACATCTTACAAAACAATTCAAAAAATAGTGGATGGATTCACATTCAAAGAAATGAAGGGTGATGAAGTGGAAGGCTTGTATATTGATGGAACCTTAAAAGTTACTTATATTTATACAAAAAATAATACACCAACACCAGAAAAGCCGGTACCTACGCCAACACCAGAAAAACCAGTACCCACACCTACACCTGAAACTCCAACGCCTGAAACCCCAACATTGCCTCAAACAGGAGTTCAAGCTAATGATACGGGTGCAATGATCCTGATTGCGGGAATCCTAGTATGTGTAGGATCATTATTGAATAAAAAAAATAGAAAAGGTCAGTCTTAGACTGAATAGGGAACTCATTATGAAAAAAATTATTACTGCTGCACTGATCGTTCTTGTTTTGGTATCAGGATGTTCTAAATCAAACAAACCAACTGATGAACAAAAAGCAAAGCTCAATGAAGCTTCTGAACGTTTGATGAGTGCAAATGCCGTAGATATTGACCTCGCCCTTGAAATGAAACCAGAAAAACGCGAACAGCTTAATGATGCGGTATCCGCAAATATGGGAATTCAATATGCGAAAGGTGAATCAGTCCTTGATTTTGATTTGATTTTCAAAATCAACGTACCTGATGAAAAAGATGCATCAATGAACATCTATAAAAAAGGTTCTGATGTTTATATGGACTTTATGGAACAAAAAATGAAGATTGATCTTAAACAAATTCCACAAGTTGGTATGTTCTTAGAACTACCACTTAACGATATGCAATCCGAACCGGTAGATATTAATTTTGAAAAAGCAACTGTTGTATCGGAAAACAATCAACTGGTGTATACCTTTGACTTAAATGACTTCTTACAATCCGAAACTTTTAAAAATGCGTTGGAAGAACAAGGTCAAGATGTGGACTTAGATTTCAAGCAAGGTCAAGCAATTGTGAAGGTTGGGGAAGAGATTGAGAACATCGACCTGAGTTTTATGGTCACCGAAAAAAATTCAATGGAATCGATGGAATTATTGATTACGATTGAAGTCGTTGGGTTAAATGATTCAGTAGAAATGTCATTCCCAAACTTTGATACATTCATCGACATGACTCAGTTATACCAGTAAACATTAGTAAAATTTACGCAATAAAAAAAGCAAGAAAATAACATTTCTTGTTTTTTTATTACATTGCATTAATCTTGTAAACTGATAAAATAAACTTAGAAGAAGCCAAGAATTGGCCTTGGGAGGTAGTATGAAAGTTTTAGTTACAGGTGGTGCTGGTTATATTGGGAGTCATACATGTGTTGAATTATTAAACCAAGGATTTGAAGTTGTTGTGGTTGATAATTTAAGTAACTCAAGTGTCGAAGCACTCAAACGTGTTGAAGCAATTACTGGAAAAACCGTTACGTTTTATGAAACCAATGTTCTTGATAAACCAAGCTTAAATGCAATCTTTGAAAAAGAATCCGTAGATGCTGTCATTCATTTCGCAGCTCTAAAAGCAGTTGGTGAAAGTGTATCCAAACCTTTAGAGTATTATCAAAATAATATTACAGGTACACTTACACTTTGTGAGGTGATGCGTGATAATAATGTAAAGAATATTATCTTCAGTTCATCCGCAACGGTTTATGGAGCACCTAAAACGGTTCCAATCAATGAAACATTCCCACTTTCCACGACAAGTCCATATGGAAGTACAAAACTCATGGCAGAGGATATGTTGCGTGATTTAAATATTGCGGATCCTTCATGGAATGTTGTAATTTTACGTTACTTTAATCCAATTGGTGCTCATGAATCGGGAACGATTGGTGAAGATCCAAAAGGTATTCCAAATAACCTTGTACCTTACATTACTCAAGTAGCAGTTGGAAAATTAGATCATCTATCTGTATTTGGAGATGACTATGACACGGTTGATGGTAGTGGTGTTCGCGATTACATTCATGTGGTTGATATTGCTTTAGGCCATGTGGCAGCCCTTAAGAAAATGACAGAAACACCGGAATACCGCGTTTATAATCTTGGTACAGGTCAAGGCTATTCGGTTCTTGAAATGGTAAAAGCATTTAGTGATGTTGTGGGACATGAAATTCCTTATGAAATTAAAGAACGTCGTCCGGGTGACATTGCGGAGTGTTATGCTGATCCACAAAAAGCTCGTGAAGAGTTAGGTTGGGAAGCAAAACGTGATCTTCATAAAATGTGTGAAGATTCATGGAACTGGCAAAAATCAAATCCTAACGGATACGAACAATAATCTTAAAAAAGAGATCGCATGCGATCTCTTTTTTAACGTGCTGATTCAAGTTGAATGCGGGAAGTAATAATTTGTGGATAAATTTCATTTCCGTCTACCATAAACTTAAATTGGCCCACTTGCTCATTCACATTCACAGCCATAAATCCATCAAGTTTTGGCTCATCATAATGATCGACAAGATTTTTGGTTGTAGCAGTAAAAACAACGTGAGGTACCTTATCAATCATTTGGTTGGAAATACTCATCTGTTCAAAATTACGTGCTTTCGAGTAAATATAAAAATAAGCATTGTCCTGGGTATCGCGTATGAAGTAAAACCCTTCGTTAACTGTAGACAGTTCGTTTTGTATGGTGGATAAACAAAGATCTGTATGACTTACAGTTCGGATTCCATCATGCATCGACTCAGCACCGCTTTTCGCATTACATCCAGTAAGTGCAATAAGTAAGATTACAAAAACCATGAAACGCTTCATAAACACGCCCCCCTTTACAGTCATTGTATCACTAAGATATAACAGTTACTTTAAGGATATTGCTATCCTTGTGTAATTACGGTGAGATTTAAAATTTGTAGGTACTACCTTGTTGGCGTGCACCCAAAAAATAAAACGGACAATGTATAATGAAAAGTGTATAAGGAGGGCTTTTCGATATGCAATATGTTTACATGTTTTCTGAAGGAAGTGCAGCGATGCGTCCAACCCTAGGTGGTAAGGGTGCAAACCTCTGTGAAATGACGAATTTGGGGTTACCGGTACCTCAAGGATTTGTAATCAGTACGGATGCGTGTCTTCATTACTATGAAAAAGATCATGCGATCGCGCAAAACATCCTTGATGAGATTTTTGAAAATCTTAAAAAGTTGGAATCGTTAACGGGTAAAACGTTTGGGGGAACAGAGAAACCATTGCTTGTTTCCGTTCGAAGTGGTGCTCGAGTTTCTATGCCAGGGATGATGGATACCGTCTTGAATCTCGGTTTGAATGATCAAGTGGTCGAAGCGCTGGCCAAAGATAATGAAAAGATGGCTTATGACTCGTATCGACGTCTAATTCAAATGTATGCGGATGTGGTTATGGGGATTGAAAAGATGAAGATGGATCGTGAGGTTGCTTTAGTGGTCCATAAATATGGTGTTGACAGTGATCATGATTTGAGTGTTATCGCTTTGAAGGAATTGATTCAACGTCTTAAAGAAACGTATCGTATTGAAGTGGGTGAACCCTTCCCGGATTCTCCTCAAGTTCAATTGGTGCATGCTGTAGAGGCAGTCTTTAGAAGTTGGAATAATCCAAGAGCGAAGTATTATCGTAAAATGCATGATGTTCCCGATGATTGGGGAACTGCGGTAAATATTCAAGAAATGGTTTTTGGAAATCGTGGTGATGGGTGTGCTACAGGTGTTGCGTTTTCACGAAATCCGGCAACCGGTGAGCATGAACTTTACGGTGAATTTTTATACAATGCTCAAGGAGAAGATGTTGTTGCGGGAACACACACACCGCTACCCATCTCAACACTCAAAGAAACGATGCCAGAGGCATATCATGAATTTGAGCGACTCGCAGAAAAACTTGAAAAGCGTTACCATGATATGCAAGATATGGAGTTTACCATTGAGAAAGGAAAACTCTTTATGTTGCAGACACGAAGTGGAAAACGAACGGCTCAAGCAGCTGTGAAAATTGCTTATGATATGGTTCATGAAGGAACTATTACCAAACAAGAAGCCATCAACAATCTTGATGTATCCATTTTGGATGGATTACTCCATCCTCAATTTGATACCGAAAACCTAAAAACAATTGAACCGATTGCGAAAGGATTACCGGCATCACCCGGTGCATCAAGTGGTATGATCGTCTTTGATACGCTTACGGCAGTCAAATACACGCAAAAAGGAAAACCTGTTATATTAGTTCGTTTAGAGACATCACCTGAAGATATTGAGGGGATGCATCTAGCTGAGGGAATTCTCACAAGTCGTGGTGGGATGACCTCACATGCTGCGGTTGTAGCGCGTGGGATGGGGAAATCCTGTATTGTAGGATGTAGTGATGTGATTGTGCATGAAGATAATACCTGTGAAATTGATGGTAAGGTTTATAAACTCGGTGACGAAATCTCAATTGATGGAGGAACCGGTTGTGTTTACCATGGTCGACTTAAAACACAAGAAGCAACCATGTCACAGGAATTTGAAACCCTCCTTGAATGGGCGGATGCATTGAGTCCCATTGATGTATACACCAATGCGGATACGCCAAGTGATGCGCAAACTGCAATTGAGTTTGGTGCGAAAGGAATTGGCTTAATTCGTACTGAACATATGTTCTTTGAACGTGATCGTATTCGTGCAATGCGTGAGATGATCTTAAGTCGAACGCCTAAACAACGTGAGGCTGCATTAACGAAAATCTTACCCATTCAACGAAAGGATTTCGAAGCAATCTTTACGGTCATGGAAAATCGAAGTGTTACCGTACGATACCTTGATCCACCCTTACACGAGTTCATGCCAACCACAACCCAAGAAATTGAGGAATTGGCAGAATCAATGAACATGGGCGTTGCGGAGATTAAGACGGTCATGAGATCGTTACATGAATATAATCCAATGATGGGACATCGTGGTTGTCGTCTTGCAATCACCTATCCTGAAATTGCGCTTATGCAAACACAAGCATTGATTGAAGCTGCAATCAATGTCAATCAAAATGGTAACCATGTGAATCCAGAAATTATGATTCCACTTGTAGGTGACGTCGATGAGTTTAATTATCTCGCAACTCGTATTCGAAACCTTGCGGATGCATTAATTGAGAAGTCGGGAGTAGAAGTTCATTATCGTATTGGAACCATGATTGAGCTTCCGCGTGCATGCTTGCTCGCTGATAAGATTGCGGAAGAGGCAGAATTCTTCTCGTTTGGAACCAATGATCTAACTCAGATGACTTATGGGTTTTCACGTGATGATGCAGGAACGTTCTTAAAAGATTATTATGATAAAGGTATTTATCAAAATGATCCCTTCGCATCTTTAGATCAGGAGGGTGTAGGACAATTAATTAAAATTGCGATAGCAAAAGCACGCGGCGTAAAACCAGACTTAAAGATTGGAATTTGTGGTGAACATGGCGGTGATCCACGTTCGGTTAAATTCTTCAGAGATGCTGGATTTAATTATGTATCCTGTTCACCGTATCGTGTCCCTATTGCACGCATTAGTGCAGCGCAAACTGTCTAAAAGAAAACACCTCGTTTAAACGAGGTGTTTTTCGTATTGTTTAGGCATCGGGTGAGGCACATGCTTTGGTACCATCACTGATGTAGATATTAATATGGTCGGTTGTGGATACAAATTGGTTGTTTTTGGAAGCACGTACGACCGTTCCTTTTTCACCACATTCCGCAACGCGAGTCACATCATAGGTGATGTGTGCGCCTTTAGCACTAAATTCATAGAAATAAGCTGGTAAATCGCCTTCTGTCAAGCCTACAAGACCTTTAATATAAGGTTGGCCAATGGAGTAGTAAACAATCACAATCGTATCAGGATCATCGTTTAGAATAGTTCCTGGTTCTGTGTTTTGTTCAACAAAAGCGCCATAGGGGTAATTCATTGTGTAAATTTGTTTTTGAATTACTTGGGCCCCCATTGAATTGATTGTATCGAAAGTATTGAGATCAGAAGAGGAATAATCAGGAACACGTACGGCTTTCCCTTTTGAAATTACGAAGGTAAGTTCATCATTTTTCGCAACTTTCTCTGCTGCACTCACGCTTTGTGAGATCACACCGCCTGCTTCGATTTTGTCATCAAATTGTTCTTCATAGGTAAAGGTACTTACAAATTCTTTTTCTTTTGCCCAAAGTTCAAGATCCATTTTTGTTCGATTTTTAAAGTCTGGAACGATGATGTTTTTTTCGTATTGTTCAGGGCCCTTTGAAATTTTAATGAGTGCTTTGTTTTTACGTTGGAAATGATCTTTCGTTACATTTTTATCTTTTATTTCAAATGAGATAAAATTACCCTTTGCGACATCTTTGGAGAATACATTTTCGACTTGGATGTAACGCATTTTTTGGTCTTCGATCCATGCATTGATTTCGGTTCCATTAAGTTTTTCAAAATCAGGGAGCTTAATGACTTCTTCAAGATCGGGTCCCTTACTAATCACGACACTTACCAAGCTGCCTTTACGGATTTTAGTTTTGGGTTCGAATTCTTGTGAGATGACAACATTTTCATCGTATTCCAAACTGAATTCATCTTTGAAATCTACTTCGACTTTGTGTTTTTTAGCCCATATCTCGACTTCTTGACGTTGTTTGTCTGTAAAGTCAGGCATCATTGTATGAGATTGTTTATTCCAAATTCCACCGATGAGCAGCAGTGATAGGACCACACCGATTGCGATAAAAACCATCTTTTTTTGTTTTTTTGCTTTATAGGAGGGATCAAGTTCCGTTTCTTCTTCACGCACATAGAAGCGCTCCTCATCCTGATAGGTGCTTGTGGATTCAAGGTCATCCATTTCCATTACTTTCTTTTCAGATTTTTCAGTTCCTATATGTATTTTATTTCGGTCATAAACACCGGGTTTAAACTGATCAAGAAAATTACTCATTCAAGTCACCTCTACTAATTTCTTCCAATGATCCTTTTTTTAGATATAAAATTTTATCGGCTTGTTTAGCGATTTCTTGGGAGTGCGTCACAACAATAACGCATTTCTGGTGATCATGGGCAAGATGTTGGAAGATATTAATAATTTCAGCTTCCATTTCTTCATCCAAGTTACCAGTCGGCTCATCCGCTAGAATTACATCCACATTGGTTGATAAGGCACGCGCAATCGCAACTCGTTGTTGTTCTCCACCGGAAAGCATGGTTACAAGACGATCGGCCTTGCTTCGGGTAATGCCAATAAAATCAAGAAGATTGTATGCAACTTCTTTTGTCTCTTCGGGAATTTGATTGGTGGTGATGTTCATGGCTACAAGTACATTTTCGACAGCCGTTAAATGAGGAATAAGATTATAGCTTTGAAAGATAATTCCTATTTGGTTGCGTCGATACTCGGCAAGTCCAATCTCGGAGATGTTTTTATCTTTATAGTAAACAGCACCTTCACGCGGTGTATCCAGTGCACTCAGTAGGGATAAAAAGGTCGTTTTTCCAGATCCGGATTGGCCCAAAATGGCATAAAAGGTACCGGCTTCAAAACTGGTATTCACATCTCGCAAAATGAAGCGACGTTGATCGCCATCTTGATAAAAATAATTAATGTTTTTGGTTTCTATTAGTTTCATGATCGCGCTCCTACATTAAGATTTTCTTTGGTTTCATGCGTGTAACATAAAACATTGGAAGGATGCTTGAAGCAACCGCAACACCTGCACCCAAGAGATAGACAGACAAGACATAAGAAGGGGACAGCTCGATGCGATAATCTTCATTGACTTCAATCATATTAATTGAAGGGAGATAAGAACTTTCCGTGTCAATAAATACGTCATCCATATAAGAATCCGAAATAAGAACATCTGAGACCTTATTCGCAAGCATTAAACCCGTTCCAAACGACAAGGTTAGACCCATAAGTGTAATCATGAGGACTTCCAAGGTTACTTGCCCTAATACGCCCCATTGGCGATCTCCTAATGCAAGATAAATACCCATCTCATGCTTACGATCTCTTAAAAAGAGAATCACCACAAGGGAAAGCACGATGGTTGTGGTAATGGCTGCACCCTTTAAGGTATAGTCTGCCATCACATTCAACATTGCCATGGGCGCTGCAATCATTTCAAACGATTGTTGGGAGGTGCGAACCATGAGTCCATCCTCCAAAAGTTCTTTTGCTTGTTGTGTAAATGCGTTTAAATCTGCTTCCGATTCCATCACAAATACAGAATCTCTATAGTTATATTTTTCTTCATTATAGATTGAGTCATTACCGAGGATATCAATCCCTTGTGCTTCCGCAATCTTCGCTTCTTCAGCGCGTAGCGTTCGTAAACGATGATTAGGAATGTAGATTCGGTTATACATGGAGGCAAGACCCCAGTTTTCATTATCGGATTTTTGACTAAACGATACCGGTTTAAACGATCCTACAACTTTAATCTTAAAGCTTATGTCTTGAGCTGCTTCACTCTCATTAACACCATAATTAGGAAGCATCGTTTTAAGATCGATGACTTCATCAAGACGAATGTTATTTTCAGTCATCACAATATCCGAAAGAATGACTGGATAGACATCAGACTTTAAATCATCATCGGTAAAGGTACGGCCTGACGTGAGTTCAATCCGCCCGGTTTTCGTATCGAGAAGGTCAAGATATTCGACACCTTGAAATGAGAAATAGTGAATCGGCTCTTCAGTATCTGCACGATCTCGTGCATGAGGCATTTGATAGGATTTTAGAGAACGCGATTGAATATCATGCTTAAGCGCGTAATCAAAAAATGCGACCTCAGGGAGTTTTCCTAATTTTTGAATGGTTGATTCGCTAATCTTAAGCGTTTCGAAATCAATGCGATCAAAGGCTTCGTAGTCAAGCGCTATGGTTGCATTATAACCCAGCTTCTCCTTAAGATTTGTTTCAACACGTGATGTGCCTTGTTTAATAGCAAACGTTCCTGCGATTAAGTTACCGAGTATAAATACAACGGTTAAAAGAATGAAAGATTTCCCTTTGCGTCGTGAGACACTCAACCAGGCTCTTTTAAAATGATTCATGATACCTCCTACTGTACTACTTGCAATAGTACGCCTGAATTTATAATAGCGTTTACATTACCGTAAAGCAAGAAAAATAACACAAGAGGAAAAGATATTTATATTATGTACGAATTGAAGTGGATTAGTGTATAAACATTTCAAAATTATGTTGATTTTTAATAAAATTTCATTCCGTAAAACTAAATCTATGATATGATTTATACGGTTAAAAGGAGAAGGAAATGAAAAAAATAATTGTAGCAGTATTATTTTCACTTGTACTTGTTGGATGTTCCGCAAATAAGAACGTTTGTACAGTAGAAGCTGATGGCATTAAACGTACACTTAAGTTGGATGTGAAAAATTCTGAGGTTGTTGGTTTAGAAGAAGAAACCGTAATCCAAATGGATAAAGCAACTCAAATGAATACCTATGATGACTTGTATAAGCAATTCGCTGAATCAAAAGTAACGGATGGTGTTACCTTTGAATATGAGAAATCCGATACCGCAATCACAGTTAAAACAACTGTTGATCTTGCAGTTGCTAAAGGTACTCAATTAGAAAAATATTTCTCATACCTAAACAAGTCTGGTCAAAAAATTATTCTTGATCAAGAAGACTTAAGCGTTGATGCTGTTAAAGCAGTTCTTGAATCAGAAGGTTCATTCAGCTGTTCAGGAAAATAATATAAAAAGCACCCGGTATCGGGTGTTTTTCTTTTATCAAATCTCAACCGCACCACTTTTACTTTTATTAAAGTCTATCTCATAGGCCGTTTTGAAGTCAAATATTTTTCGCGGCATTGAGTTAATTTTGAAGCAAATATCATCAAGATATTGTTGCGCTATATCATACATTGATTTTCCTTTTGGTATAAACCTTCTAACGATTGCATTCGCTCGTTCATTGGTTCCACGTTGAAAAGAACAGTATGGATCACACTTATATAGTTTCACACCCAACCGCTTGGCTGTAATTCCTAGTGTTTTAAATTCAAGTCCGTTATCTACTGTTATTGATTTGGTTGTTATATTATTCTCTTCAATAAATTTTCGAATTAAGTTTGATGTGTAATAGTCATATCGATATTCTGCTTTAATAAGCCAGGTCATTCTTGAGCAGCGGTCTACAATGGATATAATTGCTGCAGATTCATGTTTCTTACCGATTATAGAGTCGATTTCGAGATGACCAATCTCGTTACGTTCCTCAATGTATTTAGGTCTAAGGCTAATTGGAAGCACCGTTTTCTCTTCCAAGTTCCATCTTAAATGATTCATCATTCCACTAATTCTTTTTTTGCGTTTTCGACGTTTATAGCACATTCTATTTGGTTTTATATCAAGTTTACCTTGGTTAATCCAGTTATAGACTTGCTGCGATGTAACACACGGTTTATATGGATGATATCGTTTATAGTTACTCAAACATACTTCTACCGAATGAACTTTAGGATCATAGTGAGAATGCAGATATTCGATTAAGTGGGAATATTTGTCTCGGATATCAATCGTTCGTTTCTTATAGACATTATTTTTATATCTAGAAATCGTAGAATGAGATATATTGAGTTTACGTGCTGCCTTGCGCATAGAATAGCCGATGCTTAATAGAATATCAATTTGGTCTTTCATTTTTTTATCTAATTGTTTATACTTCATATGGGAGCTCCTTTTAGTCGGGTGGGCTCCTTTTATTATACAAAAACAACCGCACCTTGGGTGGTGCGGTTGAGATTTGAATTTAGGAAAGCACCCGGTATCGGGTGTTTTTTATATCTAAAATAAAGAGATTGATACCAAACGTTACTTTGAAAACATAAAACCCTTATAATAAAAGCTAAGGAGGGTTTAAATATGCATCATAAAATTCGTAATTTTAGAGATTTAGGAGGGATTCCTGTAAAGGGAGGCCACGTAAAATACCATAAACTTCTAAGAGGGGGTCCCTTATATAATTTGGATGAGACTACAATTGCACATCTCATCAATGAATACCACTTGAAAACGGTTATTGATTTGCGATCTGATCGTGAAATTGAAGAAAAGCCAAATATGGTCATTGATGGTGTTGAAGATGTTCATCTTGATATCATGACCAAAGCACAACAAAATGCAGACCCGGAGAAAATGGCACTCAAATATCGACGTGAAATTTCTACGGAACACATGAAAGGTTTAAACCGATTGTTCGTGGAAAGTCACTACGCTCGTGATGAGTATCGTACATTTTTTAAATATCTCCTTAATAATAAAGAGGGATCTCTCTATTTTCACTGTACGGCAGGTAAGGACCGAACAGGTTTTGCGGCGGCTCAAATTCTTAAAATATTGGGTGCGAGTGATGAAGCAATCTTAGCGGATTACCTTGAAACCAATACGATGACTCATGAACTTGTTGAAAAAGAATTGGCGGGATTTAAGGTTAAAGAAAATCTAACGGATGATCAAGTAGATAATATTCGGGGATACATGACGGTTGATACAAACTATCTCAAAGAAGCATGGGATGCGATTCAAGAAATCTACGGAGACTTTGAAACCTATGTATCTAAAGGTCTATTACTTTCAGATGAAGATGTGGAAACACTTAAACAAATTTATATTGAAATCTAACGGTTGCCAATGGCAATCGTTTTATTATAAATTATGGTATAATATTCACGAAAGTTTCACAAAGTGATTTGAGGGGTTTAGATTCATGGCATCTCGGTTTAAAAAATGTATTAATGTTATTCTCGTGTTCGCATTGATTGGTATTCAACCCATCGATGCCTTTTCACGTAAAGACTATGAGCGTGATGAAGGGTATTATCATGAATTGTGTTCGGGTGCTAAGGCTCGTGATCATCAGGACGAATGTACCGGATTCACAGAATATATTAATGAAAAACTTGCCGACTCAGAAACCTTATTGCGACGTATTCGTGAGCAGAAAGATACTGTTTTAGAAGAAATTGAAGATAATAATGAATTGTTAGAGGTTTATCAAAAAGAAATCCTTGTTTTAAAAGAACGTGTTACAGAAATACAAGAGAGTATTCGAATGATCGAAGCTGATGTTGTTGAGACGGAAGCTAAGATTGAAGTGTTTGAGAAAAAAATTAAAATATTGGAAGAAAAGGTCAAGCTTAATATTCGCGCTTCGCAATCTTCGCTTTATGTTAATAATTATATCGAGTTTGTATTTGGTGCTGCAGATTTTGTAGATTTGATTCGAAGAATGGAAGGCTTAACTCGTATTAAGCAAAGTAATGATGGGGTCGTTAATGAATTGATTGAAGCGCGTAAGGCTTTTGATGAAGAGAAAGAACACTTACTTTCTCAGAAGGAACAAATGGAAGCGAAGGAAGCATCAGTTAAAAAAGAGGAACATGACATTAAAGTTTATCAGATGGAAGTTCGAGATTTAATTCAATCGTTAATGGCAAAACATCAAGTTCTTGAAGATCAAAGTAAAGAGGTTCAAGAAAAGTTGAGTTTTGAAAATAAACTGTTCTTAGACTTGCGTAATTTACCTAATGAAAATGGATTTGTACGACCGCTTAAGTCGAACTATTGGGTATCAACGGGTACGTGGCATTATGCGAAGGGTGGTCGTCATATGGGGGTTGATCTGGCGCATATTGATGCCCGTGTTGGAATGGAGATTTTAGCACCCGGGTCTGGAATAATTACGGGAACGCAAGGCGGCTGTCCAACCTATGGTTCTTATCCTCGTGGAAATTGTAATGGGGGATGGGGTAATTATCTTACAATGATGTTTAGTGTGAATGGAAAGGTTTATGGAGCGCTGTTTGCGCATCTTGAAGAAAATTCGTTCAAGATGTCACCGGGTTCTGTGGTTCGCGCAGGTGATGTGATTGCGAATATGGGATCTTCAGGACTATCTTCTGGTCCTCACCTACATCTTGAAATTTATTATCTTGGATCTGATAGTATTGAGGCTGCATATGATCGATGGGATGGAAACATCACGTTTGGTACGGGTGGTGCAAATTGGGGTAACGGTTGGGAGAAACGATGTGAAATGAATAATCATGATGCACCGTGTCGCGAAAACCCCATGAAACTATTTAATTACACCTATGAAGCAGAATATTAAAAGTCGAGTGAAAATCTCGATTTTTTATTTTTTTGAACATATCCATTGACAAAAAAGAAGAACAAAGTTATTCTTTTGTTGCAAACGTTTCGCATTTAAACGAACTAATGTGAATTTAGGGTAACACCCAAATCATTCATATTTAGGAATTGCAAGGGCACGAAGGTGAGGATTTATAATGAAAAAATTAGGTTTAATGTTATTAGTCTTGATGATGCTTACAGGGTGTCAGTCACAGAAAAAAGATGAATCTGGAAAATTAAAGGTAATGACAAGTTTTTATCCACTCTATGATTTTGCGCAAAAAGTCGGAGGGGACAAAGTATCTGTTCAAAATATCATTGAAGGTGGGGAAGCACATGGATATGAACCCAGTGCAAATGACATTATTCGCATTCAAGAATCTGATGTTTTTATCATGAATGGAGCGGGTTTTGAGGCATGGGCTCCTAAAACATTACAAAGTGTAAAAAATGATAAATTGAAGATCGTGGATACAAGCCAAGGGGTTACCCTTCATGAAGGCCATGATCATCATGACCATGATGATCATGACGATCACGATCATCATCACGGTGAATACGATCCACATATTTGGATGAATCCCATGAACGCCTATCAACAAATGAAAAATATTAAAGATGCATTTGTGGAAGTAGATCCCGAAAACAAAGATTATTATGAAGAAAACTTTAAACGCTTTGGTGCGGAATTTGAATCATTGAGTAATGATTTTGAGAATAAGTTACGAAATGTGAAAAATAAAGAAGTTGTCGTGGATCATACTGCCTATGGATATATGCTTGAACCTTATGGTATCGAACAAGTTGCAATCGCAGGAAGTCTCTTAAGTAGTGAGCCAACTGCAAAACAAGTTGATGAATCCATCCAGTATATAAAGAGTCAAAACATTAAGGCTATTTATATGGAAACACTCAGTAATGATAAATTACTCCAAACGATATCCAAAGAAACAGGTGTAAAAATCTTGAAGCTCAATACACTTGAGAGTTTATCAAAGCAAGATTTAGAAAACGGAAATGATTATTTTAAAGTCATGAATGAAAACTTAGAAAGTCTCGTTGAGGGCTTGTCGCTCTAATGATTAATAAAAGAAAGAGTGCAAGTATACTCATAGTGCTTGCACTCTTTTTTTCAACCTCGACCATTCATGCACTATCTGAAAATGACTTTAAAAAAGACGAAGCATATTTTCATGACTTATGCTCAGGTCAGGCATCACGTGACCATGAAACTTTATGCAGTCAATTTACAGAATATATCAACCAAAAAATAAGTGATTCCCAAACGCGTCTTAAAGAAATCGAAAAACAAAAAGACGATATTAGTACCTCGATTGAAAATCAACAAGAAACGATACGGGTGTATCAAGAAGAAATTAACGCGCTCTCTACAACAGCTCGGGAATTAAAGGCTTCAATCACCGCAATCAACGAAGACATTAAACAAACGCAAATCAATATTGATGTCTATCAAAAAGAAATCGATGTATTGAATGAAAAAGTAAAGAAAAATATTGCGACGTCTCAATCACAGCTTTATGTAGATCCACTTGTAGAGTTTGTCTTTGCAGCCGTAGATTTTGTCTCCCTTATTCGCCGTGTCGAAGGTATTGCACGTATCAAAGAAAGCAATGATATTACCGTTAATAAATTAATTCAAGCAAAGAAGGTATTTGATTTAGAAAAAGAGCACTTGAACCATCAACGACGTGAGTTAGAAAAAAAGAATAAACTCATTGAAGAACAAGAAACGATTAAGAAAACATATATGGAAAAAGTCAAAAAGACGATTGCATCTTTAATGGAAAAGAATAAGGCGCTCGAACTTCAATATGACGAACTCCAGGAAAAAATTGACCTTGATAGTCGATTGTTAAGTCGTATTTCAAGTTTAGAAGAAACCAATGGCTTTATTCGTCCGGTTGAAAGTGGGTATTGGGTATCGGCGGGAACGTGGACCTATCCCTGGGGAGGCCGTCATATGGGGGTAGACTTGGCTTCTGTTACAGGATCAATCGGTCTCAATATATTGGCACCGGGCTCGGGACTTATTACCGCAGTAAACGGGGGCTGCCCAACCTATGGATCTTATCCAAATGGATCCTGTAATGGTGGATTTGGTAATTATATTACCATGATTTTTAAGACCAATGGTATTGTTTATGGCGCGATGTTTGCGCATCTAAAAGAAGGTAGTATGAATGTAACCCCTGGTGATATCGTTTCGGGGGGAACAGTGTTAGCTCAAATGGGTTCTTCGGGTTTGTCCATGGGTCCGCACTTACATCATGAACTTTACTATCTTGGTGAGGATTCAATTGAAGCTGTGTATCAACGATGGGATGGTTCGGTCACCTTTGGTACTGGTGGTGCTTATTGGGGGAATGGCTGGAATATGCGTTGTGATACTAATGGACGAAGTATACCTTGTCGTGAAAATCCAATGACGATCTACCAATACACACTCGGAGGTGAATATTGATGCGAAAATATCTACCCCACGGAGTCATCCTATTAATCATTATCGTATGTTCGTTATTAAGTGTTTACTTTCAAAATCATGCCGTTATGGCACAGTCTTTGGAGAGTAAACAGGAGGCTTTGTATCAAGGTACAGTGACTAAAGTACGAACCGAAAAAGATGAGACTTCTAAAATGACAAAATTATTTTTAGACGTATATTCTGAATCCTTTCCCTATCTCAATAAAACAATCTCAATCGAACAATCCTTGAGTGAAAATACGGCTCAAGCCCTTCTTCCGTTACAAAAAGGGGACTCCGTTCTGTTGAATCAAACAACCAATGATGAGGGTGTACAGTACACCCTCAACGGTCCAACCCGCAGCATGCGTGTATTTGTCGTGATTGGGATATTTAGTATCCTCTTATTACTGATTGCACGAAGACAAGGATTAAAAACCTTAATTTCTTTTGCGTCAACTGTTTTTGTAGTGGGAACCGTCTTTATACCAGGTATTTTAGCTCAACAAAATATGTATCTTTTGGTATTGGTTGTTGCGCTCTGTATTACTCTTCTATCATTTATCACATTGTCGGGATTCTCCAAGAAAACAATGGCCTCGATTGTAGGAACACTAGGTGGTGTTCTGATCGCAATCTTATCAGCAATGTTGATAGTCTTCTTTTTAAAGATTAGAGGTGCAGCGTCAGAAGAATACTCGTATATAGCGATGATGAATCGCGAACAGCCTTTCAATGTAAATCAAATCCTATTTGGTGCCGTAATTATCGGAGGTCTTGGTGCCATGATGGATATTTCCATGTCGATTGCTTCATCAATGTGCGAGATGATAGAAATCGAAGCGTCATTACCGAAACGAGATCTCGTGAAAGCAGGTATGAATGTCGGCATTGATGCGATTTCAACCATGGTTACAACACTTGTCCTTGCGTATACTGGAGGCGCTTTGCCATCAATTATCCTCTTAAATCTCTATCAGCGAAGTGGTACCTATATTCTCAATAGCTTATGGTTTTCTGTTGAAGTACTCCAAGCACTTGTTGGTTCCATTGGTATGATGGCTGCAGTGCCGTTAACTGTATATTTTATGAGTTGGATTCAAAAAAGATCGCATCAAAAAGCGAACGTAAAAACGTGACTCTAAATGGTCGTAGATCATAGTTTTTCGTATCTATGTGTGGTAGAATTATCATCAGTACAAATAGATGATAAGGGGTGTTTATATGAAAAAAACTATTGTACCAGAAGGGTATCAGTCCAGGCTTGGTGTTTATGACACACAGACTGCGATTGGTTTTATTAAGCGTTGCTTCGAAGAGGCGCTCACAGGAAGTTTAAAATTAAAACGGGTTTCTGCGCCTTTGTTTGTGGCACGAAATTCGGGTTTAAATGATGACTTAAATGGTGTGGAGCGTCCTGTTCGTTTTGACGTTCCCTCGCTGGATGCAGAGGGTGAAGTAGTACACTCCTTGGCAAAATGGAAACGCATGGCGTTGCATCAATATGATTTTAGAGAAGGAAACGGTCTTTATACGGATATGAATGCAATCCGTCGTGATGAAGAGTTGGATAACATTCACTCAATCTATGTAGATCAATGGGATTGGGAACGTGTAATTTCACGTGAACAACGTACAATTGATTATCTTAAGGATACAGTTCAAAGTATTGTGAATGCAATTGTGGAGACTTCAAGTCGCTTGCATACAAAGTATCAAGATGTCGATGTTATGATTGATTCTAATGTTGCGTTTATTACGAGTCAAGAATTGGAAGACATGTATCCAAACCTAAGCTCTAAAGAACGAGAGAACGCATATGTTAAGGAACATCACACAACGTTTATCATTCAGATTGGTGATAAACTCAAGAGTGGCAAACCACATGATAATCGCGCTCCGGACTATGATGATTGGTCTTTAAACGGAGATTTATTGTTCTGGCATGAACCACTTGGGATTGCACTTGAATTATCAAGTATGGGAATTCGTGTTGATCGTGATGCGATGTTGTATCAACTCAAAGAGGCAAATCAAGAAGATCGCTTAAAATATGATTTCCATAAGATGATTGTAGACGATGAGCTTCCACTAACAATTGGTGGTGGAATTGGTCAAAGCCGAATGTGTATGTTGTTATTAGGAAATGCTCATATTGGTGAAGTTCAAGTGAGTCTTTGGGATGATGAGACTTTAGACACATGTAAGGGAAAAATAGAACTCTTATAATTAAACATAAAAAAACCTCTCAACTGGAACTGAACTAGGGAACTGACCTAGTTCCGTGGGACTAAAGAAAAAAACCTCTTGTATGAGAATTATTGTAAAATAGTTCAATATAGGAGGTTTTTATATGGGAACACGAACTATGCATAGCTATGAGACAAAGATGAAAGTTATAGAAATGAAATTGGCAGGATACTCAAGCAGGTTTATTCAGACTGAACTTGGAATAAAAAATGTAACACAAGTCAAAACATGGTGGAGATGGTATCGAAATGGTGAACACTATCGATTTTCTCAACCTGTAGGCAAGCAATATACTTTTGGAAAAGGGCCTGAAGGAGACACGGTCGAAGAAACACAAAGACTTAGAATTAAATCTTTGGAGCAACAAATTGAACTATTAAAAAAGTATTTGGAAAGAGAAAGGATGTGGTTCCTGAAATAATCATCAAGCTCGTTGAAGAGTATCGCAACACTGTATCTATTAAAGATATCTTGAATCTTTTTGGGGTACCTAAGTCAACGTATTACCGTTGGACTAAAAAAGAGCAACTTGAGTCTAATAATTATTCTGTCAATGAAGCATTAGTAATTGAACTTTGTAAAGAAAATAAATTTCGTTATGGATATCGAAAAATAACTGCATTAATTCGAAAAGAAAGAATTATCAATAAGAACACTGTTCAAAAGATAATGCAGAAACACCAATGTCAATGCCGTGTTAAGGTCAAACGGTATAGAAAAAACAAAAATCCGAAGATCATTATGCCCAATATCATTAATCGCGACTTTAAATCACTACGTCCTCTAGAGAAATTGGTGACAGATATCACTTACATCCCTTATGGCCATAAGATGCTCTATTTATCTACGATCATGGATTTATATAATGGTGAGATTATTGCGTCTACATTGAGTGACAGACAAAACCTAGAATGTGTGGTTGATACATTAAATCAACTTCCGGATATCGTTCAGCCATGTATTCTTCATTCTGATCAAGGGAGTGTCTATACATCAAAAGAGTATCAACTTAGAGTAAAAAATAAAAGCATTACCATGAGTATGTCCCGTAAGGGGACACCCGCTGATAATGCTCCTATCGAATCGTTTCATGCCTCTCTAAAGTGTGAAACATTCGAATTAAACCCAGAACTAAAGGGTTCTACTGAAATTGTATCACAAACTGTGATAAACTATTTAAAATATTACAATGAAAATCGAATACAAGAAAAGCTAGGATATCAATCGCCCGTAAATTATCGGTTAACTTCATCCTAACTTGGTTTTTTCTTTAGTCCCACGGAACTAGGTCAGTTCCCTAGTTCCACTTAAATCGAGAGGTTTTTTTATGTTTAGAAAGCTGGTGAGAGTGTTGCACTGTGTTCTTCTGTTAAGAATTTACGAACTGCATCACTTGTCATTGCTTTTTTAAGTGCTTGAATTTTCACATCTTCTTTATTATCTTCACGTGCTACGAGTGAAATGGCATAGTGTCCATCTGATTTTTCTAAAATCAGTGCATCACTTGGTGTTAGTCCAACTTGTTTTATGTAAGTAGGATAGTTGAATACGAGATCAACTTCTTCATATGCTTGATTTAAAGTTAAGAGATCAACTTCGATAAATTGATAGTTTTTATGATCTGTTACGTCTTTAATCGTTGCATCATATTTAACGCCATCTTTTAATGTGATGAGTCCAGCATCTTGCAAGATTAGAAGGGCACGTGCTTGGTTGACTGCATCATTTGGAATAGCAATTTTCGCGTCATCTTTTAAATCTTTAAGATCTTTAAGATCTTTAGAGTAGAAACCTACAATTGCATCATAGATCGGCTGAATGCCCACAAGAGTTCCACTTTGACTCTTGTTGAACATTTCCATAAATGGAACATGTTGGAAGAAGTTAGCATCGATTTCCTTATTATTAAGAGCAGTATTAGCTTGGGTATTGTCTGAAACGGATACAAGTTCAAGTTCATAACCGTCTTTTTTCAATTCCTCTTTAGCAATTTCGACAACATCGGTCATTGGCATCATATGTGATGCAACCTTTAACTTCATGTCATCTGGATTATTTTTGGCGCCACATGCGGTAAGCATGAGCATTGCTGTGAGTAATACAAGTCCTTTTTTAATCATCTTTTCTCCTTATCGCTTATCAATTCGTTTAGCGATTCTATTTCCTGTAAATTGAATCATCAGTACGAGAACAATCATAATGAGAATGGTTGCATACATGATTTGCCACTCAAATCGCTGATAACCATATCGCATTGCGAAGTCTCCGATACCACCTCCACCAACAACACCCATTACCGTCGAGTAGTTTACATAACTAATAATGGAAGATGTAAGTCCGAGGACAAGGCCTGATCGTGCTTCAACAAACAGAAATTTAAAAACAAGTTGAAACGGTGTTGCTCCAAGTGAGAGGGCACTATCAATAATTCCCTGAGGAACCTCGAGGAGTGCTTGTTCAACAAATCGAGCATACAATGCCGCTGCAACAAAACTCATGGGTACTGAGGCTGCATAAGTTCCAAGTGAAGTCCCAATTAAGAATCGAGTCACTGGAATCATAAACACAATAAACAATAAAAACGGAAACGAACGCACCACATCAACATATCCATTTAAGATAAACGAAACAAATCGGTTTTCGTAATACCCGTCTTTGCGGGTAAGGTAGATAAGTGTGCCCAGTGGTAATCCAATTAAAAGTGCAGATAGAATTGAAAATCCTAAAAGAATAAAGGTTTCGCTCAGTGCTTTAAGCAACTCAGCATGAAATTCAGCGTATATCGATATCATTGTAATAAGTAGTCCTTTGCATGGATTGCGTAAGAGCGTGTTGTATTATCTTCGTCGTGACGATTTACTGAAATCACTTCATGAAGCGTTCCATTATCCAAAATCGCAACCCGATCACACAGCGTCTTCGCAACCTCTAATTCATGAGTAACAATCACAATTGTTGTGCCGAATTGTTGATTAATCTGTTTTAAAACCTCAAGGATTTCTTTGGTAGTATGAGGATCTAAGGCAGATGATGGTTCATCACAAATTAAAATCTTAGGTTTAGTAATCAGTGCACGCGCAATGGCTACACGCTGACGTTCACCACCACTGAGTTGTGCAGGATAGTGGTGGATCTTTGATTCTAAGTGTACAAAGCAAAGTGCTTCAGACACCGCATTACAATCTTTATTCTTTGCAAGTCTTAGTGGCAAGGCAATGTTATCAAACACTGTACGATTCCCCAACAAATTGAAATTCTGGAAAACGACGCCAATCTCTTTACGAAGTGAACGCATTGCGTTACTTGATAGTGATTTTAAATCGGTGCTATCAACGAAAACGACACCTTCATCGGGTAGTTCTAATCCATTGATTAAACGCAACGCAGTTGATTTACCGGCTCCGCTTTCACCAATAATTCCAAAAATTTCAGATTGTTTGATCTCAAAGGAAACGTTGTCGAGTGCCTTGAATGTTTTGTTTTTACCTTGATAATGTTTAGAAACATTTTTAAACTCAATAATAATAAAACCTCCCAGCTCATTAACCCACCGTTATTATAGAGTCTTCACGCAGGATTTTCACCCAATATACTCATAAAAAAAGAATAAAATAACGTGATTAAAATAACAAAATGAGCATTCACAAGGATAGAGAATTAAGACTATTGTATAATAAATATCAAAGGAGAATGATAAACATGACATCGATTTATAAAACAACGGCAATCAATGAAACGACTGTGCCCAATCAAACTCGAATTGAAGATGGTCTGGCACTTGCAATGACACCACCTTTAGACGAACAAGAAGGTTCCAATCCAGAACAACTTCTTGCTATGTCATGGGCAACATGCCTTAATGCTACAAGCCAAGCACTTTTAAAAGCACGCAAACTTGAACATCATTCAAGAGTACGTGTTGAGGTAGACCTCCATAAAGAGGCAAATGGAGTAGGTTATTACTTCAGTGCCTATGCATATTTGGCCGTAGAGGGTCTTTCCCTTGAAGAAAGTGAACGCCTTGTACGTCAAGCCCATGAACGATGCCCTGTATCGAAACTGATTCATGGTAACGAACATGTTGATGTGTTTGTGGAAGCATACTAAGCAGTCGAAAGGACTGCTTTTTTGTATTATGTTATTTGATGTAAATATGAGGAATGAGGCATCGTTTCCACAAAGACATGATATAATCAAAACGTAAAATGAGGTGGTATAAGGATGAAATTAGAAAATGAATCGTTACTTTTAGAATTTGATTGTAAAGGTGCAGAACTTCGTCGTGCATTAAATAAAGAAACGCAAAAAGAATTAATGTGGGATGGTGATGCTGCATTTTGGGGGCGTGTTTCTCCAGTCCTTTTCCCCATAGTAGGAAAAGTATTTAATGGAAAATATACGATCGATGGCCAAGACTACCATTTATCCCAACATGGGTTCTTAAGAGATCAAGAATTTGAAGTGGTCCGTCATACTGAAAATGAATTTGTATTTGAGTATCACAGTGATGATGCAATGTTAGATGTTTACCCATTTAAACATAAAGTTCAAATTGCTTATAAATTAGATGGAAAACGCATCACTGTAACGTGGCATATCTTTAATAAAGATGAGAATGAAATGTTTTATGCAATTGGAGCACATCCTGCGTTTCGACTTGATGATGAAGGTGATTATGAGTTTGTTTTTAAACAAGCTGAAAACGTTCATCAATACGGACTTAAAGAAGGCTTTATTAATGGAAAGGCTCCCGTTCAATTAGATCGACTTGAGGTGAATGAAGCAAACTTCAAGGATACAACCTTAATCTATGATCATACTTCAGAAGTAACATTAATAAATAAGAACACCCAAGAAGCTGTTACGGTAGGATATGAAGGTTTTGACTATTTAGCGTTATGGCGTCCTTGTAAGGAGGGTGTGATGGCACCTTTTGTATGTATTGAACCTTGGGTTGGTATTGCGGATGAATACGGTGGATATCCTGACATTCGTGAAAAGCTTGGAATTAAGCGTCTTCAGAAAGGTGATGACATTGTCCATCAATATACGGTGACGTTTCAATGAAGCAAAAATTTATTCAAATGATGCAGGGCCGTTATGGAACGGATAAACTGAATCAACATCTTCTTTATTTAGGTGTGGTTGTGGCTCTTGTTGGGATTTTTACCCGCCAAGTTTGGCTACAAGGGGTTTGGCTTTTACTTTTAGTTTATGTCTATTACCGTACCTTCTCGCGTAAGATTCAAAAACGATATCAAGAGAATCAAGCGTATCTTACATTCTTAAGTAAGGGAAAAGCAAAATGGGATCGCATTAAGTCATGGCCGAAGTATAAATATTTCACATGCAAGACGTGTGAAACTCGACTTCGTGTACCCCGACGAAAAGGAAAAATTGAAATTACGTGTCCAAACTGTAAAACAAAATTTGACGCAAAATCATAAAACTTACTAAATTCGTGATAGTTTTCACAATGAAAACGCTTAACTTGTTTCTTCATCACGAATTTAGTTTTTATTTGCGCATTTTTACGTTGATTTGTTTGAGTCAGCCCTTAATCCAACATACAATATGTATGTGAAAGAAATAACAAGGGAGGTCACATACCATGACAACTAAAAAAGTAGAATTGGACAACGAAGTTAATGAACTCGTTGCGAATGCTCAAAAAGCGTTAAAAAGTTTTATGGATTTAAATCAAGAACAAGTCGATTATATTGTTGCGAAGGCAAGTGTTGCTGCACTCGATCAACACGGTGTTTTAGCGCAACTTGCTGTTGAAGAAACAGGACGAGGCTGTTTTGAAGACAAGGCAACCAAAAACTTATTTGCATGTGAACATGTTATTAACCATATGCGTCACCTTAAAACAGTTGGCGTTATCAGTGATGATGAAATCACAGGAATTACCGAAATTGCAGATCCAGTAGGGGTTATTTGTGGAATTACACCCGTTACAAACCCAACATCAACTGCAATTTTCAAATCATTAATCTCACTTAAAACAAGAAATCCAATTATTTTCTCATTCCACCCATCTGCACAAAAATGCAGTATTGCGGCTGCGAAGGTTGTTTATGAAGCTGCAGTTGCTGCAGGGGCTCCTGAACACTGTGTTCAATGGATTGAACGTGGATCAAAAGAAAAAACAGATGAACTGATGAATCACGATGGTGTTGCGACAATTCTTGCAACCGGTGGTAATGCAATGGTTCGTGCTGCTTACTCATGCGGTAAACCTGCACTTGGTGTTGGTGCCGGAAACGTTCCTGCATATATTGAAAAATCAGCAGATGTTGCCCAAGCTGTAAATGATATTGCTCTATCAAAATCATTTGATAACGGTATGATCTGTGCATCAGAACAAGCAGTGATTATTGATGCAGACGTTTACGATGAAGCCATTGAAAAATTCAAGAAATACGGTATGCACTTCCTCTCAGCTGCAGATAAGAAAAAAGTTGAGAAATTTATGTTTGGTGTTTCCAGTGGTGATGCAAATGTCCTTGAAGCAAAATTAAATCCAAATGTTGTAGGTAAAGATGCAACATGGATTGCTGAACAAGCAGGGATTAAAGTACCTTCAAATACAGTAATCTTAGCAGCAGAATGTAAAGAAGTAGGCCCAAATGAAGTTCTAACACGTGAAAAACTATCACCTGTTCTTGCAGTCTTAAAATCAAAAGACAGCGACGAAGGAATTAGCTTAGCACGTCAAATGGTTGAATTTGATGGATTGGGTCACTCAGCTGCAATCCATACAAAATCAAAAGAACTTTCCGAAAAATTTGGAGAAACAGTTCCTGCAATCCGTATTATCTGGAACTCACCATCAACCTTTGGAGGAATTGGTAACATCTATAATGACTTTATTCCTTCATTAACACTTGGTTGTGGTTCATATGGACATAACTCAGTAGGCGATAACGTAAGTGCTGTTCACCTCTTGAATATTAAAAAGATTGGGAGACGTAATAACAATATGCAATGGTTCAAAGTACCATCAAAAATTTATTTCGAAAGAAACTCAATTCAATATTTAAAATCAATGCGTGATGTTGAACGTGTATTCGTTGTAACAGACCGTGCTATGGTTGATTTAGGTTACTACAACTTAATTGTTGAACAACTTAATAAACGTCGTAATAAAGTTCAAATTCAATTATTCTGTGATGTTGAACCTGATCCATCATTAAACACAGTTAAACGTGGTTATGAAATGATGAAATCATTCCAACCGGATACAATTATTGCTTTAGGTGGTGGTTCACCAATGGATGCCGCTAAAGGTATGTGGATCTTCTATGAACATCCAGATGTAGACTTTAATGATCTTAAACAAAAATTTGTGGATATCCGTAAACGTGCATTCCGTTACCCAGACTTGGGCGAAAAAGCACAACTTGTATGTATCCCAACAACTTCCGGTACCGGTAGTGAGGTTACACCATTTGCAGTTATCACCGATACAGATGCAAATAAGAAATATCCACTTGCTGACTACTCACTTGTTCCAACTGTTGCGATTGTTGATTCAATTTTCACAACAAACCTTCCTGCATCCGTAACGGCAGATACAGGTCTTGATGTATTAACACATGCTACTGAAGCTTATGTTTCAAACTTCGCAAATGACTATACAGACGGTCTTGCAATTCAAGCAATTAAGATGGTATTCGCAAACCTTGAACGTGCGGTACATAACGGTAAAAATGACTTGGATGCACGTGAAAAAATGCATAATGCTTCAACCCTTGCAGGGATGGCATTTGCGAATGCATTCTTAGGTATGAGTCACTCATTGGCACATAAAATTGGTGGTAAATTCCACGAAATGCCTCACGGACGTATTAATGCAATTCTCTTACCTTATGTTGTACGTTATAATGGAACACATCCAGAAAAACCTTCATTATGGCCAAAATACAATGTATACCGTGCTCATGAACGTTATGCAGAATTAGCACGTATCCTTGGATTACCTGCAAGCACAACCGAAGAAGGTGTTGAAAGTTATGCCCAAGCATGTCATGACTTAGCCGTTCGTTGTGGTATTAAGATGAGTTTCCAAGAACAAGGTGTTAATGAAAAAGCATTTATGGCTGAAACAGAAACCATTGCTTATCTTGCATACGAAGACCAATGTTCACCATGTAACCCACGTCTTCCACTTGTTAAGGATATGAAAGAAATTATTGAACATGCTTACTATCCTGCAGGAAAAATTCCTACAAAAACAAAAAAATAATTTAACGATTTAAAAAAGCATCGCTCTACCGGTGCAAATAAAAAGCCCACATCAGTGAACTGCTCCCTGTCAAGTAGACAGGTGAAATAAATAAAATATCCAAGATGATTTATCACTTTATGATGAATCATCTTTTTTATGCTACAAGTGACTGCATTTGTTTTTCTCTAATGTTTGACCAGTAAGCTTCAATCTTCTTGTTAGTTGGAATCGCGTAGACTACAGGTGTCTCTGTTCCTAGCGCTTCAGTTCGAACCATCATTGGTGTTTTGTTTTTGAAGCGTTTCTGAAGTCTCTTGTTGTTATAAAAATCAATATACACTTCAATTGCTTTCTTCAATTCGCTTCTTGTACTGAATTCATTAGGGTAGTACATTTCTGATTTGATTGTTCCCCAAAATCCTTCCATAGGACCATTATCAATACAATGTCCCACTCTAGACATACTTTGCATCACTCCTTGATCTTCTAGCTGTTTCCTAAATGCCCTACTTGTGTATTGGAATCCGCGGTCACTGTGAAATAAAGGTTTTGCCTCTGGATATCTCGCGATAGCTTTATGATAAGTATCAAACACAAGTTGATTATTGTTCCGATCACTTATTTGATACGCCACAACACTTAAATCATAAAGATCAATAATCGCACTGAGATATAGTTTCTTACTTGAACCTTTAATCTTAAATTCTGTGACGTCTGTCAGCCATTTTTCATTCGGTTTTGCGGCAAAGAAATTTCGATTTAAAATATTTTCAGCTGTGATTTCAGGAGTGCTTCGTGAATATTTTTTAGACTTTTGACGAATCACTGATTTCACCCCTAGCATCTTCATGAGTCTATGAATCCTCTTCGAGTTATATTGAACGCTATTCAACTCATTGATCCAATCCGTCATGCGTCGATAGCCTAAGATATGTCCAAATAGTTCATCATAATCAAGAATGAGATTGCAAAGCTCATGATTTTCAATTTCATTGCTTGTTTCAACACGATGCGTCCATTTATAATAACTACTTCTTGCGATTTTAAGTACCTTACACATCCACTGAATACTCCAGCCATGTTTATGATGTAGTTCCTGCACTGCGAGATACTTTACTTCTTGTTTTGCTTTGGAGAATATCGCCCCCTTTCGATTTCCTTCACTTTTTTTAATAGAATGTTCTCGCGTTCTTTCAGTTCGAGTTGTCTTTCAAGTAGTTTTACTTTACGTTCTAAACGTTCTTCATTACTAAGTTGATCTTCTTGTTTTCGCTTGCCACGTTTATCAAGAAGACCATCATCTCCCAATTCGTTATACTTTTTCACCCACTGATAAACCTGAGCATAAGAAAGTTCATAGCGCTCAGCAGTCCCCTTATAATCGTAGTCATGTTCAATACAATATGCGACAATTTCCTGACGCTCCTCAATTGTTGTTTTTCTACCTTTTGTCATATAGACTTCTCCTTTAGGATCGTAATCCTTTATAGTTTCAAGTCTATTATACTTTTTTATCCATCCGCGCAAAACCTCATGGGAACTTATACCATATTTAATACTAATATCTTTAAGAGAACCTGCGCCTTCAAGATAATCCCTAATTGCGGATTCCTTGAGCTCTTTCGAATAACTTTTGTTTCGATCTTTATCTGAAAAAACTTCAATACCATAAGTTTGATACTTTTTCACCCAACTACGTAATGTACTAGAATCAATAGATAATTCTTCAGCTATTTCTGGTGCACCTTTTATGCCATTCAAATATTCATTAATTGCTTGTTCTTTTATTTCGGCTGGATATTTATTCTTTCTCCCCATAGAAAAAGCTCCTCCTTTTTTGTAGTGCCCGATTTTATTTATTTCGGGTGTCTACTTTAAGGGGAGCTTATCACAGTTGTGGGCTTTTCTTTAATTATTTAAAATCTTTTTCGAATTCATCAAGGCTTTCTTTAAGTAGTGTTACCGTATAAGCCATGCTTGGACCACCACCAAATGCAACAGAAACAAGTGCAGCTTCTTCAATTTCCGGACGTGTTGCACCATGTTTTAATGCTTCATGTGTATGGTAAACAATGCAGTATTCGCAACGGTTATATACCGCAATCCCAACACTGATTAATTCTTTCGTTTTAGGATCCAATGCTCCTGGAGCATAACTTTTTCCTAAAAGATTCATAAACGCACCAACACCCTCGCGTTGTGTACGTGATAATTCAGTTAAACCACCTGTAAAAGCTTTATACATTTCTCTAACATCATATTGTGCCATGATCGTTCCTCCTCTATGTATACGTCAATGCTAACACAAAAAGAAATATCTTCAATTGTTTTATCCATACTTTTTTTGAATTACCGATATTTGTTAAACTTATGGAAAACGGTGGCTGCTGAATCAATTGTGTAAAAGGTTCTTCACATGAATAAAATATCAGTTACAATAGAAGTAAGAATGGAGGGGGAATATGAAAAAAGTTAGACTTAAAGATATTGCGAAGTTAGCGCATGTTTCAGAAGCATCCGTTTCTTTAGTATTAAATGACGCGCCCTCACGGATTTCAGAAGCTAAGAAAACGGAGATTAAGCGAATCGCGAAAGAGTTAAACTACCGACCAAATTATGTTGCTCGTAGTCTCTCTACCAATAAAACGCAAACGATCGGCTTAATCATTCCAGATATTGAGAACCCTTATTTTTCATCGTTTTCGAAACATGTCGAAGACTTACTCCGTAAAGAAGGATATCTCGTTTTTATGGTCAACAGTGATGATCATGTGGAAAATGATCGCACGCTTATTAAAGAACTTAAAGATCGACAAGTTGATGGGTTAATTCTCTGTCCTGCTTTGGATGCATACCGTGTGAATGCGGATGTACAACAGGAATTGGATTCGATTGGTGTTCCGTTTGTGTTGGTAGACCGCATTTTTGAAAACATTCAAACAAATCAAGTTTCTTACGATAATGAATATGGTGGGTATCTGGCGACACAATACCTTATTGAACAGGGTTGTAAACACATTGCATGTTTTACCGGATCGTTGCTTACTTATGGGGGACGACAACGTTATGAAGGACATCTACGTGCTTTAAAAGAATCGGGGTATTCTATAGCGAAAGAAAATCGTTATGAAGGAGATTATCGTTATGAGACGGGGTATGTTTTTGGGAAGGATGTTGTAGCACGTAAAGACATTGATGGGGTCTTTGCATGTAATGATCTCATGGCTTACGGATTGCTTAAGGCGATGGATGAAGCAGGGCTGACTCAGAAAACCCTTAAAGTTGTGGGGTATGATAATTTAAAACAATCAGAGATGTTTGGGATTCCGTTAACTTCTGTTTCTCAAGATCTTTCTGTTTTAGCGATGCACGCATGCAAACAGCTTCTTAAACAAATTGAAAATCAAAATTATCAAGAAGATACCGTATTAAAACCGGAACTTGTTAAATAAGCATGAACAATGGGTTCATGTTTTTTTTTATTGATTTTAGGTTAAACGCTTAATCTAAAACTATTGACAGCGGTTACAAAGCGGTGTAAACTAGAATTACAAGGAGGTTAAGCGCTTAATCATGAAGAAACGAGTATTTGAAATTAAAGAGAACGTGCTTACTCCGGAGCTTTATCAAGCGATGCATTCAGTCTGTAACTTTAAAGCATATGCTTTAGAAGATATTCGAATTGCGCTTGATCATGATTTATACGATGTTGTGGTGTTTGATGGTGACCAAGCGGTTGCCATTGCCCGACTGGTCGGTGATGGAAGGATTGTGTTCTTTCTCAAGGATGTCATCGTACATCCGCAATATCAACATCAAGGCTGTGGCGATTTACTGATGCAATCAATCTTTAAGTATCTCGCACGGGTTGCCTGTCAAGGTGCTTATGTAGGTCTCATGGCGACGCCAGGTGTTGAAGCGTTTTATGCTCAGTATGGTTTTATCACAAGACCGACTGAAGAATTAGGAAGTGGGATGGTGTTATTTTATGAGCAGTAAGATTTATGTACTTGGAAGTATTAATGCGGATTTGATGATTTCCGCGAATCGTGTGCCTTCGCAAGGTGAAACGATTGCAGGCTATGATTATTTTGAAGCAATTGGGGGTAAGGGTGGTAATCAAGCAGCGGCATGTGCCAATCTGGGCGCCCCTACATTTCTCATTGGAAGTGTTGGACGGGATTATCATGGTCAACTTGCCTTAAATGCTTTAAATAATTTTGGGGTTAATACAAATCATGTTCTTCTCAGTGATGATGAACACACAGGCGTTGCGATGATCTTAAAAACAGATCACGATAATCGTATTATTATAAACCAAGGTGCTAATGCGAATATTAGTGTTCCACGCATTCACGAAGCCCTACAGGGATCAGACCAGGATTTCTTTTTAACCCAATTTGAAGTCCCACTCTATGCTGTATATGAAGGTCTCAAACAAGCAAAGAGCTTGGGAATGACAACGGTGGTGAATCCTGCACCTGCGATTGTGATGAATGAAGATTTCTATCCTCTTATTGATTATCTTGTGGTAAATCAATCAGAGAGTGAAATATTGACTGAGATATTCCCCCATGATCTTGAAGATTGTCAGCGTGCGGCCAAAACCTTATGTGAACGGGGCGTTAAGACGGTTGTCTTTACCCTAGGTGGTTCTGGAAGCATTTGTATTTCAAACGATCACGCTGAAATCATTCCATCCTATACCGTGGATGTGGTGGATACAACAGGAGCAGGCGATGCTTATATCGGAACGTTCTTATACGGTCTTAGTAAGCAATGGAATCTTCAAAAAGCATTAACCTATGCAAGTGCTGCAGGTGCCCTTGCATGTACAAAACAAGGTGCTCAAGAAGCGCTTCCCACACTTGAAGCGTTAATGGATTTTATGAACCAAGGAGGAAATCATGAGTAGACGAAAAATTATTATTGATACAGATCCGGGCATTGATGATGCTGTTGCATTGGCAATCGCTTTATTTTCAGAAGAACTGGATGTTCAGTTGATTACAACGGTTGCAGGAAATGTAAGTATAGAGAAGGTTACGAAAAACACCTTAAAGCTGTTGCCTTTTTACGGTAAAAAAATTCCAGTCGCCATGGGTGCAGCTCGTCCGTTACTAAGAGAACCGATTGATGCCAGTGGTGTTCACGGTAAAACGGGGATGGATGGCTATGATTTCCCTGAGGAAGATCGAAGTTTGCTTCTCGATAAAAATGCGGTGGAGGCAATGCATGAGGTCATTATGAACAGTGCGGAAAAAATTACACTTGTTCCAATTGGTCCACTAACCAATATTGCTTTATTAATTCGAGAATATCCGGAAGTCATTGAACGCATTGATGAAGTGGTATTAATGGGTGGTAGTGTCGGACGTGGTAATGCGGGTGTCTATTCTGAATTTAATATTAAAGTAGACCCAGAGGCTGCGAAGATTGTCTTTGAAAGTGGTTTAAATATTGTGATGGCAGGTCTTGATGTAGGTCTTAAAGCCCTTGTTTATCCGGAAGATTCTGCATTGATTAAAGACATGAATCCTGTTGGAAATATGTTTTATCACTTATTTAAAACCTATCGAGGCGGAAGTTTTAAGGTTGGTTTAAAGATGTATGACAGTTGTGCGATTGCATACTTACTTAAACCAGAAATGTTTGAAGTTGTGGAGACATTTGTAGGTATTGAGACCCAAGGGGAATATACATCAGGCGCTACCGTGGTAGATCTGAAAGGATATTGTGGTCAGCCCGCAAATGCGAAAGTTACGACTGATATTGATGCGGATATGTTTAAAACATGGTTCCTCGAATCAATTCAAAAGTGTCAAACGAAAAACTAATATAAAGGAGAATGAAGGTTATGAGTCCATTTGTTATGTATGGAGCAGGATTGATTGCGGTCGCAATCGTAGTTGTCATGCTTCTTAAAAAACTAGATATTAAGATTACGTTATTTGGTGTTGGTATTTTACTGATGATGGTGGCGATTATGATGGGGAATGCGGTTATTGAAGAACCGGTTCATATCTTAGTTGATCCATTGCTCGCGATTATCGATCAATTTAAGAAAACACTCCCAAGTTCGGGGTTTGTGATTCTTGTATTGGGTGGTTATACGGCTTATATGAATGCGATTGGGGCAAATGAGGTAACGGTTAATACACTTACAAAACCTCTAAAAGGCATTAAATCAGCATACGTTTTGGTTCCAATTGTATTCTTACTTGGGAACTTGTTATCCCTTGTGATTCCAAGTGCATCCAATTTATCCATTATTTTGCTTGCAACCTTGTATCCAGTTTTAAAAGAATCGGGTATGTCGACATTAACCGCAGCCGCAATTATTGCGACAACGGCAACAGTTATGCCAACACCATTAGGTGCAGATAACGTTGCGATTGCAGCGGAACTTGGAATGCCTGTTGCAGACTATGTCTTCCAACATCATGCAATTGTTTCGGTACCAACACTTCTTGTGATGGCACTTGCACATACATTCTGGCAAAAATACTGTGATAAAAAACTTATTGCAAGTGGTGAAGAAAAGGTTGTTCTGAATGTAGAAGCACCCAAACAAATTGAAGGTAGTGGTCTTTACAAATTTGTCTACACATTACTACCCTTGTTACCAATCTTAATCTTACTTGTTGTCTTTGCAATTAATGCGATCACAGGATCAAGCTTGAACTTATCCGTTGAAGTGGTATCGATGATGTCCTTTATCATTGCGATTGCTTGCGAACTCATACGTCATCGTGATGGTAATAAAGTCTTAACTGCTACAGAATCTTTCTTTAAAGGGATGGGAAATGCAATGGGTATTGTTGTTTTACTTGTTGCTGCTTCAACCTTTGTGAATGGTCTTAAAGCAATTGGTTTAATTACCCAACTTCAAACGGTAATGCAAACAACCCAAGCATCTGGCTTTGTCTTACCATTGATTCTCGTTCTCTTTACAGCACTGATTGTGCTCTTGAGTGGTAGTGGAATGGCACTCTTCTATGCAATGGTACCACTTATGGTTCCTCTTGCTGCAGCAGCGGGCATTAGTCCATTTGCGGTTACTGTGCCAATGGGACTTGCAGGAAACTTACTACGTGCTGTCTCACCGGTATCTGCCGTTGTGATGATTGTTGCAGGAACAACAAAAGAAGAACCGTTTGATATTGTTAAACGTACATCGGTTCCAATGATTGTTGGTACGGTCTTTATGTTTGTACTTTCGATGATTATATTCTAAAAAATAAAAAACACATCACCGCTTAGGGTGGAACTGACCTAGTTCCTTGGGACTAAAGAAAAAACCAAGTTAGGATGAAGTTAACCGATAATTTACGGGAGATTGATATCCTAGCTTTTCTTGTATTCGATTTTCATTGTAATATTTTAAATAGTTTATCACAGTTTGTGATACAATTTCAGTAGAACCCTTTAGGTCTGGGTTTAATTCGAATGTTTCACACTTTAGCGAGGCATGAAACGATTCGATAGGAGCATTATCAGCGGGTGTACCCTTACGGGACATACTCATGGTAATGCTTTTATTTTTTACTTTGAGTTGATACTCTTTTGATGTATAGACACTCCCTTGATCAGAATGAAGAATACATGGCTGAACGATATCCGGAAGTTGATTTAATGTATCAACCACACATTCTAGGTTTTGTCTGTCACTCAATGTAGACGCAATAATCTCACCATTATATAAATCCATGATCGTAGATAAATAGAGCATCTTATGGCCATAAGGGATGTAAGTGATATCTGTCACCAATTTCTCTAGAGGACGTAGTGATTTAAAGTCGCGATTAATGATATTGGGCATAATGATCTTCGGATTTTTGTTTTTTCTATACCGTTTGACCTTAACACGGCATTGACATTGGTGTTTCTGCATTATCTTTTGAACAGTGTTCTTATTGATAATTCTTTCTTTTCGAATTAATGCAGTTATTTTTCGATATCCATAACGAAATTTATTTTCTTTACAAAGTTCAATTACTAATGCTTCATTGACAGAATAATTATTAGACTCAAGTTGCTCTTTTTTAGTCCAACGGTAATACGTTGACTTAGGTACCCCAAAAAGATTCAAGATATCTTTAATAGATACAGTGTTGCGATACTCTTCAACGAGCTTGATGATTATTTCAGGAACCACATCCTTTCTCTTTCCAAATACTTTTTTAATAGTTCAATTTGTTGCTCCAAAGATTTAATTCTAAGTCTTTGTGTTTCTTCGACCGTGTCTCCTTCAGGCCCTTTTCCAAAAGTATATTGCTTGCCTACAGGTTGAGAAAATCGGTAGTGTTCACCATTTCGATACCATCTCCACCATGTTTTGACTTGTGTTACATTTTTTATTCCAAGTTCAGTCTGAATAAACCTGCTTGAGTAGCCTGCCAATTTCATTTCTATAACTTTCATCTTTGTCTCATAGCTATGCATAGTTCGTGTTCCCATATAAAAACCTCCTATATTGAACTATTTTACAATAATTCTCATACAAGAGGTTTTTTTCTTTAGTCCCAAGGAACTAGGTCAGTTCCGGTTGATGTGTTTTTTTAGGAATATCAAAGGCTAGAATTGTAGTGACCGTGTCAGCAGTTAGACTTTGTGTTTGATCGTACCCTCGAAGAAAGGAAACAAAATAATCGAGGAATTCTTCAACGTGATTCTTATCACTGGTATAGGACCCTTTAAGAATACGACGGATAATCCCTTGATGCATAATATAGGCAAAATTCACGATTGTAGAAACATCATCGGCTTGAAAATATCCCGCTTCGACACAAGGGTCTATTGAAAGTTGGTTACGCCGTTTCATTCCTTGCCCTAAGACAAGATCACTGATGTGTTTTGCGGGTTTGGTTTTATGCAGCGGGAACGTTGCGTTGTAAGCATCCATATGACTTAAAATTTCATCAGATTTATCAGAATCGAATACGTACGTGTAGATTTCAGGATCTTTAAAAGACCAGTCGGAATAACATCGCCACATTAATAAATACTTATCAAGTGCATTCAGTTCTAAGTTGATTATGGTTTCAAGGTCACTCAGGTAATCGGTGATGGTATGGATCATTGCGAAGGCAATAAGTTGGTCAAGATTTTCAAAGTAATTATAGAGGGTAGCACTGTTGTATCCGGCAATGTCTGCGACTTTTCGGATGGTAATTGCTTGCATGCCTTCGGTATTTACAATTTCTTTGGCTGCCTGCATAAAATAGAGCATGGTTCGTTGTTTTTTTATTTTTTTATGGCTCATTGTCATGACAACCTCCTTACTATGTGAATTATATAACATATGCAAATAAATCACAGTGGGTTTCCGGTTTTTTTGGTGCTTTTTTATAATGTTTATCGATATTTAGGGTATTTATAGCTAAGTTGGTGAATTATGTGCATTTTCGTTCTTTACACCAAAGGTAATGAATCTCTTTCAAGGCTATGTTATAATTGAATAAATTAATGGGAGGAATTTATATTTATGGCTACACCACATATTAATGCTGAAAAAGGGCAAATCGCTAAGGTTGTATTAATGCCTGGAGATCCACTTCGTGCAAAGTTTATTGCGGAAACATTTTTGAAAGATGTGAAACAATTTAACGATGTTCGTAATATGTTTGGATATACAGGAACGTATGAAGGCGTTGAAGTATCGGTAATGGGTTCAGGAATGGGACAACCAAGTATCGGAATTTATTCTTATGAACTTTATTCACAATTTGATGTTGAAGCAATTATTCGTATTGGTTCAGCAGGATCGTATGTTGAAGGACTTGATGTTTATGATGTGATTCTTTCAGACAGTGCATATAGTGAATCTTCATTTGCGAAAGTTGGATTTGGATATGAAGAAGATGTCCTTGAACCAAGTAAGATGTTAAATGATCAATTACGTGCTTCTGCTCAAAAATTAGAAATTCCAATGCAAGAAGGACGCATTCATTCAAGTGATGTCTTTTATCGCGACTCCGGTGTTACATGGCAAGAACTTGCAAAGAATCATGGTGTTACATGTGTTGAGATGGAATCATTTGCACTCTTCGCAAATGCTAAGAAATTAAACAAACATGCAGCATGTCTTCTAACAATTTCAGATTCATTTGTAACACAAGAAGTGACTTCAGCTGAGGAACGTCAACTCTCATTCACAAATATGATGAAGATTGCGTTGGATACAGCAATTTCTTTAAAATTCTAAAAACGGAACTCATCGATAATCGGTGAGTTTTTTTGTTTCTATTCAAACTACATTTGTAGTCATCGCACTTGCCATCAAAGAATTGTCATGATAAACTACAAATGTAAACGATAAAGGAGGACAAAGATGATGGATAAAAAAACCTATAACGTAACGGGGATGATGTGTGCATCCTGTCAAAGCCAAGTTGAAAAAGCATTACAAGGTGTTGAGGGGGTTGAACATGTTGAGGTTAATCTCCTTACCAATCAAGCCGTTATTACGTCTCAAAACACAATTCCTGAAGCTGATTTAATCCAAGCGGTTGAAGATCAGGGATATGGCCTTGAAATCCCCAATCCAATTCAAGAAAAAACAGTCGATCTCAAACTTACTGATATGACCTGTGCATCTTGCGTTGCGAATGTGGAAGGTGTACTCCAACACCTAGAAGGTGTTTCGTCCGCAAGTGTCAATCTAATGACGGAACGTGCTCGTGTTACCTATGATCCACATAAACTAAAGCTAGTGGATATGATTCAAGCGATTGAAAATCAAGGCTATGGTGCAAGCCGTTTGGATGAAGTTGAAGCGATATCCACGGATTCTCAAAAACACCAAGATCAAAAAGAGAATCGTGCGCTTTACTCTAGTTTAATCTTAGCGGCTACCATGCTTTATATTACAATGGGACAAATGTTTACCTATAAACTCCCATTACCATCCTTTATCGATCCAAATCTTAATGCATTAAACAATGCCCTCTTACAAATCATCATTACGGTACCGATTGTTTGGTTAAACCGTGATTATTTCAGAAGAGGGTTCAAAACATTATTCAAAGGACATCCTAATATGGATTCTTTAGTTGCGATTGGAACTGGAAGTGCAATGCTTTACAGTTTCTACGGATTCTTCAAAATTTTAAATGGCGAAGCGCATTTCGTACATCATCTCTACTTTGAGTCTGCTGCGGTAATTTTAGCGCTGATTCGTCTGGGGAAAACCATGGAGTCTCGCAGTAAAGCGAAGACAACCAGTGCCATTAAAGCGTTATTAAATCTTAAACCAGAAACGGCACTTTTGATCCGTGATGACGGTGTTGTGGAAATTGATGCGGATGAAATCCGAATTGGTGATCATCTGCTGGTAAAACCGGGTACATCCATTCCAATGGATGGACGAATTTTAGAAGGAGAAAGTGCGGTCGATGAGTCAATGTTAACCGGAGAAAGTATTCCGGTTGATAAAACACGCAATGATGATGTTGTGATGGGTACGATGAACCTTAACGGTCGTCTTGTCATTGAAGTGACCGTTGATGATCAAAATACAAAACTTGCGCAAATTATTCGTTTAGTTGAAGATGCGCAAAATGAAAAAGCACCAATCTCAAAAATCGCAGATAAAGTAGCGGGTGTGTTTGTTCCTGTTGTGATGGTCATTGCGCTTATTTCTGGAATTTTATGGTTTATCGCTACAAAAGACCTTGAACGTGCGCTTACAATTTTCGTAACCGTATTGGTTATTGCATGTCCATGTGCACTTGGACTGGCAACACCAACGGCGATTATGGTTGGAACTGGAGTGGGTGCACAAAATGGTATTTTTATTAAATCAGCGGAAGCACTTGAGGCTGCAGCGCATATTGATACCGTTGTTTTCGATAAAACAGGAACCTTAACACACGGAAAACCGGTTGTCACCGATATCATCACAGACTTACCTGATGATGAATTCTTAACGTATGTTGGTTCACTTGAAAATGCTTCTGAACATCCGTTAGCACATGCACTTGTTTCGGAGCTAGAACAACGTAATCTTAAAGTCTTACCCATTGAATCATTCAAATCGATCTCTGGAAAAGGACTTCAAGGAAGTGTTGGTGGAAAAATCATTGCTATTGGAAATGAAGCATTAATGAATTCGTTAAGCATTCCTACAAATGGTTATGAAGCGGATGTGAAGCGTTTATCTCAAGAAGGGAAAACAGCCATGTACGTTTCAAATCAAACATCATTAATGGGGATTGTAGCGGTAGCGGATACCGTTAAAACCGAGTCGATTGAAACCGTAAAAGCATTACAAGATATGAACTATGATGTCATTATGCTTACCGGTGATCATCGTGATACGGCACACGCAATTGCTGATCAAATTGGCATCAACCATGTCTTAGCAGAAGTGATGCCTGAGGAAAAAGCAGCCAAAATTAAAGAACTTCAAAGCCACGGTAAACATGTCTTAATGGTCGGAGATGGAATTAATGATGCGGTCGCCTTGGTTCAAGCCGATGTTGGGATTGCAGTCGGTACCGGAACCGATGTAGCCATTGAGTCGGCGAAAATTGTGCTTATGAAAGACAACTTGAAAGATGTTGTGAATGCATTAGCTCTCAGTAAAGCAACGATGCGTAATATTAAACAAAACTTATTCTGGGCGTTTGCGTATAATGTAGTCGGAATTCCATTTGCAGCTGGTGTTTTTAAAGTCTTATTTCAAGGCCCACTTCTTGATCCAATGATCGCAGGTGCTGCTATGGCTTTAAGTTCCGTAAGTGTTGTTTCAAATGCATTGCGTTTACGTCGCTTTAAGATTAAAATATAAGAGAAAGGCGGTAGCTATGAAGCATATAATTTTTGTCGATAATATGAAGTGTGAGGGATGCGTTAAACGTATTTCAGAAGAATTGGATAACACACGTGTGGATTATACGATCAGTTTGGCTAATAAATCCGTAACGGTTGAAGGATCAAACGATACCGTCCATGCAGCAAAACAAGCAATTCAATCAGCAGGCTATTCTGTAAAATAGCCTGTTTTTCTTATTTTCGAGTAAAAATAAAGCAATTTAGTAGAAAAAATCATGAATAACTATATGAAGCAAAGACGGATTTGCACAAGCAACAATCATATAAGTGTGAAAATATTGGTTTTAAACCGTTTTCATGTGTGAAAGCGTAAACTACTGCACATGATTTCATTGAGAAACCCATTTGTATTTGTTATAATGGGAAAGGTAAATAAGGAGGCAATTATGACAAAAAGAACTGTCAGTGATTTGGATGTTGCTGGTAAGAAAGTCATTGTACGTGTTGACTTTAACGTTCCATTAAAAGATGGCGTTATTACAGACGATAACCGTATCAATGGTGCACTTCCAACAATCAAATATTTGGTAGAAAACAATGCAAAAGTTATTCTTATGTCACACTTGGGGAAAGTAAATCATAAGGATTCAGAAAAAACTGAAGCAGACAAAGCTAAAAATGATATGGCACCTGTTGCAGTAAGACTACAGGAATTAATGCCGGAAACAAATGTTAAGTTTGTTCCAGTTACACGTGGTAGTGCGTTAGAAGATGCTGTTGCAGCTATGGCTGATGGTGACATCGTGTTAATGCAAAACACACGTTATGAAGTTGGCGAAAGCAAATGCGACGACAACTTATCACAATACTGGGCAAGTTTGGGAGACTTATTTGTAACAGATGCATTTGGATCTGTTCACCGTGCACATGCTTCAACTGTAGGGATTGCACAACATCTTCCTTCAGCACTTGGATTCCTTGTTGAGAAAGAAGTTAAGTTCTTAACAGAAGCAATCTATTCACCAAAACGACCATTCGTAGCGATTTTAGGTGGTGCTAAGGTAAGCGACAAGATTAATGTTATTGAAAACTTATTAGACGTAGCTGACAAAGTTATTGTTGGTGGTGGAATGGCTTATACATTCTACAAAGCAAAAGGTTACGAAATCGGAACTTCACTTGTTGAAATGGACCGTATTGATGTAGCGAAAGCAATTATGGAAAAAGCAGGCGATAAATTAGTATTGCCAGTTGATACTGTTGTTGCTAAGGAATTTGCACCAGATGCAACACCAGTTGTTGTGCCTTCAAATGAAATTCCTGCAGATATGATGGGACTTGATATTGGTCCTAAGACAATCGAATTATTCGAAAAAGAATTACAGGGTGCGAAAACTGTTGTTTGGAATGGTCCAATGGGTGTGTTTGAATTTGACGCATTTGCTCAAGGAACATTGTCAATCTGTAAAGCAATTACAGAACTTCCTGATGTATTGAGTGTTATCGGTGGTGGAGATTCCGCAGCCGCAGCAATTCAATTAGGATTCAAAGACCAAATTACTCACATCTCAACAGGTGGGGGAGCAAGTTTAGAATTTATGGAAGGAAAAGAATTGCCAGGTATTGCAGCAATTCAGGATAAATAAAACATGAGAAAACCGATTATCTTTGGTAACTGGAAAATGAATAAGACGATTGCAGAAGCAACTGAATTCGTTCAAGGTGTTGATGCATTTGTTACAGATAAAGCAGACTTTGGTGTGGCAGTGCCTTTCACAGCATTACAAGCATCCATTGCAAATGCTAAAAACTTACATATTGCAGCTGAAAATGTTCACTGGGCAGCAAACGGTGCTTATACAGGGGAAATTTCAGTTGAAATGTTAAAAGAAATTGGCACAAAATGGGTTGTTATCGGACACTCAGAACGTCGTCAATACTTCAACGAAACAGATGAAAACATTAATAAAAAAGCAGCTGTATTAATTGAAAATGGTATGACTCCAATCGTTTGTGTTGGGGAAACATTATTTGAATTTGAAGCAGATAAAACTGAAAAAGTTGTTCGTAAACAAGTTGCTGGTTGCTTAAGTGGTTTAAATGCAGACGATGTTCAAAACATCGTGATCGCATACGAACCTGTTTGGGCAATTGGAACGGGTAAGAGCGCAACAGTTGAGATTGCTCAAAACACATGTGCTTTAGTTCGTGACGAAGTTAAAAACTTATTTGGAGCAGAAGTTTCAGATAAAGTTCGTATTCAATACGGTGGTTCAGTTAAACCTGAAAACATTGAAGAATACATGTCACAAGAAGACATTGATGGTGCATTAATTGGTGGAGCTTCACTTCAAGTGGATTCATTCAAAGCAATCATCGATGCAATTAAATAATTTATTAACGAGTTAATAAAAGAATAAATAGAGGCTCAGGAGGATATAACATGCCAAGTATTATTGATATTTATGCACGCGAAGTCATGGACTCACGCGGTAACCCAACAATTGAAGTAGAAGTAACTACAGAATCAGGCGCATTCGGACGCGCAATGGTACCATCAGGTGCTTCAACTGGTGAACGCGAAGCGTTAGAACTTCGTGATGGTGATAAATCACGTTTCGGCGGTAAAGGTGTATTAAAAGCTGTTGCAAACGTTAACGATATCATTGCTGAAGAATTAATCGGCTTTGACGTAACACAACAAAACTTAATTGACCAAGCTATGATCGAATTAGACGGTACACCCGATAAATCAAAATTCGGTGCTAACGCAATCTTAGGTGTTTCAATGGCTTGTGCTATTGCTGCAGCTGATTTCTACGATATGCCACTTTACAAATACTTAGGTGGATTCAACGGAAAAGAATTACCTGTTCCAATGATGAACGTTATCAATGGTGGTTCACATGCTGACTCATCAGTTGATTTCCAAGAATTCATGATTATGCCAATCAGTGCAAAATCAGTTAAAGAAGCAATCCGTATGGGTGCTGAAACATTCCACGCATTAAAATCAGTATTAAAAGAAAAAGGTCATGTTACAGCTGTTGGGGACGAAGGTGGTTTTGCACCAAACTTAGCATCAAACGAAGAACCTTTAGAAGTTATTGTTGAAGCTATCAAACGCGCTGGTTTTGTACCAGGTGAAGATATCGTTCTTGCAATGGACGTTGCTGCTTCAGAATTCTACGATGTAGAAAAAGGTGTTTATGTATTAAGTAAATCAGGCGGCGAAGAATTAACAGCTGACCAAATGATCGATATGTATGAAGGATTCTTAAACAAATACCCAATCGTATCAATCGAAGATGGTTTAGGAGAACGCGACTGGGATGGATGGAAACGTCTAACAGATCGTATTGGCGACCGTTGCCAAATCGTTGGTGATGACTTATTCGTTACAAACCCTGCAATTCTTGCAGAAGGTATCGAAAAAGGAATTGCAAACTCAATCCTTATTAAAGTTAACCAAATCGGTACTTTAACAGAAACATTTGACGCTATGGAAATGGCAAAACGTGCAGGATATACATCAGTAGTTTCACACCGTTCAGGAGAAACAGAAGATGCAACAATCGCTGACATCGCAGTAGCATTTAACGCAGGTCAAATCAAAACTGGATCAATGTCACGTACAGACCGTTTAGCTAAATACAACCAATTAATCCGTATCGAAGACGAATTAGGTTCAGCAGCTAAATATTCAGGTGCTAACACATTCTTCAATATCAAAAAATAATTAAACTTTGATAAAACTCACTCGAAAGAGTGGGTTTTTTTTTGTGCGACATAATCATCCCAACATAAGAAATGCTACAATAAAATCTCATAATCCCAAAGTGATATCGTTTTCATTGAAATTTATACAATAAATAGCAGTTATCAAGGCTTGCATGTTGTACCGGTGCGTGTTAGTCTTAAGGTATGAAAAAACTCCATATATTTCTGGTAATATGGTCCGGAAGTTTCTACTTACATCCCGTAAAGATGTAAACTATGGCAAAAGAGCCTTATCTTCATGATAGGATATTTTCACGTCTCTTTCTGCCACATATAATGGCAGTTTTTTTATATATTGAGGAAGAGGAGGACATTACGTGAAAAATATTCTCAATAAGTATTTTGGGATTGAAGAAGCAGGTTCGACAATCAAACGCGAATTTGCAGGAGGGTTAACGGCATTTCTTTCAATGTCATATGTTATTTTCGTTAATCCGATTATTTTAGGACAAGCAGGGATGCCGAAGGATGCGGTCTTCATCGCAACCATTATTTCCTCGGCAATTGCAATGTTAATTATGGGGCTTTATGCGAAGTTTCCACTTGGGCTTGCACCATGTATGTCGATGAATGCATTCTTTGCTTTTAGTGTTGTCATGCAAATGGGGATTTCATGGCAAACGGCTTTGGCGTCGGTGCTTGCATCGTCGATTCTATTTATCATTCTTGCTGCATCGGGGGTTCGTTCGAAAATTATTAAATCGATTCCATTAACCATTAAGCAAGCAGGAACGGTGGGTCTCGGTATTTTTATTGCTTTTGTAAGTTTTAAAAACTCAGGGATTATTGTTCCGGATCCAGGGATGTTTATTACCTTTGGTGGATTTGATAATCCAAATGTTATTATTGCATTTGTGGGAATTATTACCGCAGCGTTTTTCTTGGTTCGAGGAAACCAATACGCAGTTTTCTTAGGTATGGTTGGTGCTGCAATTTGTGGCTTGTTGATGCGTTTAGGGGTTAACCTTGGCGTGTTATCAATGACCCCTGATGTCGTTGCGACTTTACCTCAATTACCAGCAGGGAGCCCTATAGTCTTTCCTGTTGAACCGATCCAAACAATGGTTCATGAGACCATGTTTGTGGCGGTGAAGGAATTACCAAACTTATTGAATCCACAAGCGATTATTGTGGTTTTAACTTTCTTATTTTTAGACTTCTTTGGAACTGCAACAACATTATCCGCTGCAGCATCACAAATTCCACATATTCCACAAGAAGAATTTGAAAACAACAATCGTATTTATATGGCAGATGCCCTTGGAACGTTTGTAGGTTCTCTTTTTGGAACATCAAATCTTTCGACCTATATCGAATCTGTATCAGGAATTATTAATGGTGGACGAACAGGACTCATGGCGGTTGTAACTGCGGTGTTGTTCTTACTCTCTATGTTCTTCTATCCATTGCTATCTCTTGTAACGCCAGCTGTCACAACACCAGCAATGGTTGTGATTGGAATCTTTATGATGCAAAACATCACAAATATTGAATGGCACTCAGGATTTGAAAACATTATTCCTGCCTTCTTAACAATCGTGATGATGCCATTGACCGGCTCAATCGCTTTAGGGTTAACTTTAGGATTTATTTCCTATGAAATGTGTATGATTTTTGCGGGACGTGGGAAAGAACTTCCAAAGATTATGCATTTTATTACCCTAATTTCAATAGCATATATTTGTACGTTGTAGTATAATACTAAGTAAAATTGAAAGAAGGTACCCATGAAATTACTCGAAGAAATAATTCAAGAAAAAGGTAAAGTTAAATCTGAAGAAATTGTAGATGTGAGTTCGTTCCTTAATGCTCAAGTTGATCCTAAAGTCATGGAAGCTTTAGGAAAGGACTTCGCAGATTTTTATGCAGATTATGACTTTGATTTGTTTGTAACGGTTGAAACATCGGGAATTGCACCCAGTGTTTTCGCAGCTTTATATGCAAACAAACCTCTGATCATTATCAAGAAAAGTTTAACTGAAAAAGATGACCCTAAGTTTATCCAACAATCATGTTTTTCATTCACAAAGAAAAACGGTTATCATTTAACCGTTCCAAAGCATCTTATTGAAGGAAAACGTGTTATTCTTCTCGATGATTTCCTTGCGAAAGGAAGTGTTGTGCATAATGTGGATAAACTTCTTACTCAGGCAAATGCATCTCTGGTTGCTACGGGTATTTGTATTTCGAAGAATTTCCAACCAGGATATCAAATGTTAATCGATGAAGGTCATGATCTTTATTGTCAGGCTCAAATCGAATCCATTGATGTAGATTCAGGAATAATTACCTTTAAATCATAAAAAAAAGAAAACAACGTTAATCAACGTTGTTTTCTTTATCTTCAAGTGGATCATCGACGGTAATATCATTTAAGTGAATTGAAGGAGCATCTTCAGTTTGTGACTCTAACAATTCACGTTCTGCTTCAAGTCGCTCTTGCTTAAGCGTTTCTTTTGCTGCTTTCTCAATTCGTTTAGCTTTACGTTTTGATTTCCAAACTAAGTCCAGAATCAATCCGATAATATTAGAACTCAACATAACAATAATCCATATAAACAAACCATTAAAGGCAATTGCATTGCCGCCAGAACGTGCAACAGAGAAAGCAAGTGCCCAAAATGATGCAATCATTCCTAAAATAAAACATACGATACCGACCCACGATCCATATTGAATCATAAAAAATGCATAGAGCGATACGACAAGTGCTAAGACAACTTCATTGAATAAAATATCCATTTGAAAGGGAACTTTAAAAACGAAGAAGGTCATTACGATAAAAGCGAGGATGGTAATGACGAGAACAGCTAGGCTTACCATCAGTTTTTGTTTGAAATTTAATTTTTTCATTATTGACTCCTTTATTAAAATATAGCACATTTAACTTTTTTTTCACCTATTATACTGTATCATTAAAGAGAGAGGTGATTAATATGAGTAATAAATTAACGATTGAAGGATCAGGCAGTGTGTATGTAACACCGGATATGATGCGCTTTAGTTATGAATTAGTGCAAGATGGTGCATCGTATGCGAGTTCATTTGATGCTTTAAAAGCGCAATATGAGAATATCGTGAAAGCATTTAAGCGGGTGGAGTTTAATATCAGTTTGATTAAGACATCTGGGATTGAAGTTTCAATTCTACAACCTTCAGATAATCAACCAAAGTTGTTCCGGTGTGTTCAACGACTTGTATTTGAAGACAATATTAATCTTACGAAAATGTCAGAACTGTTAGATCATTTAAGAACCAGCGATGACTTTAATTTTAGTCTTTCCTATTTCTTAAAAGATTCAACGAAAGCCGATGATGATGCTCTGATTCTCGCAATTAATCAAGCAAACGATAAGGCAAAATTGATTGCGGATACTTCAGGCATTCGTCTGGGTCATATTTGTGATATGGAATATATGAATCATTCAGGTGCAAGACCGATGCATCGTATGGCAAGTGCGGATATGATGGGTTCAACCATGACCGCAAATGACTTAACCGTTACCCAATCAATTCGTATTAGCTGGGATATTAAGTAAGAACAAGGTTTAGTGGGGGCGTTATTATGAGCTCCTGTGTTTCAAAATTAATATACTGCAACTGTTTCAAGTTTAAATGAAAGGTTGCAGTATTTTTTTTGTCAATAACAGTCGACATCAAGCAGAACGGGTACTTGTAGCCGAATAAACATATCACGACGACCTGAATTGGTATTAGGCATTTCGTAAAGGACTTCACAAATATAATCCCCGTTAATGATTAAATTTTGTTCGCGGATTAAGCGATGAAATGTATGCATTGCTTTCGTTTCATCTTCAAAGGACTGACAGAAGAAGACGGCGTAATCTCCTTGTGGTAGGCTATCATTTGCCTGTGTGGGATCATCCACAAATACAAAAAGTTCTTTGGAATCGAATTGTTGATGGATGAAGTTATCTTGAGACATAATCGAACCAACACGATTAAATGCAGTGATGGCTTTAAGATGGTGTTTAAAATCTCTGAGCGCATATTCATACTCATCAATGGACATTTCATATATATTTTGAGTAATGGGATATCGGTAGATATGACGTTTGTGAAATGAACTGATTTCCATCCAATGTTTGTCCATATTTTGTGTATACAAGTTTGTGGTTTCCATAAAACGATGAATGGATTGAATTTGATGAATAATGGTACGATGTGCTTCAAGAAGCGTTTCTTCTTTCGTTTTTAAAGAATTTTTTAAAGATTCAAGACTGATTTTTTGTTTGAGAATGTCATGAATCTCAGAAAGATTGAAATCAAGACTTTTGAGAAATTGAATCATATCCAGGGTGGCAGACTGTTCAATTGTATAATAGCGATAGTGTGTTTCAGGGTCGATTGAAGCCGGTTTAAGAAGACCGATTTCATCATAATAGCGTAATGTTTGAATGGAAACGTCATTTAATCGTGCAATTTCACCAATTCTCAACTTTTGCATAAACCCTCCTTGACTCTCACCTTACTAGAGACATTATACTATAGTTGTGAAATAAATATCAAGAAAATAGGAGGCTTAGATATGAAACACGAAAAAATACGCGTTATACAATACGGCTGTGGTAAAATGGCTGAAGTTATTGTTCGTAATTTGGTTGATCATGGAGCAGAAATCGTTGGAGCGATTGATGCGAATCCGAAATTAGTTGGGATGGATGTTGGAGACTTTGCGAATTTAGGACGTAAAACTGGCGTGCTTATTTCCGATGATGCGGATAAGGTATTGTCTGAATGTGATGCGGATGTTGCGATTGTGACCGTATTTAGTTATATGAATGATATGTATTCAATTTTTGAGACCTGTGCAATTCACGGTGTGAACGTCATTACCACATGTGAAGAAGCAATCTATCCTTGGACAACCGCACCTTCGGAAACAAACCGTCTTGATCGTCTTGCGAAAGATTATAATATTACCATTACGGGAAGTGGTATGCAGGATATTTATTGGATTAACATGCCATGTTTAGTAGCAGGGGGCGTGAATCATATTCAAAAAATGTATGGAACGGCTAGCTATAACGTAGAAGATTACGGACTTGCATTGGCGGAAGCACATGGTGCAGGTTATGATCTTGAAAAGTTTGAAAAAGAGATTGCGCAAGCAGAAAGTTTACCAAGCTATATGTGGAATGCGGGCGAAGGAATTTGCGCGAAAATGGGATGGACCATAAAGTCAATCTCACAAAAAAGTGTTCCTTATGTCCTTGAACAAGCTATTTACTCGGAGACTTTAGGAAGAGAAATTCCAGCAGGCGATGCAATCGGTATGTCAGCGGTCACCACTATCCTGACACATCAAGGTCCAGAACTTGAAGTCCAATGTATTGGGAAAGTTTATGGTGAAAATGATGGGGATCTTTGTGAGTGGAAGATTGTCGGAGATCCAGATGTTGTATTCTCTGTAGAAAAACCCGATACTGTAGGCCATACATGTGCGACGGTTGTGAATCGTATACCACAAGTCCTTGATGCACCAGCAGGGTTTATTACTGCCGAAAAACTTGAGGAAATCCATTATCTAACATATCCAATGGATCATTACAATTAATAAGATAGAAAAAGCATACTCAGTATATGCTTTTTTTTATTTTATCTGGAAAATTTCCCATATGCTTGAATATCTTTTGGAAAATTTTCATCTATAATAGAAATGTAAACGATAACATTAATTATCGTCAAGGAGGAGAGAATGGATCGATTTATTCAATTTATTGAAGAAAAAATGGTTCCACGTGTTGCAAGGTTAACGAATACACGCTATTTTAATGCACTAAAATCTGGGTTTTTGGTAATTATGCCACTCACGATTATTGGATCATTATTCTTGTTGATTACCGATTTCCCTTTACCAGGCTATGCTGAATTCATGGCTGGAATCTTTGGTTCAGAATGGACATCATATTTGGACTCTGCTTATCGAGCAACGTTTAATATGATGGGGTTCTTTTTAACAGGGACTATAGCATATCGACTTGCAGAAGATTATAAATTGGACGCATTATCAACAATGATATTAGCGCTCGTTTCGTATATAGTAGTATTGCCAAAATCGGTTGTGGCTGAGTCGGGAGAAGTTATAGGTCGCGTATTATCTTTTACTTGGCTAGGGACACAAGGAGTTATAACGGCTATTATTATGGGTTTTGTTACAGTTGAAATTGTTCGATTCTGTGTTGAGAAAAAAATGGTTATCACGATGCCGGAATCAGTACCTTCAATGGTATCTCAGTCTTTTAGTGCATTAATTCCGGGAATCGTAGTTGTAATTATTAGTCTTATTTTTGCAGGGATTGCAAAAGTTTTTGCTGGTTCATTTCCAGAACTAATATATCAGATTATCCAAATTCCGCTTGAAGGATTAACATCTTCAATTGGTGCCATTACAGTTGTAGCTGGTTTGAACGGATTCTTATGGTGGTTTGGAATTCATCCAACTGTTGTAAACTCTGTGGTCAATCCACTACTAAATGCAAACTCAGTTAAAAACTTAGAATTGTTTAAAGCTGGAAACTTGACTATGGCTACTGGAAATGTTGGTACAATACAAATGATTGATCAATTTGCAACAATAGGGGGTGCAGGGTTAACACTAGGATTAGTTATTGCAATGCTGGTAGTAGCACGCTCCTCACGTTTGAAAACAATGTCAAAACTAGTTGGAGTACCGTCATTATTTAATATTAACGAGCCTATCATTTTCGGATTACCAGTCGTTTTTAATCCTTTGATGTTAATTCCAGTAACTATTGCACCTATGGTGTCAGTTCTCATAGCATATTTTGCTATGATGATTGGTTTTATGCCTATGTTTAATGGTGTTATAGCTCCATGGCCAACTCCACCAATTTTTTCAGGCTTTTTGGTAGCCGGATGGCAAGGAGCAGTTGTACAAATAATTTGTATTGCTGTCTCAACAGTTATTTACTATCCATTTGTTAAGGCATTAGATAACCAATATCTTGAGGAAGAACATATTCAATAAAGTTAATGTATAATTTAAGGGAAACGGAGGAGTTGCTATGAGTTTACAAAAACAAATTTCAATTCATATACATAGTCTTACTTTTATGGAGAAAGAACTTCTCCGTAATCTCTTAGATAATTTTGAATCATTCGAATATAGGCATTTTACGATAGAAAATATTGCAGATCGATTTAACGTATCAAAAACAAGTGTTCATCGCTTTACAAAAAAACTGGGTTATGACAGTTTTACATATTTTAAAGATGATTTTTTTGGGCGTGTCGTTCAGGATGAGGTTTTTGCATATACACGAATCCCATATGTAGATATGCTTACACATACTTATGAACTGGCAACAAAGACCATTACTGATGACATTGTACAAAAAATGATTTATGCAAAAAGAATTACTATTTATGGAATGGGAATGAGTAATTTTCTTGGAAAGATGTTTCAAATAAAATTACAACTTTACGGAAAAACAGCTGAGCAATACGACGATTCTCGTTTTATGAGATTATCAGCACGCGCACTGGTTCCAATAGAAGATGTTCTATTTGTCTTATCCCGTAGCGGAAGACCGCCTGAAATTGTTGAAGCAGTCGTTGAGGCAAATTTGAGAAAAATTGATATCATACTTATAACTGAAGTTCCAGATTCTCCTATCGGAATGATGGCTACTCACATTATCCAAACATCACAGAGTAAAGATCTAGATAATGATATTGATACAAGACTAAATGCACATATTGCGATGGATCTATTAATGGCAAGATTTATTGAATTAAGAGAGAAAGAAGAAGTTAGTAATGAAGAAAAGTATTAAAACCCTCGAACGAATTGGTAATGGTTCGAAAAAATGGGATAAAACCTATATTTCAAAAAGGTTTCAGATAGAAGAACCAACACAGGTTTATCCAATGTTTATTGCTGATATGGATTTTCGACATGACGATAGAATTATTGAACATTTGAAAGCAATAATTGAACAAGATGATTTTGGATATTTTGACGTTACAGATTCATACTATCAGTCGATCGTCAGGTGGCATAAAGATAATCATAATCTAGCTATTAAGTTGGATTGGATTATTCCCGCCAATGGTACAATTACATCGCTACATTTTGTTATGGATACGCTGAATCAAAAAGGTAATATACTATTGATGACACCAGTCTACGGCGTATTTCAATCTATTGCTGATCATTTTGGTAAGCGTTTCAACTTTCCTTTGACATTTGAAGATAATAATTATGATATTGATTTTAAGGAGTTAGAAAATACAATTCTAACAAGTTCTATTGATACAATATTGTTTTGTAATCCACATAATCCCTCTGGAAAAGTTTGGTCCTATGGAACCGTAGAATCATTGGTTAATCTTTGTAAGAAATATGATGTGCTTTTGGTATCAGATGAGATTCATGCTGATTTTGTTCATGAAGGATACACCTTTAACTCAATTCTTAAATTCAAAAATGATTATGACAAAATAGTTGTTAGTACTTCAGCAAATAAAACATTTAATCTATCAGGTTTGAATAGTTCCTATTTGTTGTGCCCTAATGAGTCCCTTAGAAATAAAATCCAAGCTCATTTTAATCGTTACCATATTTCCATTAATCGTATTGGGATGGAAGCGACGCGTATCGCATATGAAGAAGGATATAACTGGATGGAAACCGTGAAAGATTGTGTGGTGGACAACATCTCGTGTCTATACGACGTAATTCAGAATACAGACATGCAAGTAATTAAGCCGGAGTCAGGATACTTAGTCTGGCTATATTGTCCTCGTATTCAAGATATGGATGCTTATGTGATTGATCTTGCTCAAAGAACTGGAGTATTGTTGGAGACTGGATCCCGTTTTGTGGATAACTACAAACAGTGTTTACGCATAAATGTTGCAATGGACACTGAAAGTGTAAAAGAAGCAATGAATAAATTTGTTGAGCATTACATAAACTATAAAGGAGACACAAGTGAAATCAATTAGTACGGAAAATGCACCAAAAGCTATTGGTCCTTATGTGCAAGGAAAAATGTTCGAGGGATTAATATTTACATCAGGACAACTTGGTATTGATCCAAATACAAATAAGCTTTGTAATGGTATTGAGGCTCAGACTCGTCAAGCACTTGATAACTTGAACGCAGTTCTTGTAGCAGGTGGGAGTAATATGGAATCTGTTATTAAAACAACTGTTTTATTAACGGATATAGACGATTTTAAAGTAGTAAACGAGATCTATTCAGACTCGTTTAAAGGTGTGTTTCCGTCTAGGGTAGCTTATCAAGTAGGAGCATTACCTATGGGCGGGATGATAGAAATTGAAGCTATCGCAGTACAGTATAAATAAATCTAAGCACTTTGTATTCAAAAAATGAAGAATATAAGGTGCTTTTCTTATGCAGTGATGTGTTGTGATACGCAGTGAAAATCGTTATAATGTGCGTAAGGAGGGTCCATTATGAGTAGTCAAGATTTTAAGTCTGTATTTGATATTATTGGGCCAGTTATGGCCGGACCAAGTAGTTCTCACACTGCTGGTGCGGCACGGATTGGAAAGATCGCACGCAGTATTTTTGGAGAATGTCCAGAGCGAGCCAATATTTATTTATATGAATCGTTTGCGAAAACGTATAAAGGACATGGTACAAACGTTGCTTTGGCGGGTGGTCTTTTAGGGATGGATCCGGATGATGCACGTTTGCATGAATCACTGTTAATTGCGCAAGAAGAAGGTATGAAGGTAACCTTTATTCCTTTAGTGGATAAGGTAGATCATCCAAACACAACGAAAATTGTAATGCATAAAGACGGACGTAAATGTACGGTAGTAGGGATATCAATTGGTGGCGGTAATGTTAAGATTACTGAAATCAATGGAACCAAGGTTGAAATTGACGGTGGTGTCGCTACAATCCTAATTTTCCATGAAGACTGTCCGGGTATGATTGCGAATGTTGCGACGATTTTGAGTGACATGCACATTAATATCGGGTCTATGAAAGTGGATCGCGAAGAAAAAGGTAAAAAGGCTTACATGGTTATTGAATTAGATCAAGATGATTTGGAAACATCACTGGATCGTTTACGATGTGTGGAGAATATTTATGAAGTTCTCTACATTGCGAAATAGGAGATATTATGTTTAAATCAATCCAAGAATTAGTTGATACAGCTACACAACGTGGGAGCTTATCGGAAACAATAATTGAAGTTGAAATGAAGCGTTCTGAAGAATCACGCGAGGTGATTGTAGAACGTATGGGGTCTCAGCTTGACGTAATGAAGCGGACTATTGAACAAGGGAAACGTGGTGTAAAATCGACGACGGGCCTAACTGGTGGCGATGCTACAAAAATTGCTGAATATCTTAACCGTGGTGAATCGATTTGTGGTCCTACGGTCATGACGGCTGTTCAAAATGCTGTAGGAACCAATGAGGTTAATGCTGCAATGGGGATTATCTGTGCAACACCAACTGCCGGTAGTGCAGGTGTTGTGCCAGGAGTGTTGTCCGCAGTTTCAGAACGTTATAACCTGACGCGAGAACAAGAAATTAATTTCCTGTTTGTAGCAGGAGGATTTGGTTTGGTGGTTGCCAACAATGCATCCATTTCAGGAGCTACAGGTGGATGCCAAGCAGAAATTGGTAGTGCAAGTGCAATGGCGAGTGCTGCGGTTGTGGATGCCTTGGGTGGAACACCAAAAATGTGTGCTCATGCTTTTGCAATGACAATTAAAAATATGCTGGGTCTTATTTGTGATCCTGTTGCAGGTCTTGTGGAAGTGCCGTGTGTTAAACGAAATGCCTTAGGCGCATCGCAAGCTTTAGTCTCGGCTGATATGGCACTTGCTGGTGTTGAAAGTGCTTTAACTCCGGATACGGTTGTGGAAGCAATGTACAAAGTAGGGAAAGCGTTACCAAGTAAATTCCGAGAAACCGGAGAAGGTGGCCTTGCGGACACGATTGAAGGTAGAGCGCTTGCGGAAGCAATATTTGGAAACGAAAAGACTGATTAATCAGTCTTTTTTTTCATTAAGCACAAAAATAGACCCATTTAGGTCGTATGAACACTATTGTACATAAAAATTTGGTAGGATACCCTTATATTCTAAGGAGAAGATGATGATTCAAATTAAAAATTTACAGGATAACAGTAACATTGTGGAAGTAGCTTCCATGGGATGCTTTAAAGTATTGGAATACCAAAAAGACTTAAGTGTAAGTGCAGAAAGTGCAATTGCAGCATACTATGCATCTGAAATGAATATTCGTAAGCGTCAAGTGTATATTCAACTTCAAAACCAAGCTGTTACGGTGAGTGCCGGTGCCATGCAATGGTCTGCTGGTGATGTGAAAATGGGGGCAGACGTAAAAGGTGTTGGTGATTTTATTGGGAAAGCAATTAAAGGTTCTGTAACAAAAGAATCAGCAGCAAAACCTCGCTATTCAGGTACAGGCTATTTGATGTTAGAACCAACATACAAGCATATTCTGCTTGAACGCGTAGAAGATTGGGGAAAGATTGTGCTCGAAGATGGCTTATTCCTAGCATGCGATTCCGATATCAAGCAAAAAGTGGTTTCACGTGGTAACTTCTCATCTGCGATGATGGGTGGTGAAGGACTTTTTAACCTTGCATTAGAAGGTCATGGTGTTGCAGTGCTGGAAAGCCCTGTTCCGCGGGAAGAGCTTATTGTTGTGGAACTTCAAGATGATGAAATTCGAATCGATGGAAACTTTGCGATTGCATGGTCTGGATCACTTGATTTCCGCGTTGAAAAATCCACAAAAAGCCTAATGGGTTCTGCTGTTTCTGGCGAAGGTTTTGTGAATGTGTATCGTGGTACCGGTAAAGTATTGCTTGCACCGATTGCTTAAAAGAGTCATTGACTCTTTTTTTGTATCTTTTTAGTACATATTGATAACAGAATCTACCTAAAATCATATCATTATGGTATATTCTCTTTAGAAAAGAGGTGATGTGATGAATTCGATTAAACAGAGTCTAAATATAGACATTAAACCTACGACGGAACGTGACTTAAAAAATCTTCAACGTCTATGGGCAGATCCGCAAATAATGTATCATGTTGGTTTTGAAGAGGGTTTGGTGATGGATGATGAAGCCATGTACACATGGTATCAGCAGATTCACGCGAACCCTAACACATTTCATTTTAGTGTATTCCAAAATACAGAATATGTCGGTGAATTATTTTATCGAATTGTTGATACCTATGCGCAGCTTGATATTAAACTATATCATCGATTTCATGTAGGTGGGTATGCTTTAAGTTGGTTGATTCAGGAAGTTTTCAAAAAGACTTCATGCGTAAAACTCTACGTCGACCCAAGCCCAGATAATCACATCGCGATTCATTTGTATAACTCACTTGGTTTTATTGAAGTTGATCCACCTGAGGGCTACCGTCCAAGTCAATTACTGATGGAATTAACTTGGGAACGTTTTAAACCCAAACAAAGTTTTTTAGAGACTAAGATCAAACTCAGGCCATTTCGTCATGCGGATTTACCACGTGTTTGGGAATTGTCTGCTAAGGAAGATCATTATGCGTGGTGTGATTTGGATGCCCCATATTTTGAGGAATACCAACAAATGTCATTGCGTGAATTTATTGAACATGAAGCACCTTTTTATCTAAATAATCCCCGCTCTTTGGTGATTCTGTATGATAATGTGATTATTGGACGGGCATCTCTTTATTGGCAAGATCAACGCACGCGTTGGATGAATGGTGGTTTTGATATTTTTGATGAAACTTACTGGTCAAAGGGAATTGGGACAGTAATCATGAAACAATTAATTCATGAAGCATTTTTATATTACGAAGTCGAGCGCATTGGTTTTGTGACATGGTCAGGGAATCTAGGTATGCAACGAATTGGTGACAAATTAGGTTTGAAACGTGAAGCAGTAATTGAAAAGGCTCGTTATTATAAGGGTGTCTACTATGATTCGGTATCGTATGGCATAACGCGCTCACAATGGACGTTAAGAAATCATGATTTCTATAGCGGTGTCGTTTGGTCAATGCATCAAATTCCTGAGATTATAACGGAACTCCATAAAGATTTTAAGCCTTTGACGCTTCGTGAAACGGAAGGACTCATTACGGTTTCATCACCAAAATCATTTATCGGTTTTTTAGTATATGAAGTTGATGAAGCATCGACTATTATAATTAATAAAATAGAAACGCTTCAATCTGTAAATGATCCAATTATTAGTCAAATTCTGATTGATTGTGTCGAACAGATTGCAATACGACTTCAAATTTCTTATATTATTATAGAATCGACAGGGATTAAGGAACTTGCAGGTTTTATCAAGGTTAAAACTAAACAAGACACTTTCCTAATTAAAACGATGCATCATAATAAACCAAGGAGTTAAAGACATGTATACAATCACGATAATTAGTCATCATGAGAATCTGGATATACTGGATTGTTTCGATCCAACATGGTGTGTGAAATGCGTACATACGTTTCCACTTCAATCAGAGGATACGGATTGTTTTTTGGTGGATATAGATTATTGTGATCATGATGGGGCAGCATTGATTTCGTGGCTCAATCAAAATTATCACAAACCCATTGTCATCTTAACAACTCGTTATCGTCCTAAGCGCACCTTGGAACTTTTAGTTCAAGGGGCACAGGATTATTTAGTCGAACCCTACAATTGCGAGATTACACATGAACGGATTACAACGTTGATTGAAACTTATGACAAAAGAAAACACATCTAACGATGTGTTTTTCTTTTATCAAATCTCAACCGCACCACTTTTACTTTTATTAAAGTCTATCTCATAGGCCGTTTTGAAGTCAAATATTTTTCGCGGCATTGAGTTAATTTTGAAGCAAATATCATCAAGATATTGTTGCGCTATATCATACATTGATTTTCCTTTTGGTATAAACCTTCTAACGATTGCATTCGCTCGTTCATTGGTTCCACGTTGAAAAGAACAGTATGGATCACACTTATATAGTTTCACACCCAACCGCTTGGCTGTAATTCCTAGTGTTTTAAATTCAAGTCCGTTATCTACTGTTATTGATTTGGTTGTTATATTATTCTCTTCAATAAATTTTCGAATTAAGTTTGATGTGTAATAGTCATATCGATATTCTGCTTTAATAAGCCAGGTCATTCTTGAGCAGCGGTCTACAATGGATATAATCGCTGCAGATTCATGTTTCTTACCGATTATAGAGTCGATTTCGAGATGACCAATCTCGTTACGTTCCTCAATGTATTTAGGTCTAAGGCTAATTGGAAGTACCGTTTTCTCTTCCAAGTTCCATCTTAAGTGATTCATCATTCCACTAATTCTTTTTTTGCGTTTTCGACGTTTATAGCACATTCTATTTGGTTTTATATCAAGTTTACCTTGGTTAATCCAGTTATAGACTTGCTGCGATGTAACACACGGTTTATATGGATGATAGCGTTTATAGTTACTCAAACATACTTCTACCGAATGAACTTTAGGATCATAGTGAGAATGCAGATATTCGATTAAGTGGGAATATTTGTCTCGGATATCAATCGTTCGTTTCTTATAGACATTATTTTTATATCTAGAAATCGTAGAATGAGATATATTGAGTTTACGTGCTGCCTTGCGCATAGAATAGCCGATGCTTAATAGAATATCAATTTGGTCTTTCATTTTTTTATCTAATTGTTTATACTTCATATGGGAGCTCCTTTTAGTCGGGTGGGCTCCTTTTATTATACAAAAACAACCGCACCTTGGGTGGTGCGGTTGAGATTTGAATTTAGGGAAAACACATCTAACGATGTGTTTTCTTTACGCCTTCTTTAGCGTGAATCATATGAGTAATTGCTAAGCAAACAGGGGTCGCGATACCGTGTTTTGTTCCGAGTCGTGCAATCGCTCCATTGAGATAATCGATCTCTGTTTTACGTCCTGCAGCCATATCTTGGTAAAGGGATGGATAATGATTACCGGCCTTTTTAGGATCGTATACAGCTTCTATTTTTGATACCAAGGCATCTTTATCAAGCACAATTCCTTCTGCATTTGCAACCGCAATTACTTCATCGACTACAAGTTCAGTGAGGATGCGATTGTTTTCATAATGTCCATACTCAGCAACATTACAGTCAATCAATGTACAGTAGGTATTCAGTACAGAATTCAAAGCAACTTTATTCCAAATTGATTGTTTCACATCATCACTGTAAACAACATTAAGCCCTGCTTGGTTTAAGGTCTTAAGGAGTTCTTCATTAAAGGGTGATGGGGTTTGATGAACTTGTTGGAGTTCAATAGCACCGGTACCAACTGCATCCACAATACCAGGGCCTCCAAGACCGGACGTCCATACGGTTACTCCTAAAAAGATATTTTCTTTAGGAACATATCGTTCAATAACCTCAACATTCCCTAATCCATTCAATAAACAGATAACTCGTGTATTATCAGTAATAACATGTTTAATATCTTGCATCATAGCATCCAAGTGCATGGCTTTTGTAAAGACAAAGACAAGATCAAAGGTTCCTTCGACTTGATTTGGTAGAACGGCAGGGATTTTAACAAAACCTTCATCAACGCCATCAATAATCATCTTCAGTCCATGTTCGTTGATTGCATCCCGATGTGCTTGCCAACCATCCGCAAAAACAATCTCATTACCACTACGGTGCAATAAGGCACCAAAGCGAGCACCCATGGCACCCGCACCTGCAAATAATATTTTCATTACAATCTCCTTTTTACTTCACAAGTATTGTAACATCATCTGAAAAATTAAGAGCGGAGAGTGCACATAAAAAGCAGCCGACGGACTCAGCTGCTTTTTAAATAAGGACTAGACGACAGTTTTCTCCACATGTGAAGGAGGATAGCCAAATAAATGTTTAAATATTTTGGTAAAATAAGAAGTAGAATTATAGCCACAGGCTTTAGCAACCTCTCCCACACGTAGGTTTGACTCACTTAATAATTCATAAGCATAATGACACCTTACCTCATTGAGGTAGTTATTGATCGTTGTATCCGTTTCTTCTTTAAAAAGACGGCAGTAATAGAATTTACTAATACCAATATCACGACAAATTTGATCGAGTGTTAATTCCTCTTTGTAATTTTTATGCATATATTGAATTCCTTGCTTCACGATATCGATTTTTGAATGTTTTCGATCAGTGTGAACGGGTTTTCGTGGTTGGTACTTAACCAACATATCAAAGAGGGAATACGTTAAGGGACTGAGTGATGATGTTGCGTCATTGAGGCTTGCATCGTATTCAAGTGATATCACATGCAGCATAGCTACAAGTTCTGGCCTCAGTGAGATTGTTTCAAACTGTTTGTGTTCTAAATCAAGATTAAAATTTTCAGGATAACGGTGATCAATGATATAGCGATCAAGTGTTATTCCCTCAGTTTTTGGTACAATGCGTCGTGTTTGTCCGGGATTAATAAAAACGACGGTGTCTTTCATTGCTGTAAAGACCTCATCCTCAATATCAATCTCACAGAGCCCGGTTTTGACTAAGATGATTTCAAAGTCATTATGCCAGTAAAAAGCATTGGTTGCAGTTGAGAGATCAAACTCACAATGTTCCACAATCAATGGCGAATCTGCACGACTAAAACTATAATGTTCGAAATAAAGATTATTCATACCCTAGCACCCCTAAACAATTCTTTATATATCATTATCCTATAATTTCAGTATAGACTTGCTTTTATGAAGTGTCAAGTAAACGCTTACAATTTTCAAAGTGTTCACAATAAATGCGTAGTATAATTACTAGATTAGCGGTAAATCGACATATTTTGTCTTTTATTCGATTCATTTCACAAATTAAACATGCATCGAAAAGATATGAATCTTGCTCTTAAAAAAAACCAAATCGTTGGATTTGGTTAGAATTATGAATTGAGGTATGCAATACCAAGATCTATTGTAGCTTGGATGGCTTCTTCATGTGTGCGTTCGAAACTGTGGGATGCATCAACGCCAGGTCCAATGAGTCCTGCCTTAAAATCATATCCAGCACGTAATGCAGCAGATGCATCAGATCCGTAGTAAGGATAGATATCAATCTTGTGTGGGATGTTGTTTTGTGAAGCAAGCGATACAAGTCGTTTACGAAGTTCATAATCGTAAGGTCCACTGCTATCTTTTGCACAGATTGTAACTGAAAATTCATCTGAAGTTTGTCCTTGTCCAGGTGCAGCCATATCAACCGCAATAAATTCAAATGTTTTTTCAGGGATTGCGGCACTGGAGCCATGTCCTACTTCTTCGTATGTAGAGATAAAGAAATTGGTTGTATAGCTTGGTTTTGTTTTTGTGGATACAAAGTGTTCGGCCATCCCAAATAAGGCTATAACACATGCTTTATCATCGAGATGACGAGATTTAATGAAGCCACTCTCGGTTACTTTACAACGTGGATCTAAATGGACATAGTCACCGACATTAATCCCTAAAGCAATAACATCATCGTATGTTTTAACTTTCTCATCAATACGAACTTCCAAGTTTTTTTGAGTGCGTTCTGTTGTGGAAGTTAAGGCACCATGGACATGAGAAGACGCGACATTCGTAAGAATTGTTCCCGAATAAAAACTTCCCGATAAGGTTTCAATTGCGACATGTTCACCTTCAATCGTAGCCCATGCATAGCCACCCAATTGAGTAAGACGTAGTTTACCATCGGTTGTAATCTCCTTAACAAGACAACCAAGAGTATCAACATGTGCCGATAAGGTAACTTCTTTCTCAGTACATTCACCTTCTAAGGTCGCAATCAGCGCACCTTTAACTGTTCGATACGTTTTAAGACCAAGGGATTGGAAGCGTTTTTCGCAGAATCGTACAGCTTCTTCAGTATTCCCAGTAGGACTTTTAATATTTAAAAGTGTTTCTAAATCATGAATAAGATGTTTCATAAGTGTCTCCTTTATATTACAAGTATTATGACATAATTGATGTTTTAAGCATAGGTTATCCATAAAAAAAGAGCATATAGCATGCTCTAAATTACAAATCCAATAATCATAATTGTTTTTTCTTGGCTGGGGTCAAAATATTCATAACGTTCCAGTATCACCTTAGGTTGACGTTCCGGTTCAATCACTTTTGCTTCCTTTAGGTGATTCCAAGCGAAATCAACAAGCGGTGTTTCAAAGAGTTCACCATTTTGAGTTGAACCTTCAATAAACACATTAACAAGTACACCATTGGGTAATGAATAACTGTCGTACGTCGCAGGTACCGGAGCATCACTTCTGAAAATTTGTCCGATCCAATAAGCATCATCTTCCGCAACGAATCCGATGGGTGATGCATAATGCGGTGCACAGTCTTTCATAACATCCTCAAACAAATCACCTTCAAACCATGTTTTCCATTGGTTTTGATACATCCCATTTTCCTGATCAGCTTCTGTATATCGCTTCCCAATTAATTTTAAAGAATGATGTACAACTTCATTTTCCAACTCAACAACCTTCAACATATTCAAAATCTCCAATCTCTTTCAATTATCATACGCTAGATAAAGCCGTCCTTCAATTAATATTTTTGGTTTTGAGGGGAGAGTGTTATAATACGTATAGGAGTGTGATCACTATGAAGGATTCAAAAAAAATCATGATTTGGTCGGTTGAGATTCTTATTTGCGCAATCTTTTTTATGGCATTTGATCTAGAGGTTAAAATTACGGGGATTGTTGTAATTTTATTTGTATTTATAATGTTGAATGAACACTTTCTATATGGCTTATTGGGTCTAAAAGATAAAGATCACAAATAACGTTTTGGGTTTAGTGGTGTTTTAAATTTCTTGTGTTTTAAGCAATCTTGTGTTAATCTCATATATCAAAGAGGTGATTTTATGGGAACAATCGTAACAATCGGTGGGGGCACCGATGTATTTGGGAGTGCACCCGCAATTGAAAAAGAATTAGTAGCAATGACACACAAGGAGCATCCGCGTGTACTTGTGTTGCCGACGGCAAGCTCTGATGGTGTTGAATATATTGAGTCGCTTACACAACGATTTGAAGCACTAGGTTGTGTTGTGGATGTTTTAAAACTTGTCTCGGAGTCTCCATCGCAAGCTGTGATTCAGTATAAATTATTAAATACTGATTTGATTTATGTTGGTGGTGGCGATACACGCATGATGGTTAAGTTGTGGCGTCAACGTGGTATTGATCATGTCTTAAAAGATGCTTATCATCGCGGTATTATTCTTGCGGGATTAAGTGCAGGATCAAACTGTTGGTATCAGTACAGTCATAGTGATTCCGAATCGTTTCATAATCAAGAGGATTGGAAGTTTATCATGACCTCCTGTCTTGGCTTTATTCAAGCAGTGCATGTACCCCATTATAATGAAGCGGGGCGTGATACCTTTGATGAGTTTTATAAAGCTTATCCGACAATGCCAGGGATTGCTTTGGAAAATGGAGTTGCAATGATTTATGAAGGTTCAAAAGCGCATATTTTTAAAGAACATAATCATTGTAAAGCGTATGTATTTACACATGTCGAAGGATTAATTCAAAAGCATGAACTTCACGAAGATGATGTCCTTGAAATCGAAATAAATATCTAGAAAACAGTTAGCCGTTTCCAAGGGAACGCTAACTTTTTTTGTATATAAGCATAAAAAAACCACTCGAAAGTGGTGTAATAAACTCAATGGTGCTCCGTCACGGGCTCGAACCGTGGACCCACTGATTAAGAGTCAGTTGCTCTACCGACTGAGCTAACGGAGCGTTTGCCTTTATATTATAACGCTATGATTTTTAATTTCAATAAAAACTTTCACTTTTTTTAAAAACATCAAACTTGAATGCGAAAATTATATATCATATAATTGAAAGAGTTTGAAGGAGATATCTATGAAAGAAACCGATGCATTAATAATTGGTAAGGGACCAGCAGGGATACAAGCTGCCGTGTATCTTAAACGTGGGAATGTGGACACAACTGTAATAGGAAAAGATTTGGGTGCTAGTGAAACGGCTCGTGATGTTGATAACTTCTATGGTTTCACATCAATTGGTGGTGTCGAATTGGTTGAACGGGGGATTAATCAAGCCATTGAACTGGGAATTGATGTGGTAACGGATGAAGTGTTATCCATTAGTTTTGATGGGGAAGGATATTGTGTTGAGACAATTAATGAGACGTATAAAGCCATCAGTGTTTTGCTTGCGACCGGATCACATCGAAACATTCCGAGAATTCGTAAAATTCGAAATTATAATGGACGCGGAGTTTCTTATTGTGCAGTTTGTGATGCATTTTTCTATCGTGGTAAAACCGTTGCGGTGGTTGGGAGTGCAGAGTATGCAGCCCATGAGGCAGCGGAACTTGTTGAGATTGCATCGAAAGTATACGTGCTTACAAATGGTGAACCAGTGACCGGAACTTTTGACGAACGCTGTATCATCCTTGAAGAAAAAGTAAAAACTGTTGTCGGTGAGGAGAAGGTTTCTGGCGTAGAAATGGAATCAGGTATTATTGATCTGGATGGTATTTTTGTTGCGATTGGATCTGCAACGACAACGGATCTAGCGAATAAATTAGGCTTGGGTGTAGAGAACGGTCGTATTCTTGTGAATGAGAATATGGAAACAAATATGCCGGGATTGTATGCAGCTGGGGATTGTACCTTTGGTGTCCAACAAATTGCGAAGGCAGTTGGAGATGGATGTATAGCGGGAATGAATATGATTAGTTATATTCGCGGTATCAAGCGTGGTCTTAAAGCATGATTCAAGTGTTTGCCAGTGATTATGACGGAACTCTTTTTCGAAATTCAGAAGTCAGCCCGAAAGATCTTGAAGCGATTAAGGCATTTCAAGCATTAGGGCATAAGTTTGGGATTGTGACGGGTCGTACAATTCATTCAATCTGTGCGGAAATTGATAAATTTGGGATACCTGTTGATTTTATTGTTGGAATTAATGGTGGTGTTGTCTTAAGTCATGATTATCAGGAATTATTTATCAGTGATCTAAATCAAAATGTGGTGGATACGATGATCGCAGATCTGGAAGCCTTTGGTGTTTCGTTTTATGGTGTTAATGATGGGTATCGCTTAAGTCGTGTGGTTATGGATGCATCGATTCAACCTGTGACCCCTAATATTCCACTCACCGATTTATCAGATTTAAAAAATGACGGCGGTGTTCAAGCGTTGTATGTTGTGACTCCATCACAAGATAGAGCATTAGGGCTTACGAATTATATAAATAATAAGTATTGTGATTTTGGTGTTGTTGCATATCAAAATGTGAGTGCTGTCGATATTGGAATGCGTGGGATTTCAAAAGCAACGGGCTTACAGAAAATAATAGATTACTACCACTTCGACGGTCCTATTTATACAATGGGTGATAGTTATAATGATATTCCGATGATTAAAGCGTTCTGTGGCTTTGTGGTTTCTGAAGGTGAACCTTCGGTTAAAGCGATGGGAATTGCGGATTTCCCAAGTGTTGGGGATGCGATTGGCTCACTTTTAGATAAAAAATAACGAAACAAGCATTTTTGCTTGTTTTTTCTATGTTCAAAGCGTTTAAAACTGTTATTATAAAGGACGAAGAGGGGAATTCTATGAAGATTTTTAAGAGGTTTCAGATGCTTCTTGGCTTTATTGTGTTTTTAGCTGGAGCAATTCTTGCTTTAGGTGCATGTTTTTATTTCCTCGCACCAGGAAAACTGGAGATATCCATTCAAATGCATGGCTTGGGACTGATGTTGATGATTCTTGGGTTTATGATTAGTGGTGAATTAACAAAACTTGGTCAGAAGTATGAGATTTGTATGTGTATCCCAGGACAAATGTTACTCGCATTAGCGTCCTTATCGGTCATAATGTGGATTTTATCGTATCCTGTTTTACGTGTTTTTGATTTATATTACATTTATATGGGGCTTATTATTGTTTGGAGTATTGGTCTAGGGATTTTAAATTGGTGGCGATGGCCTGGGAAATGTGTTCGTCCCAAACGACCTGTGAAACAACAAACACATTTTACTGAAGAACAAGCATTTCGTAATGCCCTAGAACTACAGTCCTATCAAACGATGTGTCAGATATCTAAAATTCTAGATATCCAACGACGTGTTGAAAATCAAGCCAAGCTTGTGAAACCAATCCGTATTGATACATGCGTTCAAAATGTATTTGGACACAGTCTTAACTTTGATACCTATGAGAACTTTTTAAAGGGTATCGATGTGCGTTATTTAATAACGTTAACTCAGTGGATTTTAGATCCATCAGATTGGAATCGTTTAAACAAAGAAATTGAAAATGATCGCTATAATTTTAACGGTCCGAAAAGCATGTTTGATAATCGTTTCTTAGAGATTCATCGTCTCAGTGATTATCTCTTAAATGAATCAATTGAATTACCGGAAGGAACGCCTGATTTTTTTCGTACAACACGTGTAAATACAGTTTTCGTAACAATTGCGAGTGCTATTGCGATTTCAAAACTTTTATTCTTTGAACGCATTGCGATGAATTTGGATGCGCGTCATCCTTTATATAAAATTCTCTCAGAAGCGTGTTATAAAACGGATTCTGTTGTCGGTGTCTATCATGAAACAAATGATGTGTATGCCGTCGATCCGTTACCGGGTATTCGTGTGCAATTTGAATACCGATATCTTGTGAATGATTTCTATCATAGTAAATATGATCAAGATGGCCGTTCGATTTTTAATGATGTGGTTGTGGATTCCGAGAAGAGTCTTCATGATAATATCTGTAATTGGTTGGAATATTATGCGAAGAACCCAGAATGTGCCCATGAGAGTATTACACGTCCAATTGTGCATGCATGCATCCGACGTGGATCAAAAATTTCAATGACTAAATCCAAAGATATTATTTGGATTTTGAGACAACTTGAAAACTATGAGGCATACTTTAGAGATTATCAATCAAAATATGTGGATACGTTTCAAGCTTTTGAGGAAGAAAAAGAACGGGATCAATCTTTAGATCTCGCTTGTGCTCATATCAAAACGGATTTACAGTTTTACCAGTATACCAAAGATTTACTCAGTAAGTTTTGTTATACAGTGTTGGGACGTGAACACGAAGTGAATCCATCGGAGATGGTTCTTTATCGTGCTGATGGGTTTACCTACTATGTTCGCATTCTATACATGAAGTCACGGGTTGATCAGCAATCCGTAATTAAAGGTCTGTCATCTCCTTACTATGAACAGGCAGATGCTCATGTTATTCTTTCAAATGCGAATTACACAGAGGAAGCGCGCAAGCTGGCAGAATCCAATAAGATTCAATTACTAAATGGTAACGATTTAGGAATCATCAAGCACTATGCTACACGAAAAAAACGCATTCATGATTTGGATATCATTAAGCGTTTAGGAGATTTAGAAACAGTATAAAAATAAGTGGTGATGCGAACGAATGGCATCGCCACTTTTTGACGTTTTGGGCTTGTGGTTTTCTTTAAAGCAACGTATAATATGAATACATGAACAACTACTCATATGAAAGGAACCCGGATTATGAATCAAAAAGAATTAGAACATGATGAAATAAAAACACTCCAAGAAACACTTTTAGCCGAAGATGAATATACTGATTTGTCGATGTTGTTTAAAATGTTTGCGGATCCAACCCGTTTAAGAATCTTTACGATCTTGTCACATCAAACGGTTTGTGTTGATGATTTAGCGGAAATTCTCGGTATGACGCAATCTGCGGTCTCACATCAGTTGGCATCACTTCGAAAGATGAATCTTGTGAGAAGTTCAAAAGTTGGGAAAAATGCTTACTATCAATTAGCAGACAGTCACGTAATGCAAATCTTTAGTCAAGCACTTGATCACGTAAAGGAGTAAACGATGAAAACAATTAAAGAAGTTAAATTTGAGTTGGATGGATTACATTGTGCCGATTGTGCCGGTAAAATTGAACGTGAACTTCAAAAGCAAGATTATATTGAAGATGCACGTGTTGATGTAGTTTTGGGAAAAGCAAAAATCAAAATCAAAGAAGGTATTGATGTGGATGATGAATTTGTAAAGAATGTAACCAATTCCATCCAGAGTATTGAAAACATCGGTGTAGCCTTAGAAGGTGGTCTTCAAGACCATTCTAAAGATGACCATGAAGGTCATGATCACGATGATGCAGGGATGTCACCCTTTATTTGGCTGGGTGGGTTTATCATTGCCCTACGATTATTTGTCGAGGCGCCATGGCTAAATGGAGTCACGATTGCGGTATATTTTGTAGTTGGATGGCCAGTACTCAAAGCATTTGTCAGTGGTTTATCACGAAAACAATTTTTTGATGAAAACGTTTTGATGTCGGTAGCGACACTCGGAGCACTTGCAATTGGTGAATACGGTGAGGCATTAGGTGTTATGGTCTTCTATAGTGTTGGTGAGTATTTCCAACATAAAGCTGTCGATGATTCCCGTGCTTCGATTAAAGCCTTACTGAATAAACGCCCGCAGTTTGCACGTAAACTTGTGGATGGCGTTGAGGAGATTGTAGCCTGTGAAGTGATTCAGGTTGGTGATCGCATTCGTATTAATCCTTCCGATCAAGTTCCTTTGGATGGTCTTGTAGTTTCAGGGAATACAACATTCGATATGTCATCACTAACAGGTGAGTCGATGCCTGAAAATATTTTTGAAGGGGATACCATTCTTTCCGGATCCATAAACCTTTCATCGCCAATCGAGGTGGAAGTGACGAAAGAATACTCAAATTCCACAATCTCGAAGATGTTAACATTGATTGAAGCATCTTCAGATAATAAAGCGAAAACAGAAATCTTTATGACGAAATTCTCACGTATTTATACACCAATCGTATTTGTACTCGCGCTTGTTATCATGCTATATGTCGGAATCACAACAGGTGTGGCTTATGATGGCATTTATCGTGGTCTCGTCTTCTTGGTAATCAGTTGTCCTTGTGCTCTAGTTCTGTCCATTCCGCTTGGTTATTTTGCAGGGATTGGTCGCGCAAGTAAATCGGGTATTTTAATTAAAGGTGGCGAATCGATTGAAGCGCTCGCAGCCGTCGATGGTGTTGTCTTTGATAAAACGGGAACGCTTACCAAAGGGGAACTCGTCGTGACACATGTTTCAGGTCGTGATGATGTTTTAGAAATTGCTGCTCATTTAGAATCGTATTCAAATCACCCGATTGGGAAAGCGATTGTGAGTGCCTACAACAAACCTGTAAACTTAGAACGTGTTTCTGAAGTTAAAGAAGTCTTTGGTAAAGGAATTCGTGGACTTTGGGATGGTGAATCTGTTTTTGTAGGATCGCTTAAAAACGTCAAAGAAGAAGGCTATGATGTAAGCAGTTATGAAAGTGACATGACTTCGGTCCTTGTGGTTTTAAATGATGTCCTAATTGGTGGTATTGAATTGGATGATACACTGCGTGAAGACAGTAAACAATTAATCCAAGATTTACATAAACGTCATATTTTCAGTGTCATGTTAAGTGGTGACCGTCAAAGTGTTGTGGATCGGGTTGCGAAGGATATGGGAATTGATGATGCCTATGGAGAATTACTTCCTGAAGATAAAGTGTCACAATTTTCAAAAATCAAAGCAGAACGCAATGCAACCCTGGCTTATGCCGGGGATGGTATGAACGATGCTGCGGTATTAGGACTGAGTGATGTTGGATTCTCGATGGGTGCAGTCGGAAACGATCTCGCAATTGAATATTCTGATGTTGTATTAGTTAATGACAACCCGCATCAAATTCTTGAGACCATTGACATTGCAAAGAAAACGCAACGCATTACATACATGAACATTATCTTGATTATGGTTATTAAGATTCTTGTGCTTGTATTGGGGAGTTTAGGACTAGCGAAAATGTGGATGGCCGTCATTGCGGATGTTGGTGTAAGCATTCTTGCAGTTCTTAATGCCGTGCGAATTATGCGAATCAAACGCTCTTAAAATTAGAACCATAAATCGTAAGATTTGTGGTTTTTTTGGAGTTAAGGCGCCAAGGCGAAGCAGGAATTGTAATCACGGTTTGCATAAAGGGTGATTAATTGTAAACATTTTTCATGAAAAATATCATATATTTACATTTTATGAAACAAAGGTTATAATATCACCAGTAGAGAGATAAGGATGATGTACATGCAGGAATTATTAAACAATGGTTATTTTTGGCAGAAAATCGATTCACTCGTATTATCAACAAATGTAGTAATTTCTCAAGTCAAAGGGTCTCACCATCCTAAGTATATGAATATGGTGTATCCTGTTGACTATGGGTATCTTGAAGATACAGATCAAATCAAGGTATTTAAGGGAAGTTTAAAACGTTCAAGTGCAGATGCTGTGATGATTGTCGCTGATATTTTAAAGAGAGATTTAGAAGTGAAATTATTATGGGGTTGTACCGAAGCGGAAGAACTTGAGACCATTCGTTTTATTAACCAAACGGATTATCAAAAAGGAATTTTAGTTCGCCGTGGGAATGTGTTACCGGAATGGGCAATGACTGATTAAACTACACCCAGTGTAGTTTTTCTTATGTCATGATGAATTGAAATAAAGTCGTTTAGTGTTTAAAATGTAGTGTATGCATCATCAAGTAAATATGATGTGATGGGTAACTTTAAATGAGGAGGACATATCATGGGTCGTAAATCACGTGAAAAGAAAAACCGTGTTCCTGGGGAACATGTAAGTAAAAAACAGTTAAAACAAGCTGCTGTGAAAGAAGAACAAGCGAATGAGAAAACGGAAATTGCATCCCTCGCTTTAAGTATTGCTTCGTTAATCTTTGTCTTTATTGGGGTTTTCACGAAACAACAATGGTATCTATACATTGCGATGGCGTGTGTCTTGGTATCGCTTGTGCTTAAATATCTTGGGAAACGTCGAAAATAATCATTTGAATACGATTTATAAACTGGGAAACCAGTTTTTTTTATGCATGTCCGTGAAGAAACTATGAAGTTTATTGTAGAACCTTGCTATGAATTTCACAAAGTAACGTGTATTTTGAGTGTTTTATTCAGATATTTATAAATTTTATCGTATTTGAGTGTTGAAACAGTCGTCATCACTTCATGAAGATGTTTATAATAGTACCTGTAAGTAGCTACTACAAAAATGAGGTGATTCAAATGGAAAAAGCTGTTTCATTATTGAAGAGTTTAAACTTTTCAGAATCAGAGTCAAAAGTTTATTTAACGCTTTTACAGAACAATCCGATGACGGGATATGAAGCCAGTAAATTATCAGGAGTAGCCCGATCTAAGGTGTATAACATACTCGAGAGCCTTAGAGATAAGGGTGCTGTATTGGTTTCTAAACAAACAGATCCTGTGCATTATAGTGCTGTGGATATACAAGAGGTCATTGATAACTTTAAATATCAAATGAATGATCGTCTTGGTGATGTTTCGGATGAATTACAACGCTTTAGTCATAAAATTGAATCAACGGAGTTATGGAGTTTAAAGGGTTATGAGAACGTCTTTAACCGCTGTCGTCGTTTGATTAGTGATGCGAAATCAACCGTTCTTTTACAAGTTTGGGAAGAAGATTTACCGCTCATTTATGATGAACTTAAGCAGTTTGAGGCGCGATCTGGAAATCTTGTCGTGATTCTTTACAGCAAGGATAAGAACTACGATGTGGATTTAAAACACGTTTACGCTCATGGTTTTGAGGAAGCGATGTTAGCGGAAAACCGTGGATGTCGTTGGATTAATCTTGTTGTGGATGATGAGGCTTTAATCTTTGGTCATATTGAGCCACAAAATGTAGAGGTCTTGTGGACAAAAGCACCCAGCATGGTGTTTTTAGCCAAAGAGAATGTACGTCATGATGCATACTGCTTAAGATTAATTGATGCGTTAGATGAAGAAGCGAAGAAAGAATTTGGACCCGACTTACTCAAAATAAAAACACTATTCTAAGGGAGAAAACAATATGTTAGGAATGATTTTAGGAGCCATCGTTTTAATTAACGGAGCCTTCTTAGTAAAATTTGTAATGGATTTATTAGCACACCGCGAAGAAACAAAAGCAGAACCTGCACCAACTGTAGGTCTTGCAATCTCATCATTTATTATGTTCTTCTTATCAACATTTGGAATTTCAGACTTTGCGATTTCAACTGTGTTATACCGTAAATTAAAATGGGTTGATGATAAACGCTTACCAGGTACTTTAAATACACAATGTGTTTTACCCGTAGCGGTTATGGCATTATCATACATCTCTGGAATTCAAGTCGATCTTACAACATTACTTGTATGTATTGGAGCACAAATTTTAGGTGCTTATGTCGGACCACGTTTTGTTGTGAAGCTACCTGTTGAATTGATTCGTAAATTCATTGGTATTGGTCTTGTAATTGCATCAACATTAATTGTTGCAGGTAAAATGAATATTATTCCATCAGGTGGAACTGCTACAGGACTTTATGGCGTGAAACTTGTTGTGACTGCAATCTTAATCTTTATCTTTGGTGCTTTAAATAATATTGGTATTGGTTCTTATGCACTAACAATGGTTACGGTTTATGGAATGGGTCTTAACCCAGGGGTTGCATTCCCAATTATGATGGGTGCTGCAACATTCTCAGTTCCTGTTGGAAGTATGCAATTTATTAAATTTGGAGAATATAGCCGTAAGATTACGCTTTTCACTTCAACACTTGGAGTATTAGGGGTTCTTATTGCGGTTTTCCTTGTGAAGTCGTTAGATGTAAGTATGTTACAATGGCTTGTAGCGGGAATTCTACTTTATAGTGGAGCAAGCATGATTTATGAAGAGTTCTTTAAATCAAAAAAATTGGTAGAAGCAAACTAGGAGGCTATGATGTTAGTTATTAGTAAAAGTGATATCGAAAATATATTTTCAATGAAAGAAGCAATTGAAGCAGATAAAGAAGCGTTACGCATGTATACAGAAGGTGGAACAACTGTACCCCTTCGTACAAATATTGATGCGAAAAATGGACAAAACTTATTTATGCCTGCTTATGTTTCAGAGTTGAATACTACAGGAATTAAAATTGTTTCAGTGTTCCCAAATAATCCAAGTCTTGGAAAACCAGCAGTACCTGCACAAATGGTGCTTCTTGATGGGGAAACGGGTGAAGTTTGTGCCATGATCGATGGTACATATTTAACACAATTAAGAACGGGTGCTGTTCAAGGTGCGGCAACGGATTACCTTGCATGTGCGGATGCGAAAGAAGCAGTTTTAATTGGAGCAGGTGGACAAGCGGAATCTCAACTAGAAGCGATGCTTGTTGTTCGTGATTTAGACCGTGTGGGTGTTGTGGATCTTAACCGTGAATTTGCGGAAAAATTTGTAGCACGCATGAATGAAAAATTTGCGTCATACAATACTGAAATTTATTTAGTTGAAGATGTTGATGCAGCCATTTCAAATGCGGATATTATTACTGCAGTTACAACATCAAAACGTCCAGTATTTGACGGTTCGCTTGTGAAACCAGGTGCTCACGTTAATGGTGTGGGTGCTTATACTTCTGAAATGAAAGAAGTTCCTGTTGAAGCGATTGCGAAAGCAGATGTTGTTGTGGTTGATACATTTGATGGCGTTTTCGCAGAAGCTGGGGATGTCTTGAGTGCTCTTGAACAAAATCTTAAAACAAAAGAAGATTTTGTGGAAATGGGTACCTTAGCACTTGATGGTTCAAAAGGACGTCAACGAGATGATCAAATTACATTCTTTAAATCTGTAGGAACTGCAGTTCTTGATGTTGTGGTGGCTCATAAGATTTATGAAAAAGCACGCGAATTGGGAATTGGTACTGAAATCTAAACAATCACATTGATGTTTGATGTGTTTTGTCGACGTAAATAGCTCTTGATACAAAATAAAACCCCTTATCCAATAAATGTGGATAAGGGGTTTTCTCTAAGAATAAGAAGGCAATTCATTTCATTATAAATGTTTTGGGATGAATAAAAATGTTTTTAGGGTGAATCTTGGTTTGAGTTCATTTATGAGTGGACACAGTTGTTAGCCTCAACCATCATTTCACTTTCCTTTTCGTGTCCATAAAGGACTGTCATGCATTCAAAGACATTTAAACATGTTAGTTCCTACGCTGTTCGTTATCATTCAACAATGAGGCTATTATGCGTTTCAGCATTGATTTAAAAACAACTGTGTCTACTCATAAGGATTAATGAGCACCTTGAGGGATAATCGGTTTTTCGGAATCTTTAAAGATTTGATGTACATAAGCTCTTGACTGTGGTTTTCCATCCAAAAGATCCGGTGTGATAAAATAACCAGCAACGGATTCCGCAAAGGCTTCATATGTGTTTGTGGATCCATAGGTGCCATCTTGCCATTCTTGCAAATAGATTGCTTCCCACTCTAAAGTATCATGAGCTCCCGTAGCAAATCCGTATAAATGAGCCATCTCATGATACATGCTTTCTGTATCCATAATCATCCAATCTTGAAGTAAATAGATATATGGTTCATGTGGCATAACATACGCATACGAACCTTCTGGAACCTCGTGGTAGCCACGACGAAATGCATAGAAATATTGACGCAGTTTGCTAGGCATACCTGCAATCATTGGGTGAGAAAGATCGGGTTTGTCGCCATTATAATTATAATTGATGCCATAGGATGAAATATCCGCTTGTTCTAAATTCGAATCCGCATCATCTTCTGTATCCGTCTCATCAAGAATTTCTTCCTCAATGGGCGGTGTGTCAACCACACTGATGTTTTGGTAGCGCCGTAAAAGTTCGGGTACGACCACGTTTTCGAGATGTTCTACTTCTAAGACATCCGATCCAATTGCCCCTTCGGTTTTCGAATACTGTTTTGTTTCTTTGTGACACCCACTTAATAAAAGGAGCAGGCAAAGTGTGTAAAGTGTTGGTTTCATAGATCCCCCTTGAAAGCAATAAAACGCCTGGTACGGCGTTTTAGAATAATGTATGAATTGCGTTATAGATGCCGTTATCTAAAATATCGGTTGTGACATAGTCTGCTGCTTCCTTAACATGTTCAGGTGCATTACCCATGGCAACCCCAATAGCAGCCATTTCAAGCATTGTGAGGTCATTGGCGGCATCACCAAATGCGATGACCTCATCCCATGTTAAACCAAGACGGTCTAATACAATTTTGATACCAGCTATTTTACCAGCACGGTTTGAATATATATCATAGGCATCGGCATAGGCTTTGGCATAATGACCATCGGGACATAGCGCTTTTGAGGCTTCGATGAGGGATTCATCACCCATTAAAAAGAGACCCATAGGGACTTCATCACCTTCTTCGATAGACTTAGCATCTGAATAATCCACAAGAATGTCTTGTTTTTCACTGCCTTGCATATAAACCGTTTGAAAGATTTCAAGATTTCGATAGACACGCATATCCTGCTGCATCTTCATGGCTAAACCAATATCGTGGTGATTGCAATAGTCAATAATTGCATTGACCTCACTGCGCACCATTGGCACATTAAAAATTACATCCTTATTATGATCATAGACACACGCTCCATTAATCGTGACATAGTAATCAGGATTAATCGTTTCGTGGATATCATCATGGATGAAGTAAAAAGCACGTCCGGTCGCAATCATCACTTCGATTCCTTTCGCTTTAAGATCGTTAATTGCTTGAACTGCTGTTGTTTCTATTTTGACTTTTCCGCGTTTGATGAGGGTATCATCAATGTCAAAAATCGCGAGTTTTATTTTTTTAGTTTCCATATTCACTATTTTAGCACATTTTGCTTTCATATTAGCGTTCTTTTATGTATAATATACCATAAGTTTATGGAGGTAGATGAATATGATGAATGGTAAAGTAATTAAAGAAGCTTACACATTCGATGACTTGCTTTTAGTTCCTGCAAAGTCAGAAGTTGTGCCAGCTCAAGTTAAATTACAAACGCGTCTAACGGATAAAATTACACTGAACATCCCTATTGTTTCAGCTGCAATGGACACTGTTACTGAAGATGCCATGGCAATCATGCTTGCGAAATTGGGCGGTATGGGATTTGTGCACAAAAACATGCCCGTTGAAGCTCAAGCTGCAATGATTAAAGCCGTTAAAGAAACTGAAGTTGAATCATCATTCGAGGATGCAAACATCGACCCACAAGGACGCCTACGTGTAGGTGCTGCAGTTGGCGTTGGCGAATCATCATTAGAACGTGTACGTGCACTTGTTGAAGCAGGTGTGGATATCGTTGCGGTTGATAGTGCTCATGGACACTCACAAGGTGTTATTGACACTGTGCGTATGATTCGTGCCGAATTCCCAGAATTAGATATTGTTGGTGGTAATATTGTTACTGCACAGGGAGCAACAGATCTAATCTATGCGGGTGCTAACGTTATTAAAGTTGGTGTTGGTCCTGGATCAATCTGTACAACACGTGTTGTAGCAGGTGTTGGGGTTCCCCAATTGACTGCTGTAAACGATGTTTACTCTGTAGCACGCCAATATGGTGTGGGTGTTATTGCCGACGGTGGTATTAAACTATCCGGGGATATTGCAAAGGCACTTGCAGCCGGTGGAAGTTGTGTTATGCTAGGTGGGTTACTTGCGGGTACTGAAGAAACACCTGGAGAAGTAATGGAAGTATTTGGTAAAAAGGTTAAAGGTTATGTTGGAATGGGATCATTAAGTGCGATGCAACGTGGTTCAAGTGATCGTTATTTCCAAGGTGGCGTTTCTGAATTGAAGAAGCTTGTGCCAGAAGGTATTGAAGCGACGGTTCCTTTTAAAGGATCAATTCGTGATGTTATTTATCAAATGCTTGGTGGATTACGTTCTGGAATGGGTTACTGTGGTTGCGGAACGATTGAAGAAATGCACCAAAAAGCGCAGTTTGTGAAAATCACAGGCGCAGGACTTCGTGAAAGTCACCCTCACGATGTTGACAACGTGAAGGAGGCACCAAATTATCATGGCAAATAAGATTATTGTTTTAGACTTTGGGTCACAGTATAATCAGTTAATTGTTCGTCGTATTCGTGATTTAGGCGTATACAGTGAATTATTAGATAATGAGATTACAGCTGAAGAAATCCGCGCAGATAAAGATATCGCTGGTATCGTTTTATCCGGTGGACCCAACTCAGTGTATGCAGATAATGCATATCACATTGATCAAGAAATTTTTGAACTTGGATTACCAATTTTAGGTGTATGCTATGGTATGCAACTCATGGCACATCAAAATGGTGGTAAAGTTGAATCACATTCAAAACGTGAATACGGCTTAGCACCGATTGAAGTAAAACAAGACAACCCAATTACTCAAGGATTACCAGAATCATATAATGTTTGGATGAGCCATGGCGATCAAGTTAAAGCAGTTCCTGCTGGATTTGATGTATATGCTTCATCAGAAAATACAGACATCGTTATGATGGGTAATGATGAAAAGAAACAATATGGAATCCAATTCCATACTGAAGTACGCAATACTGAAAACGGTATTGAAATGTTAGAAAACTTTGTATTCAACGTATGTAAAGCTGAAGCAGGATGGGATATGGAGCATTTTGTTGAAGAACAAACTGCAATTATCCGTGAAAAAGTAGGTAACGAACATGTTATCTGTGCGCTTTCAGGTGGTGTTGACTCTGCTGTTGTTGCAGCACTTTTACACCATGCAATCGGTGATCAACTCACATGTATCTTTGTAGACCATGGTCTACTCCGTAAAGGGGAAGCAGACAGTGTAGTGGAAGTATTCCAAGATCACTTTAAGATGAATTTAATTAAAGTTGATGCACAACGTCGTTTCTTAGACAAACTTGCAGGCGTTGATGACCCTGAGAAGAAACGTAAAATTATCGGTAACGAATTTATTTACGTATTCGAAGATGAAACAAAAAAACTTCGCGATGCAAAATGGTTAGCACAAGGGACTTTATATACTGATGTTATTGAATCAGGAACAAAGACCGCTCAAACAATTAAATCACACCATAACGTTGGTGGATTACCTGAAGATATGGACTTCAAATTGATTGAGCCACTTGATACACTTTTCAAAGATGAAGTGCGTAAATTAGGACTTGTTCTTGGTTTACCAGAACATATCGTTCACCGTCAACCATTCCCAGGACCTGGAATCGCAATCCGTATTCTTGGTGCTGTCGATGAAGAAAAAATTAAAATTGTACAAGAGAGTGATTACATTCTCCGTGAAGAAATTGCGAAAGCCGGTCTTGACCGTGAAATCTGGCAATACTTTACCGTACTAACAAACTTAAGAAGTGTAGGTGTCATGGGTGATCAACGTACTTATGATTACACACTTGCAATCCGTGCCGTAACATCAATTGATGGAATGAGTGCAGACTTTGCACGTATCCCATGGGATATTCTCCAAAAAATCTCAGTTCGTATCGTAAATGAGGTTCAAGGAATTAACCGCATCGTCTATGATTGTACTTCAAAACCACCAGCAACAATTGAGTGGGAGTAGGAAAATTTTGGCTAACTTAAAAAACAAAAACCCACTGTTTAGTGGGTTTTTCTCTTGTCTATTATGGGAATGGTGGGAAAAAGAGCTTGAGTGATGTCAAAGTGATGTCAAAACGAAGCCGTAGAATCAGACACCCTTAACGGTAATAAAAGCAATCAATTTTGATTGCTTTTTATCCAAATTTTGACTTTGTAGTTGAATATTTTTTAAAGAGAAGTTTAAATATAATTAAAAATATTAATTATTTTTTAATGAGAAATTATGATAGATAATCAAAAATACGAACTTAAAAATGATCAACATTCAAAACTATAATCAATCAAAGTAAAATAATTCTTCAAACTTTTTGTCTAAGGCGATACAGATAATTAAAGCTAATTTGGCAGAGGGATAAAATTGAGTTGTTTCAATTGAACTTATGGTTTGTCGTGAAACTCCAACTAGTCTTGCTAGTTCTTCTTGAGTAATATTTTTCTCTGCTCTAGCTACCTTTAAGTAATTTTTAAGTATCAAATTATCATTATCTTTTTTCATACTTAGTAAACCATATAAGATGATAGTAAAGATGCGAAAGCAAGTAAAAATCCTATGAGCGCTATAATCCCAAATAATAAATATGATTTTTTAGTAGGGATACTTACGTATTGATAAAACAACACCGCACTAGTTTGTGCCATAAATATCATCATTATGTCATTAGCAGACTCATTATGAACTCCTCTTATAAATATCAATATTAACATTACAAGAGAAACAGATATCCATCCAATGTGAAAAGCTTTTGTTTTTATCATTTCTTCTCTTTCATCTCTGTTTTCATTTTGAGCCTTTTCCAATATATTATTTTTCATATTTAAACCTCCTTATTTATCATATGTCTATAATACCATTAACAGTACATAATGTAAAGTATCCTTGTCATAAAGTCTTGGGTACTTTACATTATATATGTTACTAAAACGGCTTTATACTATTAATTTTTCATTGAAAGTAGATATAAAAGATATTGGAAATACATATTCACATCCATTTAATGATTGAAATAGGTCAATATTCATCAAAAGAGTTTATTGTTTAATTTACGATGTTGTTCCAATCATCAGATTATCATGAGTACTTCCATCAGTATTAATTACTTCGTTAGTTTCAGACAAGGCTAACGTAATAAAGAAGTCAGCAAGATGATACTGTTTATTAAGGAAAAGATAAGAATAAGTGTCTAAGGATGTTTCGATTTTTTCATGTCCTAGCCTTTCTTGAATCAAATTAGGTTGTATTCGTTGCTCAATTAATAATGGTGCGTGAGGGTGTCGAAGGTACGAATTCAAATTCTTTTTACACCGTTTTTTCAGAATAGTCTTTTAAGAGTTGGCTAGTCTACCTTAATCCGTAACAAATACTTGTTCATCTAAATCAATAGTATAGTATCTATCAACGATTTATTTTATCAACCAAGAAAATAAGTAATGTAACAATAAGTTCTCCTTTTTTGTCTTGGGTTTTGTAAATATGTAATTACGGTTAATATACTGAACTAGTTCATTGATATCTAAGCGGCCTCTAACAAAATCAATGTCCCTAAGTCTTATAGCAATAAGTTCACAGACCCTAAGTCCGGTATAAAATAAAACGTTACAATATATCCATTCAGATTCATCATCTTGATTGATAAACTATGAAATTTATTTTTAGTCCAAAAGTTCATATTAGATTAATGTTAAAATCCAATACATCTAACTCTTTTACAAGGGTTGTTTTGGAGATTATAATATTTTTCAGCATGATTCAATAATGCTATTAATCGTGAATTGATAGAACGAACATGTGTATCTCTAATCTTCATACCAAGTATTTTATTCTCTGCGAGTTATTGCAATTTATTGTATATATCATCAAAAGTCACAAGATAGATAACTTCAATTAAAAATTGAGGTCTTTTTTTAAGAATAAGATCTTTGTGATGTTAAAAAGATGTCAAAAGTCTTGAAAACATAGAAATAAAAGGTGTTTTGCTAATTGAAAACTTATGACCTATTTTAAGTGAATTGATGAGTTTACCCTTGACGTTTTTTAAAATATTATAAAAATGTTGACACAATATCTTTAAAGTCTTGAGTCAGTAAAAGAAAATGTCTCTCCAATCTTTACTTTTCTTGTTGTGTTATGAAATGAAGGTCGAGCAGTATGACTTGCAACGCGACTGTTGATAAGTGAAATTTCATTTGAAATATCAAATATGCTTCCACTATAAGCACGTAAGTTCTTTACTTTTTATCCTACTCTTCCCAGATAAGAAGCTGAGTCGCAAAACGCATTTTAGCACTATTTTCACCATTATACCCAGCACCATAGTTAGCAATTAAAATCATTCGTTCTTGTTGTGCTTTGGTATAATTATTCCAGTTTGATGCTGTATAGCCATTAGGACTAGGAATCTTTGTTTCAGGATCTAAGCAATATACAATTTGTCCGCCAACACTTAAATCTCCCCAATGCCAGTCATAGTATTTATAAGAGGGGTGATACTTAGGATGGTTGGAAGTTCTTTCAAAATCATAGGTAACATAATAATCTCTACCAACAACCATATCTACAGTTGATGCATTTGCAGTAATCGTTCTTAAGTTAAATACTGTAAGTATCATTCAAAAACCGCTGCAAGTAATATTGATTTCTTTTTAAATTATTTAATTGGATTCAAATTCATTTTTAATTGCCTCCTTATATTTGAATTGTATTGTTATTTCATTAATTTAGGGTGATCTAATCTTCGAGTTAATTCTTTCTTCCTCCTGTTCCAATAAAAAAAATACACTTTTAATGTACCTTTTATTTAAATATTTAGTTTTTCTATTTTAATGGTATTTCGTCATCATCGTATAAGTATAAAACATATTCCCATTGACTAAGTGATATGTCATTATGCAGAATTGCGTGGCAACTCCATCTAGCAACGAACTTTCCGTTGACTTTTTGTCATCCAACATTATGTCCTTCATTTTGGCAAATTGATAAGTCGCAAGCTTTTATTACTAAATAAGCAGCGTCTAAATCTGAGTTATAAACTGTATCATCACATGCTTTGTTTCTGTCATAACTCGCGGGGCATAGATATGTTAGTGTTATATCTTTTTCTTTTGTACGCACAATAATAATTTCATTAACAGGTTCAGTAACTACAGTATCATTGATTATTTTTCTATTAATTGCTTGTTTATTGTTATAGGTTTTTTCAACGACTATCTTGCGCTGTTCATCATTGTCTATCTTTTTAATTTTAGTTAGTCCTTTATCTAAAGTTGAATCATCTTGTTGTTCCGTTTTATAACTGATTGTTTCTAAGTAAGTTTCTGTTTTTGTGTAAATAGTATTAACATGCTTCTTGTTTTAGTTAGAAGGTGAAATACCATTAGGTATTTTGTTGAAAAAGTAATTGAACAAAATATGTATATGATAATGAAAACACGAAACATAGGTACGATAAAAATAATTGAAATCATTAATTAATACTCAATTAGTGGTTAATAAATAAAATATCTGCATAGCATAATTCTAGCTGAACTTATAATTATTTTTCAACCTATGTTAATATAATTGAAGGAGGGATATAATGAAAGAGAATAAAAAAGGTTATTATATCTATAGTATTTTTGCGGTCATATTTGGGTTTGGTCTGATAGCATATATTTGTTACTTGTTTTATGACTTGGTACTAAAATTATCCGATAAAGACTTTTCAGAAAACACAGTGATACAAGCACTAATTACTCTGATTATTACAGTCTTTATTGGTGGATATTTTTCTAAATTTCTTGAACATAGAAATATGAAGAAAAATGAACTTTATAAAATCAGAACGACTATCTCACTAAATCTAATTGATTACTCTAGCGCATACTATTGGAAACAAGAAGAGGATATTAGACGACTCTTAATCAATGAGTCAAATAAAGTGAAACTTTATTTTGACGATGTAGTGTTAGAAGCATTAAATGATTTTTTACAGAGTGATGATAAAGATAGAGGTCAGTTGTATGAACTCTTTATTAATGCATTGAGAGACAACATTGATTGAATTAGAATATGTGTACTAAGAACTTTCCTAAATATCTATTGTATTTAAACATAAAAGGTCGATCAATTCGAATCAATACTTTTAAACAAATGGATATAGATACTTAATAGCTTACTTATTAATAATTAGCGTAACTCGTCTAAAAATAGTATAAATGATGTAAAAGTAATGTCGAAATCTAAGAACAGCGATTGCTTCGGGACTCTAAATACTTTTTTTCAAAAACTAGAGATAACTAAATTTACTATAAGAGCAGTTAATAGGAGAATGGCTTAATGACAGGTGTTTCAAAGGTTTCCAAATCGCAATGAGGCCGAAACTTGGGAAAGAGATCAAAAAGAATAATATTAAGAATAGTTCTTAGTAGTCTAGAAAGTGCCATAGATCTGTTTTTTGGACTGTGATTATTGTAATTTTGAAAGTAAAAGTTTTATAACTGAATTAATAATTCATATGCTAATATTAAAAGATAGTGAATAAAACAGAAAGATATTCACGATGAATCTGCGTTTCAAAAATTACTACAATTAATCTAATTGATGCAATACAGTTTCGTCAATTGATCCTCAGCGATTAATGTTTGAACTGTGGAGAGGTTGTTTTTTTTGAAACAAATAAATCAGTTTAATTTTGAATCTTTTCTAAATTATTTCTTGATTATTATTTACTTGTTGTGTGATTTCAAAAAGTCTAGGCACCATGGGAATACTGGGAAAATCAGCGGTCAGATCTCCGCTATTTGGGACTGTAGGGACTAGGGAGACAAATCACGTGGCTGAGTGGGAGTGGTAATAGGAAGATTAAGATTTACTTTATCTTCAAGATATTAATCAAAACCGACGTAACCGATGTAAAACCGACGCAAATATTTGCGTCGGTTTTGTGCTATAATATATGCGAGGTGATGATTATGAAAGAAAGTAAAAAATTAGAATTTAAAGAAATAGTTAATAAAACATTTTTAAAAACTGTAGCTGCCTTTGCTAATTATGGTGGAGGAAAGATACTCTTTGGAGTGACTGATGCTGGGGAAGCGGTAGGTCTTGTTGATCCAGATAAATCCTGTTTAGATATTGAGAATACTATTAATGACTCTATTAAGCCTAAACCAGATTATTTATTTAGTATTGATAGAAAAACAAATGTAATTACATTAACAATTAAAGAAGGACTATTTAAACCATATTTTTATAAAGGTAAAGCATATAAGAGAAATGGGACTTCCACCATTGAGGTCGATCAGATTGAATTGAGAAGACTAGCGTTGATAGGTGAGAATTTATATTTCGAAGAACTTCCGGCTAAAAAACAAGATTTAACTTTTCACTTTCTATTACATGAGTTAGGTCAGCAGTTATCAATTTCAAAAGATTCCAAAGAGGCAGATATTTTAAGGACTCTGGGATTAATTAATAAGAACTCAATTTATAATAATGCAGCATCGTTGTTGGCGGATAACAATAATTTTCCAGGCATTGATATTGTAAAATTTGGAAGTAGTATTAATGAGATTGAGTATAGAACAACGATATCTAATATCTCTATTTTGAAGCAGTTAAAAGAAGCAGAGGAAGTCTTTTCTCGATATTATAAAATAGAACAAATAGTGGGAATGAAAAGAGAAACAAAATTTCTAATCCCCCTAGAGGCGTTTCGAGAGACAGTGGCTAATGCTTTCGTTCATAGAAGTTGGGATATCAGTTCTCACATTAGAATAGCTATGTATGATGATAGGATAGAAATCTATTCACCTGGAGGATTACCGGTAGGTCTTACAAAGGAAGAATATATAAGTGGCTATATATCTATGCTTAGAAATCCAATAATTGCAAATGTGTTTTTTAGGCTTGATATTATAGAAAAGTTTGGAACAGGAATTTTAAGAATTAAAAAGTCATATTACAATATCCAAAATCAGCCTTTCTTTGATGTTAGTGAAAATAGCATTGTTACTATTTTACCAACAGAGACCAAACTAGATAAATTCACATTTGATGAAGAAAAGGTGTTTGATAGACTAGCTAATGGATTCATATTGTCAAGTAGCGAAATTTCTGATTTGACTGGTTTCGGAAAAGATAAAGTTTTGAATTTACTGAAGGGGCTAATCGAAAAAGGCCACGTTGAAAAAATCGGCTCTGGAAGAGGAACGAAATATAAAGCAAGATAAGACAGAGAATAATACGAATAAAAACAAGCCTCTATTCACAAAATTGAATCAGTATGTCAAAATGATGTCAAAAAGTATGGGAACCACGGGAATAGGGGGAATCTTGGGAAAAAACAGTGGCTAAATGCCCTCTATTTGGGACCGCAAGGAATGCAGAGACAAATGTTGTTGCTGAGTGGGAGTAGTAACATTTTGGCTAAGTGAAAAAACGAAAACCCACTGTTTAGTGGGTTTTTCTCTTGTCCATTCTGAGAATGGAGGGAAAACAGAGGTGAGAGATGTCAAAGTGATGTCATAAAATGTATTTATCAATAGTATAGCATCAAAATTTGAATTCAAGATTTGATGGATTTTGTTAACAGGTTGATCTAAATCAAATTTAAATTTAGTATAAAAAATAGTACAATCATCTTTATTTTCGAAATCATATTTATCTTTTGTAAACTCTAATAATCGGTATACAATATTTTCATAGTTTATCGAATCTGATTCAAGTTCGGTTTTAAAATGAAAGCTTAGTATAAATATTTCTTCAAGAAAGTTCCTAATTTCATTAAAAGAATTATATAGTTGCTTTCTTACACAGTCATTTACTTCTCTAACAGGCTTCAAAGTGTGATATTCGTTAAAAAGATCTCCTAATTCAATTGTAGCAAGGGTTGAGACTTTAATAAAAGAGTCCATTATCTTTTCAAGTGATTTTAGGTTTTTGGGACAACTGATGTATGTTCCAACAATCTCATGCAGATCTGTATTATTTATATCATCATTTATAAAACATTCTCTAAAATCAGGTACTAGTTTGTATGTTTAATATTATTCCCAATATTACTTGTAATAGAAGTTGCTAGTTCATAGAAAGAGGATAGTACTTGTTTTCGTTCATTGAAGTATTCAATAAGAATTAATGTAATTGCAACAATATTACCGGATATTAAACCTAAGGAGATATCATACAATATTTGATTATTAGGTGTCGTGAGTAAAAAGTAAAGAGCAAACAATGTAATTAATATTATTGCATATAAAGAGTATTTCTGTGTTTTCATTTCCCCCCTTTTTATAAATAATCATAACATAAGTATTTATGTAATACTATTCCATTGGAGTAGCAACAGCTCGCCTATGTTAAGACATTAGAACCTACTGTTAAGTGGTATTTTCTCTTGTCTATTCTGGGAAATAGAGGAAAAGTATCCCTTAGTTTTACTTTGACATTCTCATTTTCAGCAAGTTTATATCCCTTAGCGAGTTCACTAATTTTGTCAAGATCAACTTTTTCTTCGTTAGAAAAGGAATTTATGCTAGAAGCAATAGCATTATTGGGAAAATTAAAAAATATTTTTTAGCTTTCTTATACATAAGTCCTCCTCTTTACTTAACTTGATACCTATCAAGTTAAGTAAAGGAACTTCTTGATATAGTAAGTCTAGTGGAGGGAAGATTTATGCAAAAGTATGTATTTAAAAATAAAAATCGGATTACCTTTATAAGTGGAATTTTTATTACGGTATCTTTTATTATATATTCTATATTTCTAAATGAAAGGATTTCTGAGTATTTGTTGATTGTTGCATCGATACTTGGTCTTATTCCAATACTATTTCAGGCAATTTCAGCGTTGAGAGTAAGAGTTGTCAGTATTGAGTTATTGGTATCTATTGCTGTGTTTGGGGCATTTGTAATTGGAAACTACGAAGAATCTTCGATTGTAACTTTCTTGTTTTTATTTGGGTCTTATCTTGAACAAAGAACAATTGCCCAAACAAGATCAGCGATCAAAGAATTAACTGAACTTGTTCCAAATACTGCGTTAGTAAGACAAGACGATGGTTCTTTTGAAGAAGTGGACATTGATTTTGTTGATGTTGATGATGTATTGCTCATCAAGACTGGATCAAGAGTTCCCGTTGATGGAAGAGTAATAAGTGGTGAGGGATATATCGATGAATCGAGTATCACAGGAGAGTCAAAGCCAATTTCAAAAGAAAGGGATGATTATGTTTATGCAGGGACAATCTTAGATAACGGTACATTGCAAATTATTGCGGATAAGGTAGGAGAAGATACAACCTTTGGGAAGATTATTGAACTCGTAGAAGAAGCACAAGATACGAAAAGTGATACTGAACGATTTATTGATAAATTTTCAAAGTACTACACACCTCTAGTTCTCATTTTAGCCTTTGTTATATATCTTATAACTAAAGATGTAGAGCTATCTGTGACGATACTCGTTCTAGGGTGTCCTGGGGCGCTTGTAATAGGAGTTCCTGTATCAAATGTCTCTGGTATTGGAAATGGTGCCCGTAATGGAATTCTGTTAAAGGGAAGTGAAGTGATTCATGATTTCACTAAGGTGAATACTTTTATTTTCGATAAGACAGGAACACTTACAAAAGGGAAGCCAGAAGTATCCAAATTAATTAAATATTCTGAAGATATAGAAGTTCTAAACATTCTCGCAAGTATTGAGAGTGAGTCGGATCACCCTCTAGGTAAATCAATCTTAAGATATATTGGAGAATACGAACAAAAAGATATTTCTAATACAGAAGTTATTAAGGGGAAAGGTATTAAATCTATGTGTGAGGATAAAGAGGTTCTCGTTGGAAACTACTCACTACTTGAACCACATGTTAACTTCACTGAAAAACAATTAAGTGAATTAAATACATTAGAAAATGAAGGAAACTCAATCGTATTAATGAGTATTGATGGGAAACTTGTGACAATGATTGGGATAAAGGATCAAATTAAAGATGGTGTATTAGAAACCTTAAATGAACTAAGAGGTTTAGGTATTAAGAACTTGATAATGTTATCCGGAGATAATCAAGGAAGTGTTGATGTTGTATCTAAAGAATTGGAATTAACTGAGGCATATGGTAATATGCTTCCTCAAGATAAGTCTGATTACATAAAAGATCTACAAAGTAAGAATCATAAGATTGCCTTTGTAGGAGATGGTATTAATGATAGTCCATCGCTTGCGTTAGCTGATATTGGTATCGCAGTAGGTAGTGGTACTGATGTTGCGATTGAAACATCTGATGTTGTATTGATAGGATCACAACTTGATAAGTTATCTTACGCATATACTTTAAGTAAGAAAACAGTATTAAACATGAAGGAAAATATCTTAATCGCAGTAGGGGTAGTACTCATTCTAATCACAAGTTTATTATTTAGTAATTGGATGAACATGAGTATTGGTATGTTAGTCCATGAAGCAAGTATCTTAGTTGTGATTTTGAATGGTATGAGACTTCTTGCATATAAGAAAAGAGGATAAATTGATAGATATCAAGTTATTAATTCAATAGATTGCTTAGGATAGAGATAGAAAGAAGGGTTACAATGACAATTAAAGACTATATGAACGACCACAAAGAAGATTTAGATTTATTTACTTCAGCACTTACAAAAACTCATGCTGACGCACATCCTGAAGTAAAGGCTGTAAGAGAGTTGTATGTAAAAATACAATATAAGATTGATGTTGATATAAAAGATATTGATTATGAATTTGAAACTCTCAAAAGAATTACAAACAATTATGAGATTCCAAATGATGTTTGCGGTACTTATGAAAAAACATATCACTTGTTGAAGGAAGCAAATAGATTGTATAATGAAGGGAGAACAGTATAATGAAACAAGCGATTTTACAATTAGAACAATTAGCATGTCCAACATGCATGCAGAAAATAGAAGGTGCCGTTAAGCGTGTTGATGGTGTTAATGAAGATAAGACTAAAGTTATGTTTAACGCAAGTAAGTTAAAAACAGAGTTTGATGAAACAAAAACAAATTTAGATGAAATCCAAAAAGCTATTGAGAGTGTAGGATATGAAGTAATTAGCGCAAAAGAAAGGTAAGTGTATATTATGAGTCATGAACATTTATGTGTAACATTAGTTCCACTGTTTAATCATTTAGATCTTGATGATCAAAAAAAGATTAATGAGATTGCCGAGCATGTAATTGTGGATAAAGGTGAGACAATATTTTCACCATACAGTGACTCAGAACTTATCATCGTTGCGAAAGGTAATATGAAAGTTTACCAACTATCTTCTAATGGAAAGGAACAACTGCTTAGAGTTGTAGAGCCAGGTGGATATGAAGGTGAGAACCAATTGTTTGGGGCTAAGAATGACATTCTCTTTGGAGAAGCCTTAGAAAAAACTGAGTTATGTGTTTTAAGACAAGAAGATTTTCAGAATATTCTTTTAGAACATCCTCAACTTAGCTTGAAACTGTTAGAGATAAATGCTCAAAAATCTGTTTCGGCTGAACAACAAGCACAATTCTTAGTGATGGAAAAAGTAGAGGAAAGGCTTGCGACATATCTTATTAATTTAAGTAAAAGTCAAAATAGTCTGACATTCAAACTTCCTCTTCTTATGAAGGAACTTGCGGCATTTTTAGGGACGACACCAGAAACGCTATCTCGTAAATTTAAACTTTTAGAAGATGAAAGATATTTATCGCGAAATAATAGAATTATCACAATTATTAATGAGGATGCATTAGAAGATTTAATTGATTTTTAAAAATCTATCTCGGATAGATTTTAAAATACCTAAATCAGAAGATCGGACTATGATATAATTGTTTGAATATGGTTCTTAATGTAGATAATTATGAACTAGAGAATGCTAAAGATGAACTTGCAGATATTGTCATGTATTCAATGATGCTTGCAGAAAAGTTAGATTTAGACTTAGAAGAAATAATTAAAGAGAAGTTAGAGCGTAATAAGAAAAGATATGTAGTGGATGAAGCTAAGGAGAATGGTAAGAAATATCTAGAGTTTGGAATGTCAACACTAAAACGGACAATATTTATAAGGACTGTTGACAGTCCAGTTACTCCTTATCTTTTCAGTTCGCTATAGTGCAGCCCATCCGATCCATCTAATGAAAACGATAAAAATAATATTTCAGTAATTGTTTTACAATTCATTGATGAAACTAAAATAAATGATTATTCTAGAATGGAAAAAGTGAGAATGTTTTCAATCTCAAGGAATTTAAAACTGAGTAAAGAATTAAAGTTCTCAGCAAAGAAAAAATATGAAGAATTGAAAGATAATTATTTTTAAGAACAACAAGGTCATGCCTATACATCTGGAGTTAAAAGTTCTTGGGATATTGATTATAAAGAATTTGATGAAGAAGAATCGGCAATTATTTTCAGTGAAAACTGAGTAAAGGATAATGATGATTTTAAGGCTCGATTTATATTCAACACATCAACCTTTATAGAGTTAATGAAAAAAGGCAGAATGAACCTTGATTAATTGAACAATCAGTCTTCATTAATGGATATACTTTTTAAAAGGGGTGAAAATGAGTATCCAATAAATACTAATACATCGATGCTTCAAATGATTGTAATATCATTAATACTGTATGAAAAGATGTTAGCTGGAAATGGCCAAGCATTGGAACTTCTAATATCCAAAGTTTACAATGAATATTTAGTAGAATAGTTTGGATATGAGAAATAGGTATTCGCTTAAAGGGGCAGTAAGATATAACGACTCTGAGATGCATCATCAACAAAATTACAATACAATATTGATGTTGTTTATACAGATTACATTGAAATTCAATATTGAACTGTGTCTTTAGAGACTAGGTAAAAAATATTTTTTCATAGTGTGAATTAGTGAATATAATAAATCTTTAGTAATATAGGCAATTTAAGTACTTAATGATGTCAAAGTGATGTCAAAAAGTCTGGGAACTTTGGGAATAGGGAGAATGGTGGGAAAAACAGTGGCTAAATGCCTTCTGTTTGGGACTGCTGGTAATGCAAAGACAAATCTTGTGGCTGAGTGGGAATGATTTTCAGTGTTAAAAAAGCCTTTAAACAAAGGCTTTTTTAATATTTTGATGTCAAATTGATGCATTTTTTTGACATCACTATGACATCACTGAGATTATTTTCTCACCATTCCCAAGATTAACATGCAATATAGCCTTTGTTTAAACGACATTTTGATATTTGTATTAAAACTTTGTTACTATTCCCTCGCTATTGTAAACTACTCCATAATTCTTCTAAACGATTAGGTATTGAGTTATGTAGTTCAGGAATGTAATGTGCATAAGTCTTAAGTGTTGTGTATAAATTCTTGTGACCAAGTCGACGGGATACTTCTAATAGATTCGTGCAAGTTTGAATCAAATAGGATGCATGTGAATGTCTAAAATCATGGATTCGCATTTTTGAATGGTTGATCTTCTCACAACAAATACGTAATTCTTTATGTAATGCATCTTTATTAATCTTGAATATAAATTCATTTTGATTAATTCCTTTCGCGAATTGTTCGAGTAGGGTGTTCAATGATTTTGGAATTGTGACTGTACGAACACTACTTTTTGATTTTGGTTCAGATACTCTTATAATGCCATGAAGCCTTGTTAAAGATTTGGTTACATGAATTATTGAGTTCTTAAAATTAATATCATGTGGTGTCAGCGCTAGTAGTTCTCCAAGACGTAATCCAATTAGATAGAATGTTTGAAAGATGAGCTTAAACTCTTTGTTTTGAGTTGCATTTAGTAACATCTTAAAATCAGATGGAGAAATAATAGGATATCTTCTTACGATATTCTTGCCAATCGGTTTTGCAATGTCGCAAAGATTTACGGGTAAATCAAACATTAGTTGCGCAAGTTTCATCATCTGACTAAGTGTGCCATTTAAATTCTTCACATAAGTTAAACTAAGTTTTTCTTTCAGTATTTCGTTTTACCATTCTCTTACATGAAGTGGCTTGATTTCTCCAATTTTCATACAACCGAAAAAAGGTAATAGTCTTGCATTTATATAGTTGTATTTGTTGGAATAGGTACTTTGCATGATACGGTTCTTTGAATCATTGACAAATATCTTTGATAATCGTTTGAATGTTAATTCGCCAAATCCCATATTCTCGTTCATAAAAAAGATTTCCCAACTCAGTGCTTCATCATAAGTTTTGAAACCTCGTTTTGTTTTCCCTTTTCGTTCACAAAGATAGTTTTTATAACGAAAGTTGCAGAAATATGTTTGGTTTACTTCATTTAAATATACTGTCATAATTAATTCTCTACGTGTTGATAATAAAGCAACTTTATAAGTATATATTAATTATTTAAAGCTGAGGTTCCATTTTAAAATAAGATATTCAGTATTATTAATATCTTTATCTGTACTAACGTGCGTTAAAAGTATATAATTAAAGCACATTAGTACAGGAGTGAGGGATAAAATGATAGATAAACTTAAATGGATATCAAAAAATAATAATGGTTTGATTTATACTAAAGATGTAACTCAATACAATATTAGAAAAGAAGTTTTGAGTGATCTTGTAAAGTCAGGGGATCTTGTTAGATTAAAAAGAGGGGTATATTGTTTCAAAGATGAAATCATCGATGAATATTATTTATTTCAATTAAAAGCACCACAACTTATCTATTCATTAGGAACAGCTTTGTTTTTTCACGGTTATTCCAATCGAGTTCCAAATGTGCTCTCAATTACAGTAAAGCAAGGTTACAATGTGCATAGAATTGACACGAAAAAAATAAATGTTAGATATAGTAGTGATGAACTATTTGAACTTGGCCTTACCGCAATTAAATCACCTCAAGGCATGGAAGTTCGCTGTTATGATTTAGAAAGAACAATTTGTGATATTATCAAAGAACGTAATAAAATGGATCCGCAAATATTTTCAGATGCAATAAACCAATATTTTAGTAATAAAAAAATCAATTCTAGACTATTGATGAAGTACGCAAAGGCTATGAAAATTGAGGATGAAATTATGAAATACATTGAGGTATTACGATGAGAACATCAGAACAACTAAAAGGTTATTTAAGAAATTTAGCAAAGGAGAAGAATATCTCTGCTCAGGAATTACTACAGATATTCATGTTTGAAAGACTAATTGAACGATTATCATTGTCTGAATATCGTAACCATATTGTGCTAAAGGGTGGACTTCTCGTTGCATCACTGATTGGTATTGATGAGCGAACAACTATGGATATGGATACAACAATTGTTGGATATCCAGTAACTGAGGAGTCAATGGAAACATTGATTGAAGATATTATTAAAGTCGAACTAGACGATGGAATTCAGTTTGAATTTCTTGGTTTGAACCCAATAAGAAAGAATGACGATTACAGCAACTATACAATCAAACTTGAAGCAACATATCAAGAAATACGTGTACCTTTAAAAATTGATGTTACAACAGGCGATGCAATTACGCCAAGAGAAATAGCATATGATTATTATCTTTCATTTGAAGGAAGAACAGTTTCTATATATTCCTATCCAATTGAAACTGTGTTGGCAGAAAAACTAGAAACAATTTTGAGTAGAAACGTTACCAATACCAGAGCACGAGATTTTTATGACATCTATCTTCTTTATAATACACAATGGGAAAAGGTAGATATTAGTGATCTTAAAGAGGCGTTGATTGCGACTGGAACAAATAGAGATTCCTTGGATGAGATTGATGCTTATTCGGAAATAATGGAAGATATATCAACTTCAAGAACTATCATTACATCATGGGAAAGATATCAGAGTGAAAATGCATATGCACGAGAAATAGAGCTTAAAAATATACTTATAGTTATTAGTAATATCTTAGAATTACTTAACTTAGATGATAAATGATTTTAATAATTCTTTACATGTAATTGTAGAGTACGACTGTTTATGTTTAAAGATATCCGGAATTTTTCCCTGCGTTTCTTCATTGACTTTTCCGATTAACGGTGTTCCTTTATATTCAACTTCAAAATTAATAACAAATGGAATAGGATCGGGATTACCACCACTGATGATATCCTGTTTGCTTGGATGTGTATATAGAATAGGGGTAGTAGAATTGTTTGTGATGTTTCCATACTTCTTGAAGGTTATCTTAGCTTGTTCAGGTGAATTAGCATTTGCATGTATGGAGACTTGATTTCCATTGATGGATACTGGAGCGGCTACAATGTAATAGACAAATCTGTTAGTTAGTATAGAATAACAGAAAGAGGATGTTATTATGACAAAAAGAATACGTAGGAAATTTACTGATGAGTTTAAAACACAAATTGTGAAATTGTATCAAGGAGAAAGATCTGCAGGTGACCTAGCTCGCGATTACGATTTGAATGAACAGCTGGTGTACCGATGGGTAAAAACAGACTACATCAGGATCTTTCAAAGCTGCTGTTAATATAACTGACGAAGAAAATGAACTTATAAAGCTTCGAAAAGAAAACCAACAGTTAAAAATGGAAAATGATATTTTAAAGCAAGCAGCGCGATCTATTCATACAGGCCAAAGACAAAAGAAATCGATCAATTTGAAGATGAAGTTATTGATGTATTTTATAAGAGTCATTCGATATATGGCAGTCGTAAAATTAGAGCTGACCTTCGAAGAAAAGGAATCAATACATCACGACGCAGGATATCAAGAATTATGAGAAAACATGAACTGGTGTCAGTTTATACTAAAAAGAAGTATAAAAATCATTCATCTGATGTCAACGAATCAAAAACTGAAAATTTAGTAAACCGAGATTTCAATGATAGAAGTAAGTTGCAGGTTGTTGTCAATGATTTGACTTATGTAAGAGTTGGGAATAACTGGAATTATATTTGCATACTTTTAGACCTTCATGCGCGAGAAATAATTGGATCAAGTTGTGGTGAAAGGAAAACGCCATCTCTTGTCCTGGATGCCTTTACGAAATCTATCTAATATAAAATATTTTCATACCGATAGAGGTTCAGAGTTAAAGAATTACAGCATTGATGAAATGCTTGGAGCATTTGGGATTACACGATCACTTAGTGCGAAGGGTACACTTTATGACAATGCAGTAGCGGAAGCCACATTCAAGATTATTAAAACCGAGTTTGTAAGGAGACGATCATTTGAGAGTCTCGATGAGTTAAAGGAAGAATTATCAACATACATTTATTGGTTCAATCACAAACGCATACACTCGACTCTGGGTTATTTGAGCCCAGTCGAATACCAACAAAGACCAACTAGTGATTTTGTCTAAAAAAGTGTTGCCATACCAGTAGTGGATTAGAAAATGTAGTTTCGGATTTATTAGTTTACTTAAATAATGTTAATATATTAATATTCAAGTGTTTTTTGAAGGAGGAATATTGATGAGTAAAAGTACAAAGCAAACACTTTCATTTATTTTTATTTTTTTAGGTTTAGCTATCGTTATTTTTGGAGGCAGTACCTTAGGCAGTTTTATAATTACAGATATAATCATTCATAAAATGTTAAATGTACAAAGTAATTTGGGGACATTGGATTTAGTTGTACGAATCACTTTGATAGTGGTTGGCTTCTTTATTTCTGGAATTGGTGCTGTTTTATTTAGAAAATTAAACAAGAATAAATGATAATCTAAGTTAGTTTGATTAACACATGTATAGTACGAACTTGAGAAAGTGGTGCTGTTGAAATTTGAAAATAGAGAAAGGAAGCCTGTTATGGGCTTCCTTTTGATTTGTTAATACATTGGCGGCATTTCAGGTGTGATTTGTTTCTCTTCAACTGACGATGCAACTGCAGCTTCTGTTGTTAGGAAGAGGGATGCAATCGATGCAGCGTTGAGCAGTGCATTGCGTGTTACGCGTGTAGGATCAAGGATTCCTGATTCTTGTAGGTTTTCCCATTGTCCTGATTTTGCGTTAAATCCAATATTCAACTCTGATTCAAGTTGTTTTGTAACGATTTCGTCTCCATCAAATCCGGCATTTTCAGCTATTTGCCATAATGGTTTTAGGATTGATTCAAAGACGGTTTTAATACCTCTATTTTCGTCTTGATTTTCTGAACTTAGGTTATCTTTTAGATCCATGTAGGCACGAGCAAGGGCATATCCACCACCAAGCACGACACCTTCAGCAACCGCAGCTTTGGTTGCGTTGAGTGCATCTTCAATGCGTAGCTTTTTCTCTTTCATTTCGGATTCAGTTGCTGCTCCAACTTTTATGACAGCAACACCATTTGTAAGTTTCGCAAGACGTTCCTCAAGTTTTTTCTTATCAAAGTCGCTGCTTACATTGTTTATTTGAGAACGAATTTCGCTTGCACGTTCTTCAATGGCCTCTTTGGTTCCAGCTCCACCAATTAAGGTTGTTTCGTCCTTGCGGATGACTACTTTTGAAGCCGTTCCAAGTTGTTCGATTTCAGTTTCTTTGATGTTCATTCCAAGTTCTTTACTGATGAATGTTGCGCCTGTCGCAATCGCAATGTCTTCTAGCATCATTTTTTGATTGTCTCCAAAGCCTGGTGCTTTTGTTGCAGCTACATTGAAGGTTCCACGGAGTTTGTTGACTACAAGTGTTGAGACAACATCATTGTCAATATCCTCAGCAATAATAAAGAATGGTTTATTTTGTTGAACAATTTGTTCTAAGAGGGGAAGGATTTCTTGGATTGTTGAGATTTTATGATCTGTAACCAAGATATAAGGGTTTTCCATCTCAATTTCCATGGTCTCACGATCTGAAACCATATAAGGTGAAATATAACCTTTGTCATATTGAAGTCCTTCCACAACTTCTAATTCAGTCTCAAATGTATTGGATTCATCTACTGTAATGACACCATCATTTCCAACTTTCTTCATTGCTTCCGCAATAATTGTACCGATTTCTTCGCTACCAGCACTAATTGAGGCAACGTTTGCGATATCGCTGCTTGTCTCTATTTTACTGCTGTTTTCAAGCAGGTAGTCAGCAATTGCCCGCGATGCTTTTTCAATACCAAGACGCATTAATACGGGATTTGCGCCACGATCAACATGCACTAATCCTTTATGAATCATTTCCTGTGCAAGTAATGTAGCGGTTGTTGTTCCATCTCCAGACACATCATTGGTCTTATTGGACACTTCATAAAGCAACTTTGCCCCCATGTTTTCAAATGGGTTTTTAAGTTCAATTTCTTTAGCGATGGTAACACCGTCATTAGTGATGAGCGGTGAACCAAAACTACGCTCTAAAACAACATTACGTCCCTTAGGACCGAGCGTTACACTTACCGCATTAGCAAGTGTGTCCATTCCTTTTAAGAGTAGATCTCTTGAGTTTTGTCCATAACGTACATCTTTAGCCATTATTTATCATCCTCCACAATTGCAAGTACATCTTTCATGTCGATAATTAAATAATCTTTGTTTTGATAAGTTACATCTGTTGTTGCATATTTTTTATAGATGACACAATCCCCAACCTTTACATCCATGGGAAGTGTATTACCTTCTTTATCTTTCGTTCCATCTCCTACAGCAACAACGCGTGCCATAGAAGGCTTCTCTTTGGATTCCGGCAATAAGATTCCGCTTGCAGTAGCGGACTCTGCAAGAATCTCTTCTAACAAAATGCGGTCATACAATGGTTTAATCATGATGCGTTTCCTCCTTTATTTCGACCTCTGGCACTCTATTGCTACGAGTGCCAACACCTATATTCTAGGATTGACTTCAAATTTTGTCAATCCCCATTTGTTAAATTATCAGGTCTCTTTACAAAGTAATCGTGAAAGATTGCAATGTAATCATATTGACTTGAAAATTATTAAACAAAGAATAAAATCAAAGTGAAAGGGGGGATATTTTGCGACGAAGTGTTAAGAACACAGTATGGACAATGCTGTTATTTGGACTGATGATTCTCGGCGCACAGGCAACCGCACTCGCCAAAGTAGGTTGGGAAAATGTCGGTTGGTCAGGCGCAAATTTTTTGTCGAAGGCATGTAACTCAAAAACTACCGTTTTTGATGAACCCAAATATTCATATATGTCGGCGACAGCAAAAATAGGATCAAAGCAAACTAAAAAACATGCTTACAGTCCAAGTCCATATACATCGGTTCATGCAGTTGCTTTTTCAGGATACAACGAAACGTGCTATACCTGGGGTAATGCATATTAATCGATGGAACTCCCTAATAAACTAGGGAGTTATTATAAGGGGTGTTAAATATGAATAAAAAAAAATTATTGACAATTTATCATGTGCTTTTATCACTGTATATGATTGTATGTACTTCGTTCTTTTTCAATCAATATTGTGATATAGCGAAAAACAATGTTTCCAATTTATCGAATTTCATTTATTTCATCAAAGATAATCTGTTCTTATTGGTTTTATTTTCGATTGTACTCATTTCAATTGTTTTGAACCTCTTTTATGTTTCAGAATATTGGATTTTTGTATCTAAAGAAATACTTAAAATTAAGCGTATTGTAGGTTTTACTTATTCAGAAATACTACGCTCTTTCACCTTAGATTATATGGTGCAACTCGTCGCAACGTTTCTCTTCTCATCACTTCTGTCAGTCCCTTTTTTGAACTATTTTAAATTGCCGATTGGAGTGCCAATTATCATAGCGGGAACAATCATGATTCTTGTGATGGGATTGATCATCAATATTTTGTTTTGGAGATGTTTAAGGGCATATAGGAAAAATAAAAGTGTTGGTCTTAATATCACCAAGAAAGTGGGTTTAGTATTTCAATTCTCGACCTCTTTGATGTTGTTGTTTGTATCGCTCATTCTTTTTGAGGATTTAAACCGGCAAGTATCACCTTATAAAAACTATGCTCAATTAGATACAGCCTGGTCCGTGTCTGCTAAGTATCCGGAATCGCTTCAAGAAACCATGAAAATCGAACAAAATCCTGAGCTCTATCGTGGTGAGATCCTCAATAAAATCGCTACCACCTACGAAGAATACCACGATCATATGATTGTATTCTATCTCGATTCCCACTCATCAAATACACTTGGAAATCTTGTATTCCTAAACGAAACGGCTTTAAAACTTAATAACATGAATACAAAGTCCGTGAAACGCTATCAGAATACTGATGCGATTCCAATCATTACAAGTAACTCCCGATACACTGTGGGGGATCAAATTCAATCAGAAGGGTTAAACTATGTCATCGCGGAAGTAGTTGAAAAGCCGTTTACAATCCTTGGTCCCAGCGACTATATAGAATTGTCGTCAAAGGACTACCTAATTGCTTATTTCGATATCTCAAACATTAATCAACATCTCCAATTAACCAACAGTAATTTTATCGATGAACTCTTTTTTATGAATCTTTTAGAAGATGAGGTGGAACACATCAGGAATGACTTAAATGAACCGACATTTAAGTACCAAGTATCCTCGATTAAAAGCATTCAAGAAGGATTCTATCATCAGAAAATGTTAATGTTGGCGAGTTATTTCGGCGTGGGAATGATTAATATGATTTTCAGCTTATTTGGCTTGATTTGCGCGGTATTCGTAGATATTCATTACCGCTCTCTAGATTTTGCCTTATATCAAGTTGTGGGATACTCGAAACAATATCTTATCCGTTCATATCTAAAATCGATATTTTGGCTTATCTTGATATCGACGTTGATTGGAATTGCAACGATGCACATTACCCTCGACTTAACGTGGACTGTGCTTGGCATTGGTATTTCAATCTTAATCGTACTTGTTGCCCTATTAAGTCAATTTATCACCAAACGCATTACCGCAATTCAAATTTTAAATATTATTGGAGGAGAAAATGTCTGATACAATTTATACCATTAAATCACTTTCAAAAACGTATGGAGATCATGATGCGAAGGTACATGCTCTAAATAATGTAAATATTGAGATTAAACGCGGTGATTTTGTTGCCGTAACGGGATTATCCGGTTCAGGAAAAACGACATTTCTCAATACCCTTGCTGGTTTAATTGAAGATGCACAGGGAAGCGTCTTGTTTGAAGGGAAAAACATCCTTGATTGGAATGATGCTTTACGTGCTAACTATCGCAATCAATCCATTGGATACATTATGCAAAACTTTGGTTTAATTCCAACGATGACGGTGACTCAAAATGTATTACTGCCCGTAAAACGAATTCGAAAAGAACATCAAGAAAAAGCACTACAATTACTTGAAATGTTAAATATCAAAGATAAAAAAAATGCATATCCCCACCAACTATCAGGGGGGCAAAAACAACGCGTCGCTATCGCAAGAGCACTGATTCAAAGTCCTAAGGTTATCCTTGCAGATGAACCTACAGGTGCATTGGATGTTGAGAATGCGCAGATGATTATGCGTATTCTCAAAGCGATTCATGAACAAGGTGTCACCATCATTCTTGTTACCCATGCCCAATCACTTGCAGTTACATGTCCAACCCAACTTATATTTCAAGATGGTTATCTCAAAGAAGTCCTTAAAACGTAAAAAGCCAAGTTTCCTTGGCTTTTTTCATTTAAAACATACTTTTAATGGTTCCTTCGGTTGCCGCTTTCACTGCGACACCTAAGAGTGTTTCAAGGTAACGCAACGGATTCTTGGATGCAATAAAAGCTTCGCTCTCGGGTGTCGCGTAATAGTAAGCAATCTGATCATGATAGACAACGGAAATTAAATTGGCTTTAAGAAGTTGTTGGATGTAAACATCAAACTCTTGTTGACTAAGATGATAAAGCTGAGGTAGGACATGATATCGATCAATACAACCTCTTACAATACTTACGTAAATAGCAGAAGTGTTTTTAGCACGTGCTTTTGTGTAAGGTGGTCGTGCTGCATCGGGAAGTACCCATGTTTGTTTCGGTTTATCAAAATAGGCACCTGGAATAAGACCATCGTGAATCCAAGCCAGAATGGTTTCTTCGTGTTTAATCTTAAAATTCTTTTGAAATGTACGGATATTCATAACATCCCCCTTAGTCGCTTTTCTTAAGCATACCATATCGTTAAACAAGACAAATAAAATTTTATTGAAATCGTCTTGGATTGTAGGGTCAAATGTTTACGCGTATAATCAAAGATGAAACGAGGGTGCTTATGAAAACATATATCGCATTATTACGAGGTATTAATGTTGGCGGGAAGCATAAAGTTCCAATGGCTGACTTAAAACAGATTTTTGAATCACTGGGTTATACTTCCGTTAAAACGTACATAAACAGTGGAAATGTTATTTTTAAGAGTGAAAACGAAGCATTAAGATCAATGCAAGAAGCATTAGAAAGAGCCCTCAAAGATTTTTTTCGATTTGAAATCCCGCTTGTGATTATAACGCTTGAGCAGCTAGAACAAGTTTTAAACGAAGCCCCTGCTTGGTGGGATAAGACTAACAAAGCCTATTATCACACTGCAATTTTTATAATACCACCAGCACGACAAGATGATATTATTGAAGTTATGGGTGAAGCGAATGCGGAATTTGAATCGGTTCAATCGGGACCGGATGTTATTTATTGGTCCGCAGACCTTCAAAACTATTCGAAATCCCGTTGGTCCAAAACTGCGAGTACATCAATTAATAATTGTGTAACACTCCGAACCGCCAATACCGTTTACAAGCTTTTAGAACTCTCTCAAAAATTGAAGGATTAGAAAGTTGTTGCAAATCATTCGCAATTAGAATAAAATAAATGCGAAGGGAGTATGCTATGAATCAATACGAAATCTTAAAAAAACAGTTGGATTTAGATCCTGATTTTAATGAACGGTATCAAGCTCTTTCATTTGAACTGCAGAAAGAATATCAAGCATTTGTGTCGCGACTTTTGGAAGGGGAACTTGATGATAAAGCATGGTTATCATGTTCACCAGCACTGTACGATTGTGACCTAATTAATGCATCTTGTAAGGCATGTTACCCAATATCAGGTCAGAAAACCGCTTTTAAAGTTTCAATACCCGGTGTTGAGGAAGTCTACGCAATGTGTGCATTTGATGCCATGTGCTTCTTATCACTGAACAATTCGGAAATAATTTGCCTTGATGGCACCAAAATCACACGTGATAACCTCCAAGACGTCCCACTGAAGGTATGGGTTCCCAATGCGAAGTCCGGTTGCTGTGTTGCCTCTAAATCGTGCAGTTCAATCAAATTCATTGCTAAAGATGAGGTTCCATGTAATGGAGGCGTGAGTTATACATTACCAGAGGCGTTTGCGTTGTCTGTCCAACTTTTTGATTATGCACTTGATGTTATTAAAGCGAAGATCTCAGTTTCATGAGATCTTTTTTTTACCACTCGTACAAATGAACTACTCAATTGAATTGTTTCTCCGTATTATTTAAAAAGTAGTGTATAAAATTTTTAAGGGTTTTATATGTTTATAGCGTATTAAGTAATATTCTAAGGGGGGAAACAGATGTATCATATTGCAATTGTTCATGAGTGTGAAGATGTTAGGCACCAGCTTTTCCAAAGTCTTTTACGGATAAAAAAACGACATAGCATTAACGAGTGTTTCTTATATAAAAAATTTGTAGATCTTCAAACAGACCCATTATGTTTAAAGATAGATATTCTAATCATCAGTGTAGCCATACCCGATCAATTCGGAATCGAATGTATCCATTCGCTTGAACGTTTGAATCCAAATCTTATTGTAATTTTTATATCGTCACTTGATGATGTAATGCATACGGTCTATGGAACAAATATTTATGGATTAATGTTTCAAGAAAATATAGAATCAACTTTAGAGGAAACATTACGGGCTGCGATTTTAAAAATTGAGAACTGTGATCAAAGCATCATCTTTAAAACACGAGAAGGTATGGTAAGATTGGTACAAAATCAAATTAAAGCAATCATCTATGAGAAGCGTCATCCCGTTATTTATACCGAGACAGGAACATATACGGTCATGAACCAATCTTTAAAATCAATAGAAGAAGTGTTAGATGCCGCACGTTTTGTACGGGCAAATCACGGGACGATTGTGAATGTAAATTATATTTCTCAACTGAATCCGAAAACATTATTTCTAAAGAACGATCCTGAGGCGATTGTTATTTCGCGAGGACGTTATCCAAAGATACTTAAGGTAATGTTGAAGCGATAAAAATAGAAAAGACATGCGTGATGAACTGCTCCCTGTCAAGTAGACAGGTGAAATAAATAAAATATCCAAGATGATTTATCACTTTATGATGAATCATCTTTTTTATGCTACAAGTGACTGCATTTGTTTTTCTCTAATGTTTGACCAGTAAGCTTCAATCTTCTTGTTAGTTGGAATCGCGTAGACTACAGGTGTCTCTGTTCCTAGCGCTTCAGTTCGAACCATCATTGGTGTTTTGTTTTTGAAGCGTTTCTGAAGTCTCTTGTTGTTATAAAAATCAATATACACTTCAATTGCTTTCTTCAATTCGCTTCTTGTACTGAATTCATTAGGGTAGTACATTTCTGATTTGATTGTTCCCCAAAATCCTTCCATAGGACCATTATCAATACAATGTCCCACTCTAGACATACTTTGCATCACTCCTTGATCTTCTAGCTGTTTCCTAAATGCCCTACTTGTGTATTGGAATCCGCGGTCACTGTGAAATAAAGGTTTTGCCTCTGGATATCTCGCGATAGCTTTATGATAAGTATCAAACACAAGTTGATTATTGTTCCGATCACTTATTTGATACGCCACAACACTTAAATCATAAAGATCAATAATCGCACTGAGATATAGTTTCTTACTTGAACCTTTAATCTTAAATTCTGTGACGTCTGTCAGCCATTTTTCATTCGGTTTTGCGGCAAAGAAATTTCGATTTAAAATATTTTCAGCTGTGATTTCAGGAGTGCTTCGTGAATATTTTTTAGACTTTTGACGAATCACTGATTTCACCCCTAGCATCTTCATGAGTCTATGAATCCTCTTCGAGTTATATTGAACGCTATTCAACTCATTGATCCAATCCGTCATGCGTCGATAGCCTAAGATATGTCCAAATAGTTCATCATAATCAAGAATGAGATTGCAAAGCTCATGATTTTCAATTTCATTGCTTGTTTCAACACGATGCGTCCATTTATAATAACTACTTCTTGCGATTTTAAGTACCTTACACATCCACTGAATACTCCAGCCATGTTTATGATGTAGTTCCTGCACTGCGAGATACTTTACTTCTTGTTTTGCTTTGGAGAATATCGCCCCCTTTCGATTTCCTTCACTTTTTTTAATAGAATGTTCTCGCGTTCTTTCAGTTCGAGTTGTCTTTCAAGTAGTTTTACTTTACGTTCTAAACGTTCTTCATTACTAAGTTGATCTTCTTGTTTTCGCTTGCCACGTTTATCAAGAAGACCATCATCTCCCAATTCGTTATACTTTTTCACCCACTGATAAACCTGAGCATAAGAAAGTTCATAGCGCTCAGCAGTCCCCTTATAATCGTAGTCATGTTCAATACAATATGCGACAATTTCCTGACGCTCCTCAATTGTTGTTTTTCTACCTTTTGTCATATAGACTTCTCCTTTAGGATCGTAATCCTTTATAGTTTCAAGTCTATTATACTTTTTTATCCATCCGCGCAAAACCTCATGGGAACTTATACCATATTTAATACTAATATCTTTAAGAGAACCTGCGCCTTCAAGATAATCCCTAATTGCGGATTCCTTGAGCTCTTTCGAATAACTTTTGTTTCGATCTTTATCTGAAAAAACTTCAATACCATAAGTTTGATACTTTTTCACCCAACTACGTAATGTACTAGAATCAATAGATAATTCTTCAGCTATTTCTGGTGCACCTTTTATGCCATTCAAATATTCATTAATTGCTTGTTCTTTTATTTCGGCTGGATATTTATTCTTTCTCCCCATAGAAAAAGCTCCTCCTTTTTTGTAGTGCCCGATTTTATTTATTTCGGGTGTCTACTTTAAGGGGAGCTTATCATGATGCATGTCTTTTAAGTGTATGTGAGGGATAAAATAAGTCTGAAAATAAGTGTAAATAAAAATGTAGGTAAGACACAAAGTTTAGATGTTTTAAAGTATAAAATAATCAGACAACTCGAAACGAACATAAAGTAAGTGAAGATGAATAAGACGTCATAGCTCCATAAAAGATTAAAAGATAAGCTCTGGCAGATTAATAGAAGAAGGCTAATTTGTATGACTTCATGAATTAAACGAATGCAGTAGTATTTTTGAATACGAACTTGAATCATCGCTCGCATTTCAATCATATAAGAAATGTAAGAACTCACTGTCAAAATATGCAAGAGGGTTAACAGGAGTGAAGCAAGTGTGTTGACATAAGGGCTGTTTTCAGTTGGCAGTAGACACAGCATACGAAGGTACTCATCTGAATCATTGCTTAGTGAAGTTATAAATAATGAAACGAGATTAGTAATAATTAAAAACTTAGAACGTTGTAAGAATCCCATTTTTAAGCTCATAGCGTTGATCAAACTGGATGTTCTGAATCCCTTCGTGGGCACAGATGATGATGGTTCTGTCTTTAAGATCTTGATGTATGAGTTCGATAAAGACATCTACAGATTCTTGGTCTAAGCCTCGTGTAGGTTCATCAAAGAGAATGAGTGACTGACGTTCCATAATTGCTTGAATAATACCTGCTTTCTGACGCATTCCAATACTATAGCTTCGCATGGGTTTAGGATTGGTGATGTCAAGTTGCAGACGGTCACAATATTTTTTAATCGCATCATAGTCATACTTCTGTTTTAATTTATAAAGAAATTTTAGGTTATCTAAGAGGGGTCGCTCTTCAATAAAACTAGGATTTTCGATGAGAGCACCCACGTCTAAACCTGAAACACCTGAAATACTTCCACCATCAGGATTGATCAATCCCGCAATGATTTTAAGCAGAGTTGATTTTCCTGAACCGTTTGCGCCTTTGATATAGATGGTTTGACCTTTTTGTATCGTAAGATCAACGGATTTAAGCACATCCTGATCTCGGAATGATTTGGATACATTGTGTAGTTGAATCATATAAACTCCTTTCTGTATCTAAAATGGTCCTTTTCAAAATTAAACCACTCCTTTTTTTCGCAGATGATTACTTACATACAAATTAATCACTGTGAGCGCTAAATAGAATATTGAAGATGCCAGACCTGCAAAGATACGTGGTGTACGCATTTGAAACATTCCAGCTGAAAAGAGATTTCCAATCATCGTAGTTGATAAAATTTTGGGTAAGATGCCTTCATAGCCAAAGGTGCGTAAACACACCGGACCTAAGACTCCCAAGAAACAGATTAATCCGATAATAAGTGTAGGAATAAGTCCAACATAGAGGTAACGATGTTTTATAAAACGGCTTAGACTAAAGAAGAACAATGAAATAATAATTGAACCTAGAATTCTTAAACCTGAATAAACCACCTGATTTGATATAGGGTCATTTGTGAAAGGTAAAATTTGTAGGTGGTCATGCTCGATGGGTGCATTCAGTGGAAAAAGTGGTTGTTTGAAAACGTGTAGAAGCACCATCTCAGAAAGCATCATTGTTAATGCAAATAATAGTGATTTTAATATAACCCTAAGTATTTGTTTCCATAAGAACGCATTGTTTAATCGGATGCGTGCAAAGTCATCAAAATGATTGTTTATGATCGTGTAGTCAAAGTCTGTTGCATAAAGAACAAGCATAAATGCATAGATTGTAATGTAAATAGCATTTCGGCCATCAAATACAAAATAAAAATTAAGCAGTCCGTTTGGAAATTGGAAGCACTCTGTAGTGCAAATATAAAGCACCTGAACAAAAATCGGTACAGAAAAAAAGAGAAAATTTCGTTTAATCATGGTTCCTCCTCTAATTTAAAATAAGCATCAGAAGCATGTCTTCTGAAAAAAGTGACATGTCACCCTAATTAAACCGTCTTAAACACGTAATTTCAACGCTATTAATATTATTTAAGAAAACAATATCGAAGGCTTCAAAGCATAAAAAAAAGCACACGCTTTCGCATGTGCTATCGGATAATTATTCTTTATCCAATAATGGAATGTAACGTGGTGTATAGCCAAGATGATCAAGGTAACGTTCAAGATCTTTAAAGGCAATGGTATACGTAATCGAATTATCATTTGGGTGAATTCCAATTGTATCATCACGATCAATGGCTTCATCCACAATCACGGTAATTTCATGATTCTTATCCGCAATTACAGAAGCTGCAGTAAGGCTTCCAAATTCAACGCCAATTAAATCGCTCATCTCTTCACTGGTCGGGAAGGTTAAGCGTTTGGTTCCAAGTTGAGCTTGTAAGTCTTTTAGATCGGGATGTTTTTCATCATGCGCAAGAATTAAATAGAACTCATGTTCCGTTTTTTTCGGTTTCACAAGAAGATATTTAATTTGTGGTCCAGGAAGTTCGGGGATCTCAACTTCTACTGAAAATATGGGTTCATGATGATCTTCACGATATTCAATATTCAGTTCGTGCAATAAGTCTGTAATCTGTTGTCCGTATTGATTTTTCATTCTATTGCTCCTTTTTCTACTTGTACTTCAATCGTAACGCAAATATAACGTGATTACAAGGAACGTTCTTGCTAAGTGGTGTGTCTTGCGATGTAAAAAAAATCTGCTATACTTATCATTATGTTTAGAAAATAACAGAGGTTTATGATATGCGTAAAGATTTTTATCGCAATGTGTTACCTGCGATGTTTGCATTCGCATTTTCGGGTTTATATGCCATTGTCGATGGATGGTTTATTGGTCAAAATGTAGGCGATTTAGGAATTGCTGGAATTAATTTAGCTTATCCGATTACGTCCTTTATACAGGCTTTAGGAACGGGAATTGGCCTTGCGGGTGCGATTCAAATAGGGATTGCACTGGGTTCAAATGATCATGAAGAACAGGCACGTTATCTTAAAACAACGATGTATCTGCTTGGTGGAGCATCACTTATAGCCTTTCTTCTACTCTTTAAAACCTATCCACAGATTTTGGCGTTTTTTGGTGCACAAGGACGTCTTTTCGATTATGCGGCCGATTATATTCGCATAATTATCCTATTCTCGATATTTCAAATAATGGCAACCGGTTTAGTTCCCATTATCCGTAATTACGGTGGCACCCTTTTTGCAATGGTTGCAATGATTATAGGCTTTATCACTAATGTCATTTTGGATGGTTACTTTGTATCGGTTCTTAAGTTAGGCACAGCAGGAGCAGGCTATGCTACAATTATTGGTCAAGCCTTAACCATGCTTTTATGTGTTGGTTATATGTTTAAACATGTTCCATTTGGTGGAACTGAGAAAATCAAAGTTACACTCGGTTCGATTGCTCAAGTCCTGAAGGTTTCGTTATCACCTTTTGGATTAATCTTATCCCCTAATCTCATGATTATTGTATTAAATCAATCGGCCATTCAATATGGTGGTGATGTCGCAGCTGCAAGCTATGGTGTCATCTGTTATGTTGTTTTTAGTGTTCAATTATTACTTCAGGGAATTGGTGATGGCTGTCAACCTTTAATCAGCCGTTATTATGGTAATAACAGTATGGACAAAGTTCATGAGATTGTTACCATTGCGATTCGCTTTGCATTAGGCGTTGCATTGACCTGCATGGTAATTCTATACAGTTTAAGATTTATGATTCCAGGGTTTTTTGGTGCTTCAGAGGAAGTCGCGTTGATGATCGCAGAAGTGATGCCTTTATTCTTACTCGGATTAATCCCGATCGCATTCTTGCGTGTTTCCACATCTTATGCCTATGCTACACGGGACAATCACACTGCCTATCGTCTCATTTACAGTGAACCCATTCTTACCACAATTCTCTTATTGTGGGTGTTACCTTTCATGCTTGGACTAAAAGGGGTTTGGCTTTCTGTACCGCTTGCCCAATACTGTGTTTTACTGTACTCCATGGTGGTGTATTGGAAACAGGTAAATCAATACAAACAAGATTTTCACGTAGAATCCAAACGAATTTGATATGATATTGGTGAGGTGAATTATGGAACTCAAAACACACAAATGTATTATTAGGCCTTTTTGTCGGGAAGACTTTGATTATGCGAAAACATGGCTTAAAGACTCCACGGTGATGCAGTTTATTGAACCGGTAATGGATGATGAAACCATTAAAGGATTCCTGAAGACGTATTGTTTAATTGAAAATCCACCTTTGTTTGCGATTGAAGATCGAGCAACTCAAGAAGCCATTGGACACGTGATTTTTCATCAACTGGAAACAGAAGATGTGGGCGATGATCTTAAAACGTATGAGATGGGTTGGATCTTACGTCAAAGTGCTCAAAAACAAGGCCTCGGTCGTGAAATTAGTGAAGCTCTTATTGAGTATGGTTTTCGAAATTTAGCGTTAAAACGAATTGTTGCCTATTCCATCCCACATAATACGGCGGCCATTCATCTTTTAACAGATCTTGGCTTTACCGTAAAGATGCAAGATCAAGAACTTATTGAGTTTGAGCTTGTATATCATTAAAAAGACCTCCTAGGAGGTCTTTATTTTTGTTTTAATTCAAGATAACGGGGTGTATACCCAAGATGATTGAGGTATTTTTCCACATCACGAACCTGTAAAGTTAAGGTGATGGTGTTGTTGTTGGCGAGAAGACCAATGGTATCATCACGGTCAATCGCGGTATCAAAAATCGGGGTGACTTTATGATTGGTATCTGCGATAAGTGAAAGCAAGGTCAAAGAACCAAACTCAATCCCTAATAAATCTTTCATCGCTTCATTCGAAGGGAATGAAAGACGCTTAGTTCCTAAGTCTTGTGCAAGTTGTTTTAAATCAGGATGTGTCTCATCGTGGGCAACGACTAAGTAATATTCATCCGTTTTCTTAGGTTGTAGCAATAGATATTTAACTTGTGGACCTGGAATATCGAGATCATCGGATTCAACGGAAAAGATTGGTTTATGATGATCTTCGCGATAAGAAATGTCTAATTCATGGAGTAAGTGATAAATTTCTTCTTGATATGGTTGTGGATTCATAAAAACCCCTCCTGTTTCTTTATAATCATCATAAGTGATTTTGAAACAGGTTTCAAGGCTCAACCATGTAAGTATGATAAATGCGTGAACTCATTGCTTTTAATAAGTGCCTAAGCTATTATTTTCATACATATTGGAGGAAGTTATGAAAAAAATATATGGAATCATCCTGGTGATGTTAAGTCTTGTGCTGGTGGGGTGTGGCACGAATTCGCAAGGATCGGAACAAAAAGCAATTGACGCTTTTTTTGCGGGAAAGACCTATACAGCCTATATCTCGAACATGGAGTCATCGAGTGAATTGGATTCTTATCTAAATCCCTTGGACTATGCCTATGGGAATATGGATGATCTTAATGATCGTGTTTATTATAAAGAAAATACAAAAGGTGATTTGGTCGTTGGTACCGTGACGATTTTAAACGGTCAAAATCTTAGAATGCAGAAGGTTCATATGTTGAATCATCGAAACAATACAGGGGGGCTTTTTGTTACGGAAAACATCAAAAAGTCTAATGACATTGCCTTGAAGAAATTGACGGAGATGCCACCCTTTTCAACAGGTTATGAGTTTCTTGAGTTAAAGAATGGTAAGCGTGTCTTACTTCAATACGATGAAGATACGAATTATGTAGACTCAATCTATATGTTTGACGAATTGATGGACCACTTATTAAGTATCTCACTGTCAAAGCGTGATTTTGAAGATGTAATCGATTTAACAAAAACACGAGGAGGCATGATTCGATATTTAGATCGTGACGCCCTTAAGGAACTTCTTCAAGATGAGAACAATGCATTTTGGGATGTTTTAAATAAAAATATTAAGGAAAGTCGTGATGTGTTCACAAGTTCGAATCAAAGTGAAACGAACTCAAATGGTATCCGTCGTTATTTCGTAGCGGATAATGGTAAGACCGCTGAAGGTTGGAAGGAATTCTTAGGTGGTTTTGACGTTAAAAATATCGACTAGTATTTAAAATAGAAAAGAGGGGTTCTATGGGAAAAAGCGGTGAGATGGTCGATGGCACAATCTATTCACCATCATTAGGATTTGATTGGAATTACAGTGAATACTGTCCATATTTAGACAGTAATGAATCGCTCAGTACACTTCCTGTTGTTTATCTCTTACATGGGGCAACCGGAAACCATCGCAATATGACAGAGCGGTTTTTATTACCGGAGTTTCTTGATGAGTCTATGGAACTGGGTGAATGTCGTAAATGTGTTGTGATTTTTGTAGATGGTTTTAATTCGTTTTATATAAACAGTCGTTGTTTCCAAATGGAAACAGCCGTAATTGAAGATCTTATTCCAACACTTGAAGCGCGTTTAGGACTTCATCCTACCCGAGAAAAACGCTTTATTGGTGGGTTATCCATGGGCGGTTATGGGGCCAGCAACTTAGGTCTTCGTTATCCTGAGTATTTTTCCAAAGTGATGGCTTTATCACCGGCGGTTTGGTATACCATGACACCAACGACCGTAACCTATGAGTGGCATGTATTCCGGGATCAAAATGATGTATTTGATCATGAACTTTGGACTCGTCAACATCCAAGTGCGAGCCTTGCGTCATACCATACAAAAAACCTCCCTGTGTCTTTTTTGGTTATGACAGGAGGTATGGATGAAGCGGTCCCAATTGCGGATGTAAAGCAGTTTGTCGCCGATTTAGAGGCCTATACAGAGGTCGATGTTCATTATCTTGATGATGGGGATCATTCCTGGCCTTTTTGGGAGTATGGAACCTATCATGCGTTTAAACATTTTTTCTAAAACAGCCTAGGCTGTTTTTTTATAGTGTTTAAATAGGATTAATGAAACGACTAGGGTAAGCAATTCGTACGTTAGGGGAGCCAACCAAATCGCGCTTGCACCGAATAAGTAAGGAAGACTGATTACACACAGCGCTACAAGAAGATAGCCACGCATCATTGAAATAAGCATTGCCGGACGAATACGTTCCAGTGCAGTAAAATAGCCGGCTAAGACAATATTAATTCCAGATAAAAGGAAACCATAGCTAAAGATGGGTAATGCTTTAACCGCAAGGTTAAAAGGTTCAATGTTTTTCACATTAATAAACCCACTTACAAGAACTTCGGGTAAAGTCTGACAAAGGATAAAGAATCCTAGACCACAGAGCACACTGATAAAGAGTGCATCGTTTAAAATCCAATCCATAAGTTTTGTTTGTTTTTGACCGTGATAAAAACTAATTAAGGGTTGAATTCCTTGATTAATCCCAATCATGGTAACCGTAACAAGATTGGTTAGATACATTAAGACGCCAAAGGCAGCAAGACCATTGGAACCAAAATAAAAGGCAACTCCGAGATTAAAGACGAAGGTAATAAATCCAGACGAGAGTTCCGTTAAGGCATCTGGAATGCCGATTCGAATCATGTTCATGACGGTCTTAATATTCCATGTGGGTTTGATAAATTTGAGTGTGGATTTAGAAGATAGGAAATACGTTAAAAAGAAGATAAAGCCAAAGACTTGCGCAATACCGGTTGCAAGTGCGGCACCTTGGATGCCCCATTGAAATTGAATTACGAAAAGATAATCTAAAACAATATTCACAAAGGCACTTAAGATAATACCCAGTAACGATAATCCGGGAGCACCATCTGCTTTAACCAATACCTCAAGGTAATAGGTCAACATAAAAAAAGGACTAAAGAGAATCATCATACTCAAGTATTGAGAAACATAGTGCATAGTATCCGGTGTTGCGCCTAACAGAATAATTAGGGAGTCGCGGAGAAGACCTGTTATCATGGCTAAAGCTAGCGAAAAAAGCCCTAAAAACCAAAAACCCAGTGAGAAGATGACGTTACTTTCATGAATGCTTTTTTTACCGAAGTAGTAGGTGATGCGCGTTGAGGCACCGACCGCAATCATTAAGGCAAACGCAAAAATCATGTTGATGTAAGGCATTGAGAGGTTCACGGAAGCGAGAGCGTGCGGACCGACCCCTTTACCGACAAACATCCCATCAACCATAGTATATAAAGAAAAAAAGATCATCGCTCCGATTGAGGGAAGGATGTAACGGGCGAGATTGTGACGCAATTGCTTGCGTGTGGGTATTGTATTCATAAAAGACCTCCAAAAGAAAATGTACCAAGAATGGCTCAATTTATGGTCATCATATCACGTTTGGTACTAATTTATGATAGAATAAATAGGATTTGGAGGACATTATGACATATACTACATTACTCTTTGATATTGATAATACCCTGTTAAATTTTAAAGAATCTGAGACTATCGCACTTAAGCAGTTATTTGAAACGCTTAAGGTACCGTATACAAAAGAAGTCTTAGATTACTATTACGACGTGAACCATCAGTTATGGGAAGCCCATGAACGTGGCGAGATTGATCAACAAACCATTCTTGACGAGCGTTTTGGTGTCTCCCTTGCATCCTTTGATTTACCGTATAGCGGTCGTGAGATGGATCAAATGTTTCGTACACTGATTGAAGAAAATAATATCTTTATGCCAGGGGCAATGGAATTGCTTGCAGCTGTAAAGGATGATTATCGTTTGGGCATTGTGACCAATGGGATTACCGATACACAGTATAAACGATTGGATCACGCAAACATTCGTGATTGGTTCGGTCATATCTTTATTTCTCAAGAACTTGGGTATGCGAAACCGATGATCGAGTTTTTTGAAATCGTTGCCAAAGAAATGCAACCGTTTAATCCAGCAGAAACAATTGTGTTGGGTGATAATATTAAAGCCGATGTTTATGGTGCCATGAATGCCGGACTTACAGGATGCTGGTATAACCCAGAAGGGAACGCAAACCCTACGGATATTAAACCCGATTTTGAAATTAAAAACCTGCTTGATTTCCTTGATATTATTAAATAATCGATTACCGATAAAAAATATATTTACGAAAATGATTTTAATGAAAAATGTTTTCGGATAGAAACGGAATTAAGAAAACAAACCAAAGAACCACTATAAAGTGGTTCTTTTTGCGTTTGGTAATCATTTACAAAGTTAAAGATAGTTTACACCACGATGAAAGGGCTTACGTTAGTGGTATTTGTTTTCAATAAATCATCTTGATTAAAACAATTTTCGATGCTATACTCCAAATGTAAGCGATACCAATATAATCGCAGAGGTGGAAAATGAAAAAACTATATTCAGCATTACTGGTTGCCTTTGATGAAAACGGAGATCTTTCCGAACAAGGATTACGTGAAATTGTCCGTTACAATATCGATCATAATAAGGTCGATGGTCTTTATGTCGGAGGAAGTACGGGGGAAAACTTCTTAATCTCTACGGAAGAGAAAAAACGTATCTTCGAGATTGCCTTTGAAGAAACTCAAGGTGCTTGTGATTTAATTGCGCAAGTAGGTTCCACAAACCTTAAAGAAGCAAAAGAATTGGCTCGATTTGTAACTGATCTCGGATATAAAACAATTTCAGCCGTTACGCCTTTCTATTACAAATTTGATTTCGAGGAAGTTAAAAACTACTACAACCGCATTTTAGAAGATATCGATACTGAAATGATTATTTATTCAATTCCTTATCTAACCGGTGTATCCCTTTCATTGGATCAATTTGCAGAGCTCTTTGAAAACGAGAAAATTAAGGGTGTTAAGTTTACGGCAGCAGATTTCTATCTTCTTGAACGTATGCGCACAACATTCCCAGAAAAATTAATTTATGCAGGTTTTGATGAGATGTTGTTGCCAGCATGTGCATTGGGTGTTGATGGTGCAATTGGTTCAACCTTTAATGTGAATGCATTAAAAGCTCGTCAAACCATGGATGCCGTGGATGCAGGGGATTTAAAAACTGCATTACAACTCCAAAAAGAAACTAACGATTTAATCAGTGCGGTCTTAGATAATGGCCTTTATAACACATTAAAATTAATTTTAGCGGAGGAAGGGGTTCATGCAGGTATTTGTCGCGAACCGATGAAAGCACCTCAAGATGCACAACGTAAACGTGCAATTGAAATTCACCAGATGTATGTAAAGGCATAAGGAGGTTTGTCATGAAGCGTTACCGTTGCATTGATATCGGAGGCACATCGATAAAACATGCATGTTATAACGAGTTGGGTGAGGCGTTAACTGAAACTGAAACCCTTTCTGTAAAACAAACAGCCGGTAATCATGAAATTGTTGATACCTTGCATCAAATTTTAAAGCAGGATTTAGATGTCGATGGTGTTGCGATTTCAACGGCCGGCGTTGTGGATTTAGAAACCGGATCGATTCAATATGCGGGGTATACCATTCCCGATTACACGGGAACCCCGCTTAAAGAAATTATCGAATCAACCTATCACATTCCATGTTTCGTAGAGAATGATGTGAATTGTGCCTGTATGGGTGAGTATTGGCAAGGTGCTGCACGTGGTGCATCGTCGGTGGTATGCCTTACCATTGGTACAGGGGTTGGTGGTGCATTAATGTTTGAAGGAAATCTTTGGCATGGTGCAAGCGGTACGGCAGGGGAAGTCGGGTACATTCCAATAAAGAACGCATATTTTCAAGATTTAGCGTCCACAACCGCATTGGTCGAAGATGTGATGAAACATCATCCCAGTGATCAAATATTTGATGGACGATTGGTAATTGCCAATGCAAAAAGAGGGGATCTTATTTGCCAACAAGCACTTACACGATTTGTAGATCATTTAGTTCAAGGTCTTGCTACCATTCAATACTTAATCAACCCGGAGGTAATTGTCCTTGGTGGGGGAATTATGGCACAGCAAGCTTATCTTGAACCGATGATCAAAGCTGCACTTGAAGAAACCATGATCCCATCCTTTAATACCGCAAACATCCAGTTTGCAAAACTTAAAAATGATGCGGGCATGGTTGGTGCACTCTATCACTTTTTAAGAAGAAAGGAAGGATAACATGGATATCCTCGATGAAATACAAAAACAATATGTCAATTTTTCTCAGAAAGAGAAACAAATTGCCATGTACATTCTGCAAAAGAATAATGAAATTAAAAATATAAATATTGGCAAACTGGCAGAACAAACGGGAACTTCCAGTGCAACGATTACACGCTTTTGTCGCAAAATTGGGTGTGAGAGTTTTGTTGATATGAAAATTCAAATTTCTGCAGCAGAACAAGATGGGATACCACTTGAGTCTTCGGATATCTTTGATAGTGTTTATTCTTACTACAATCGCGTGATTGATCGTACAAAGAAAAACATTGACAAAGAAGAGTTGGAACGTGTAATTACAGCTTTAAAAGATGCTCAGAGAATCTTTATCTATGGCGTTGGGAGTTCAGGGCTCACAGCGATGGAAATGACGCAACGATTATTACGTATGGGGTTCAATGTCTCCGGTATTACCGATTCCCATATGATGTTGATTAATTCAACCATTACCAAAGAAAAAGATCTTGTAATTGGTATCTCCACATCGGGGAAAACAATTGAAGTACTTAATGCTGTAAAGACAGCTAAAAATAATGGATCAAAAATATTATCCATGACCAGTTTTTCAGAAAGTGAATTAGCGCATATTAGTGATTACCAAATGTTTGTATACAACAGTTTATTTATCGACAATAAACGTTTTGTGAATTCACAGTTTGCGATTATGTATCTTGTTGATATTATCTCCATGAAATTATTGGAAGATGATCAATACAGTTATGTTATGAGTCAAACTGTGGATGCGATTATAAAAAAAGCAAATGAAAAAATGGAAGAATAAGGTAATTTAAAGCCGTTTTTTACGAAAACTGTTTTAATAAAAGCAAAATCTAAACTGTGTTTACGAAAATGAATTTCATGAATTATGAAATTGTAAATAATTTTATGAAAACGCTTGCAAAGATACAAATAGATGCTATTATGAAATTACGTACAGCATATTCAAATGCTTGATATGCATGTTAGAGGAGGAAAAGCATGAAACGATTTACGAAAGGTGTTATCACAACAGCAGCATTAGCGTTGTTGTTGACAGGATGTGGTAAGAAGAAAGATTCTGAAGAAGTAACCATTAAGTATTGGAACTTCCCAAACTTTACCAATGATCAAGAATTTCCAGATTCAGCAGATTACGATGCAGCGCTTATTAAAGCATTTGAGGAAAAAAACCCAACCATTAAGGTTGATTACCAAAAAATTGACTTTACAGATGGTCCTGCAAAAGTTGAAACTGCAATTCAATCAAAAACAAATCCAGATGTAATCTATGATGCTCCAGGTCGTGTTATTGACTGGGCTTCAAAAGGATACCTCAAAGAATTTGCAGATGTTGATACAAAACAACTTGATGCATCTGCAGTAAAAGCAAGTAGTCTTGATAATAAACTCTATCTTTACCCACAAGGGATTGCACCGTTCTTAATGGCAGTAAATACCAATGTAACAGATAAGTTAGGAATTACAGATTTACTTCCATTAGATAAAGAAGATAATCCAGGACGTAATTGGACTGTTGATGAATTTGAAACATTCTTAAAAGCAGTTAAAGAAAAAGATCCAGAAATGATTCCGACATTACTTTATGCGAAATCAGCTGCAGGGGATCAAGGTCCTCGTGCCTTTGTTTCAAACTTATACGGCTCATGGATTACAGATGAAGCAATCTCAGAATATACCATTAATAACGAACAAGGTGTTAAAGGTCTAGAATGGGTAGCTAAAGCTTCAAAAGAGGGATTACTTGGAAGTGGACAGGGTCTTGAATCAAAAGATGGTCAAGAATACTTCAAATCCAATAAAACCGCAATTTCAATTCTTTCATCTCCAGGACTTCGTACACAACACATGCAAGGTTCAGACATGAATGCACGTTTCTTACCTTATCCAAATGATGCGAAAGCACCTAAATATGAATTCTTAGTTGCAGGTCCAGCCGTATTTGACAACGGTGATGATGCGAAAGCAGCAGCAGCTCAAAAATTCGCAGACTTCATGATCAATGATGAAGTATGGGGTAAACGTACACTTCTTGCAACAGGAAACTTCTCAGCACAACAAGGTCAAACTGGATTATATGATGATGCAGAACTTAAATTCGCAGAATCACTAACACCTCAATTTGGTCCTTACTACAATACCATTGAAGGTTATGCAAAAATGCGTCCTTACTGGTTCCCAATGTTACAATCTGTAATGAGTGGTGAAGCAGAACCGAAAGCCGCAGCGGATGCATTTGTAGAAAAAGCAAATAATACAATAAAAGAAGCACAATAGGTTATCAATCATAGTGATGGGAGATGGATGTTTGTTTCATCTCCCATTTTTATTAGAAGGGGATATGTATGAAGGCATTAAAACAGAAAATTAAAAAGAAGCATATTGATACAAGTGGATATTTATTCTTACTCCCTGCATTGTTATTCTTCGTGACATTCGTTTTATATCCCATGGTCAAAGGGATCTACTTATCATTTTTCAGATTTAGAGGACGTAACCAAGTCTTCTATGGACTCAATCATTACGCAAACTTAATGCATGATGATATATTCTTAAAATCAATGCGTAATACAGCAGTTATTACCTTGGTTGCTGTTCCAATTGTGGTAATGTTGGCACTCTTTATCGCAATTCATATTTATAATAAACACGCTGCAGTTCGTTCGTTCTTTAGAGGTGTATTCTATATTCCTGCAATCTCATCCGTTGTATCCATTACAGTTGTTTGGTTATGGATTTATAACCCTGATTTTGGAATCTTGAACTATATCCTAAAAAATGTAGGACTCATTAGTGAAAATGTACAATGGCTTGGAAACTCTAAGACCGCAATCTATGCAATTATTGCAGTCCTTATTACCACAAGTCTTGGACAACCCATTATTCTTTATGTCGCAGCTTTAGGAAACGTTCCAGAAGAGTTATTAGAATCAGCACGTATCGATGGTGCTGGGAACTGGGTTATTTTTAGAAAAATAATCTGGCCACTGATCAAACCAACCACACTTTATATTGTGGTCACGACAACGATCAACAGTTTCCAAATCTTCTCATTAATCCAATTAATGACAGCCGGTGGACCAAACTACTCTACTTCGACTGTAATGTATCTGGTTTATGAAACGGCGATTATTCTACAGGAATATGGAAAGGCGTCAGCGATGGGTGTTATTCTTGCGGTAATTATCGCAATTATCTCGACCTTACAATTTAAATTCTTGTCCGATGACGTTAATTATTAGGGGGGAACATATATGAAGTTTAAAAAATTTGGACTCTTTAATATCATTTCAATGATATTCTTAGTAGCACTCACAATATTCTTTATCTTTCCATTTTACTGGATTGCATCCGGTTCATTTAAATTACAAGATGTTGCGATCGCATTACCACCTGAGTGGTTTCCTTTAAATCCAACATTTGATAACTATAAATTATTATTACAACCGCTAACAGCACGCTGGTTCTTTAACTCCGTGTTTGTGTCCTTAACGACAACATTGTTAGTATGTACAACTGCTTCGCTTGCTGGTTATGCTTTAGCGAAGAAAAAATTTCCTGGGGTTAAGCTGATCTTCGCAATCTTTATTGCAGCGATGGCTCTACCAAAACAGGTAATCTTAATCCCGCTTCTACGTTTTATTACTGAACTCGGTTTAATGGATACGTATACGGCCTTAATTCTTCCCGCTGTTGGATGGCCCTTTGGTGTCTTCTTAATGAAACAGTTCTCTCATGCCGTTCCCGATTCATTATTAGAATCTGCGGACATCGATGGCTGTAGTGAAATTAAGAAATTCTGGCACATTGTGCTTCCAATTGTGAAACCAGGAATTGGTGCACTTGCAATCTTTACATTTATCTCAAGTTGGAATGATTATTTCTCACAACTTGTCTTTACAAACTCGGAAGTTATGAAGACACTTCCATTAGGCCTTGCTTCCATGGCACAGTCTGCTGAGTTCTCATTAAACTACGGACTTCTAATGGCAGGGGCATTGCTTGCATCCTTACCGATGATTGTTGTGTTCCTCTGTTTCCAAAGCTTCTTTACACAAGGTGTTACAGTAGGTGCTGTGAAAGGATAAGCATATGAAAAAGCATAGTATTTTTAAACAACTCGAGAAGGGTCTTGTCGTTTCATGTCAAGCCCTTCCCGATGAACCCCTTTATCGTGAAGAGGGTGGGATCATGGTTTTAATGGCTCAAGCAGCTGCACGAGCAGGAGCTGTAGGGATTCGGGCACAAGGGGTTACGGATATCAAGCAAATAAAAGCTGCAGTTGATCTTCCTGTGATTGGGCTTATTAAGAAACCTTATCCAAATTACCAACAGTATATTACGGTAACGATGACGGAGATTGATGCTCTCATCGAAACAGGTTGTGACATCATTGCACTTGATGCAACCTTAAGACCAAGAGGTGATGGAAAATCCATCGAAGCATTTATTCAAGAAATTAAGACAAAATATCCAGATTGTATTTTAATGGGTGATATTTCAACATTAGAAGAAGGCTTGCATTGTCAAGCAATTGGTATGGACTGTGTGGGCACAACACTCAGTGGATATACCGATTATTCACCTCAACAGGAAGGACCGGACTACCAACTTATGGTAGACTTAGTTCAACAACTTTCGATACCTGTGATTGCGGAAGGAAGGATTCATTCTCCAGAAGCTGCACGCAAGGCTATTGAATGTGGCGTTCACTGTGTTACTGTAGGTGGCGCAATTACCCGACCACAAGAGATTACAAATCGCTTTGTGAAAGCGATGAACGTTAAATAGAAGGAGTTGGTTTGATGACATTAAGTCAATTAATTATTGGGTGGTTCTATTACGGTATTGTGTTTATGGGTTTATCCGTATTAGCGACATTCTTATTAAACAAAGTAACGACAAAACGATGGTTACCGCCATTGATTATTAATGCGGTATCGATCCTCTTGCTTTTAGGACTTGCAGCGAAGGGAATTGTACCGTCGAACCAACAAGCTTATGCATTATACTTTATTTATATGCCTGTCGTTGCAGCAAGTGTCTTGTATAATGGATCACTTGTCGCAGTGGATCGCATTCGTATTTTTATGAAATAATTCTCCTAAAAAGGCAAAGTCACCATTTGCCTTTTTTATTTGTAAAAAATACTTGATATTCTAAAATCATTTCATGTATACTCTAATGAAGTGGGAACGAATGGAGAAGGTTATGATTAATTTGTTTTTATATTTTACCATTCTACATATACTTGCGGATTTTCATTTACAATCCAATAAAATGTTTGAGAACAAGAGCTCATCATTTTTATGGTTAATTGCACATATTAGTGTCCATGCGATTGTATTTGGAGTGTTTGCGTTTATGTTTGATGGAGAAGCTTGGGTTTATGTTGCGGCTATGGTTTTTGTTCACTTTATATTAGAGTTAATGAAAGCAATACTCATCCAATGTGAATTTAAAGGTATTTGTCATCGTTTAGAACTTGTGGAAGTGATTAGTCAATTGATTCATTTTGGTGTACTTTATGCGTTCTCTGGTTATTTCTTTAGACATCAGTTCTTTTTAGAAATTACACAAATGCATACAGTATTTGGAATCGATGCAACTGTTTGCTTAAGTATTGTGATTGCTGTTTTAGTATTAACACGTCCAATACAAGTGTTATTAAAATTAAAAAAGGGTTCTCTTGAACTCATCAACATCTAGCAGGCTTATGCCTGTTTTTTATAAGGAGGCTTAGAATGATACGAAAAACTCAAATGGATGATTTATCCTCAATTTGGCAGTTAATGAATGACTTGGAAGATACAGAATTTCCTTATGAATTGTTTTGTAATGCCTATGAATCCGTGTTTTCCAATCCGTACATGCATATGTTTGTCTATGAGGTCGATAAGGCGGTAGTAGGGTGTCTAAATATGCGAATCGATGTCCAACTCCATCACAGTGGACTCATCGCGGAAATCAATGATTTTGTGATGAATCCATCGACTCGAAGTCGAGGATACGGGGCTGAGTTATTAAGACATGCGGTAGCATATGCAACTGAAAAAGGTGCGCTTCAAATTGAACTGACAACCAACAAAAAACGAATCCGCGCACATGAATTTTATCGATCACATGGATTTGAATCGACACACCTAAAATTTGTGAAGAACCTTTAAGTTTTACCGCATTGGTCTATTGGAATAGATATGATACAATGACAGTCAACGTAACCCGTAAAGGAGTCTTTGGTGATTATATTAATCAGTACATGGTTGGATGCACTTCGCAATGGTCCTGTTCAACTAAATACCGGAATTTATCTCTACATTGCTTTATTTGTTGTATGTTATTTTATATATTTTAGAAAACAAGAGCGTAATGACAGTGTCATCAATATCTTGCTCTTTATATATTTTTGTGGTGTTTTTGAGGTAGCACTGTTACCCATTCCCATGAATGATAAACAAATCCTTGCAAATCAAGCACTCAAATTTGGATTAAACTACAATACACAGCCTTTTTTTATTGATTTATTTGTAAGCCAGTACTCGAGTTATATGGATTATCTTATTCCAAATATTGTCATGTTAGTACCGTTTGGATTTCTTATGAATTATAAGCTTAAAAAACCAAGTTTTTTAAAGATTGTGCTTTTAAGTATGACATTCTCTCTATGTATCGAGATGACACAACTCATGATGCAGCTTACCTTATATACACGCCGTGTAGCAGATATTAATGACTTGTTATCCAATACCTTCGGTGGCATGCTCGGCTGGTCTTTGTACATTGTATGTGCTCCTGCAATTGAAAAAATCTTCGCCCTAATACCCGAACGAAGATCTCATAATATCTAGACGCTTAGCGTCTTTTTTTATTGCATGTGATGTAAATCGTTAACAATACCGCGAACGCTATGAATCAAACCATCAAGCTTTGAAAGGGCATTGTTTATTTTTGTTTGAACCATATAATCCGCAAAAAATCCATCCATAAAATAATCCGCAAAAGTCCAGAAACCATTCAAATCACCGAGGTCATCAAAGGTACCGTGAACATCTCGTAATTCTTTACTAAATCGTTGCAGTAGAAACTGTGCATCACTCATATGTTGTTTTGCTTCATTAATACGGTTATGTTTGATCATCGTCACAAACATCCCACCACCAAACATATCAAAAAGTCCCCAATCAGATGCTTTCTTAAGTTGAGCACGAGATTGTTCCAGTTGATAGAGGAGTTGCTCTCCAGCACTGATTGCTTCGCGTATTTCTATGTTTTGTTGTGCCATAACCATGCCTCCAATTTGTATAGCTTGAGTATACCGTATAAGGGTCAAGATAAGGGATGGAGTGTGCTTAATCGACGTATAATCGTCCTAATTGACCCGATTTCGTAAGAATATAATTTCAGATAAGCGTCCTTCGTGATTAATCAACATAGCGCCGACAAGTGAAATCAATCCCACATCTAAGAAAACATCTTTTAAATCAAAAGAAAATTGAGATAGGGATTGTGTGGTGTATTGAATCCAGTTTAAAGATCCACCCCATAAGGTTTGATCAAGAATCGAGGCCAAAGTAGCACTGGTAATGAGTGCAACACTAATGCGATAGTGACTGTCTAAACGGCGATTATCAATACCCATATGATAGATTAAATACATGATGGTAAAAATGAAAAGTGCAATACGCATTAGTAACATAAAATGTGCTGACATACTAATATTAAATGTATCTTTCATGAAATGATTAATCCAACTTAAATTTTGATTGAATTGTGGATGAATTTGTAGTGAATCACCCCACAGATACAGAGTCGATTGATTTAAAGTTGATGCGACATAATACTTACTTCCTTGATCAACAATCAGGAAGCCTAATACCCAAAGCATTGTTTTCATAAAAATCCCCCCTATGTATGTAAATTATAGGGGGGACGTGTGATATTTGTGTGCAAAAAAACACTAAAGTGTCGTACTTTAGTGCCGCTTATGCGCCTTTAACCAAATCAAAGGCTTTTTGAGTTATGGTATCCATAATAGAACCACGTGTTTCTTCTTTTACATCTTGTGCAGACAAAGCATGATTCAAGTCATTGACAACATCAAAGGACTTATTACCAATCATTGTTTCCATCAGTGTTTTGACGACTTTAACGCCTGTATCAACACTGAGTTGTGAAGTGATAGATTGAATGATCACATCAAAAAATTGATTTCCTTGTTTACTATCAGTTTTCGTGAAATGAGAAAGGGCTTGGTTCATCAGATTCTGGACTAAATCTTCTTGACCTGTCTTCTTCAATATCTCCGTAACCATTGCGGAAGGATTACTTGCTAGACCCATCAAGGACTTCACATCGAAGTTATCCATCAAAGCATCTGTTGTTTCATCCTGCGGTAAAAATTGCTTTACTAAATCTTTTAAATTTGCCATATTGGTCTCCTTGTTTTATTTATTATAACGGATTAAAACATGAACAATGAGTGAAAAGCTTGAAAAATGATGAAATTATTACCCATCCTTTGTTTACAATCTCCTAGTTAAACAAAATATTGGTATAATAGAATTAATATTTGAGGGGATATTTATGAAGAAGACAACACATATTTGGTTTTTTCTTGCAGTGCTTTCAGGAGGTTTTACTTGGCTTATAATACCGGAAAGAATGATTACAGGATTTTACTTCGCAATCATCTTTTTAAGTTTAGGCTTTATTCCGCAAGGAGTTTTTGAACTCAAGATGGAATATGGGACGCAAGATCCATGGTATCACGAAGCAACGTTAAAAGCTGTTCTGCTTTTCATCGCCTATAAAAACCGAAATATAACGACATATCGTGAATTGGGAACACTCGTTCTTGTTTTCTGGGTGTTATGGGTTACATATAAAAAACTCTTTGGGATTCGCATTGAGTATCGACGTAAACGTCGTGCAGAAACACATTCGTCTCGGGAACTTAAATTACCCCGTAAAGATCAGATGCATAATGATCATTCAGCATCGCTTTGTGAACCAGATTCTCATCACCCAGATCTTGAACGTCTCATGCATCAGTTCGTTTTGGAATATCAAGACTTATCATCATCGAGTTTGATTCATATTGGACGACTTTATGCGTATCATGAAGCGAAAGGCTTGGATGAATTTCCACTCCATCAACTCGTTGTAACCATCGCACTTGCACATAAGAAAACGAAAGATTTGGAGAGCTTTAATCGTGCGATTGAATGGAATGATATTTTAAGGTTCTTAAAGCGGAATTTGAATAAAGATGTATACCGTGAATTTCAAAAAACATACCACTCACATCAAAATGATTTTGAATACAGACAAGCATTTATTATGTGTGATGTTTCAAGTTTTTCCTTATTGAATGAAATCCTAACCAACAACCATGATGGAAAACGCTATCTTACGCAGCATAGCCTCACCAATCAAATCTTAGTTTCTACGTTTGTCGCTTATGCGATTAATGCCATTTTTATAATGGATCGTATGGGTAAACACATCTATTCCACATCGGATTTGGGCGTTTTTCTTTTAGAAAATTATAAAACCGAAAAGCCTCTTGATACGATATGTGCACAAAGGAAGCGTGAATTATTGGAACTGTTTTGTGATGCATTACCCGGTGTAACGGAGCATTATTTAGGAATCGTTCTTGAATCGTTTTTTGAAAAACAAAAGCCATTGACCTGGGATTATCAGACAACAGCAGATTTGGACTTGTTTGCGAATATGACGAAACAAGTGACCGATAAGGTTTTAGAAGATTCCAAACAAGCATCTACCATTGCATTTGAATGGGCGATGATGATGAAGCATTCATCGAAGCTTACTTCCGTTTCGCTGTGGGATTTATTACGCTTTTCGACAACACTCTCGTCATTTGAGACCTTGTATCTTAAAGAATGGCAAGAAAACGCATTGAACCCTTAAAATTAAGATGATTATCAAAGACGACAGAAATAAAACTTGTTATAATGAGGAAGATTAAGGAGGACTTATATGCGAAAATTTAGATTTAAATGGCTTCTTTTAGTCAGTGCACTTGTTTATGCGTATTATTCATTTTTCTATAAGTCACCCGAAACAGGGATTCCAATTGCATTTTTCGCGGTTTTACTCTCGTGGTTCTTTCTAGAATGTTATTTTGAATTTTTATATAAAAAACGTAAATTAACATTTAAATTCAGTGAACGGATGATCATCGGAGCGTCCTCGATTTTGATAATGATCGGGATTACTGGCGGTAATTTGGCGATGCTCTCACGCTATCATCTTGTAATATTCACCAGTCTATGGCTTGGCCTACTAATACTCAGTGCGGTGTATTTATTACGCCATGTGGAGATTGACCCACGTACACGGGTTCTCAATATGTTTGTAGATCAAATGAATCATGTTTCAGAATTTGGTCTGCAACGCATGCATGCGCTTTATCAAGCGATGGTTTTAACTGCACCGAATTTCCCCATTGATAATCTTGTATTAACCCTCTATGCTGACCTTATTCAATACGATCATCTTGAGATTGAGATACCTTCTCAGAAATTAGAACACTTTATCCGTCACAACGTTCCCCAAAATCAAATTATAGAACTTTTGAATCATCATACACTTGAAAATCATTTCGAAGGGATTCAAGCAAGTATCGAGAAAACATTGAAAGATGTTCTTGAAGATGGAACGTTTGCAGTTACAGGTGTATCCCCAATCTATATGCTGGTTGTTTTTGCCTATACCTTTAATGAGATTCTGATTGTTAATCGTTCAGGTTTGGATGTATATGCTTATCAAGTTCAAAGCGCCGAGAACACATCGAAACAAGCACCTTATCATAAACTGATTCAACGAAAAGATGCGTTTGGCATTTTACGTTTATTGCGTGAAAAGTCTATAGAGTAAAACCGGTCAGGCATAGTCTTTACATAATAATAAACCCCCTTATTCACTTACGTGCTGAATAGGGGGGTTTATAATTGAGAACTTGACGGTTTATTTTTGCTTATAAACCAATATAATTTCGCGATCATAATGCTTTGCCGTCCAACCCGCTAAACGCTCACGAGAGGTACGGTTTGCATGGGAATGACCAAGATACTCAATTTCATCTTGATTAATAAATAATTCCATCTGTTTTAAGGCATCCAATGGTTCTTCGTCTAAACCATTGTGGTCATGAAAAACTTTAGTTTTAATCATAAAACCTCCTCTAAGATTGCTGATTAATCGTTCTTATAATATTCTCAATACAACGCAACATTTCTCGCAATGCTTCCTTTGCTTCTGCAATATTTCCTTGAATTAAGAAATCAGCATAAAGATTATCAAAGAAGTAATGTGAAATGATATGAAACGGTTTAGGATCAATTAAGTTTGGCCTGCTTTGATTGAAGGTCTCCAGTTCACATTCAAATTGACGTGCTAAATCTTTTACATGGGCAAGATTTGCTTCAGCGGACTCAATTTTATGATATTTTGTGTATGTCATATAATAATTTCCGCTTAAAAGATCCAACAAGCCCCAATTTGAAGCACCATCCATCGTTGAGAGTGCATTTTCAAGTGCTCTCTTTAAATTATTACCTACACGCATGAGTTCATCACTAAGATTTTGTTGCATGAGAATCACCCCTTATAAAGGTATTATACCATAAGATTTTTGCTGTTATTCACACAACATTGTGAAGATATTGTTAAAGTAGGAACAGGAGGTTCGAATGGAAAATTTCAAAACGATACGCAATCGACGTGATGACCGTTCCTATAAGTGGATGGAGATGGACAAAAGTGCTCCACATCACGGTGACGATGCGTTCCCTTTTACCGTAGCAGATGTTGATTTCTTTCATCCTAAAGCATTAACAGAAGGATTGAAAAACTATCTTGAGGATATGGTTTTTGGTTATACTGCACCAAGTAATGCGTATTATGATGCTGTTATTCGTTGGTATCAAAGACGCCACCAATGGCATCTGAAACAAGAATGGATTCTTCAAGCACCCGGTGTTGTTGTAGCGATTAATAATGTGCTCAAGGCTTTTACCCAAGCAGGAGACGGTGTCATGATTATGACGCCAGTCTATTATCCCTTTAAGCGTAGTATTGAAAATTTAAATCGCAAGCTTGTTGAGACAAAACTTGTGGAAGTGGATGATGTCATGGTGATTGATTTCAAGGATTTTGAGGCAAAGGCTTCAGATGAAAATACGAAAGTGCTTTTATTATGCAGTCCGCATAATCCAGTTGGGCGTGTATGGAGTCATCATGAGCTAAGTCGCATTGAAGCAATTTGCGCGAAACATAATGTTTTAGTGTTTGCAGATGAGATTCACGGTGATTTGATCATGCCAGGCTATACCTTTATTCCGTATGCATCATTAAGCGATAAAGCCTGCAGTCATACGATTACGTTTGCTTCCGCAAGTAAGTCGTTTAATCTTGCAGGGCTTCAAAATGCACATGTGATTATTGCCTCAAAATCGTTAAGAGATCAGTATCAAGAACATGTTTCTCGTGACGGTGGTTCGTTAAGCACCAATATTTTAGGCTTGGCAGCAACACAAATTGCTTATACTGAGTGTGAATCTTGGTTTGATGAATTTGTAGCGCTAATTGCTGAGAATCATAAACTAGTTCGCGATTTTGTACAGAAAGAACAGCTTCCCATTCGTGTTTTCCCACTCGAAGGAACTTATCTTCAGTGGCTTGATTTCCGAGATGTTGGTTTTTCTGAAGAAGTATTAGTAGAAAGATTGAAAGAGCACGATGTGTTTTTAAGTAGTGGGTCAAAATTTGGAGATTCTGGCGATGGGTTTATGCGTATGAATCTCGCTTGTCCTCAGTCAATTCTCAAGGCTGGACTGAAGCGAATCCAATCTGCAATTCAAGAGTGATGAATTCATCACTCTTTTTATGTATAATAAGAGAAAGATTGGAGTTTTATATGAAAAATATTGTTGTTATTGGAGGCGGTCCATCGGGGATGATGGCTGCAATTTCTGCTAAGAAAAATCATCCTCAAGCACATGTTATTTTACTTGAACGAAACGAACGATTAGGTAAGAAATTACGGATGACCGGAGGAGGTCGTTGTAATGTTACGGCAAATGTTAGCAATGAAGAGGTTATTAAACATGTACCCAAAAACGGAAAGTTTTTGTTTTCAAGTTTAACAAATTTTAACCCTCAAAGCATTCAGTCCTTTTTCCCTGAAAATGGTTGTCCTCTAAAAATTGAAGATCATCATCGTGTGTTTCCGGAAAGTAATAAGTCGCAAGATATCGTCGATGCATTAAATCGTAAACTTCTAAATTCAGATGTTGAAGTTCATTTACATGCTTTTGTAACAGGGATTGATACAGGAAGTCAGGTTGTTCTTACTGAGACACGAAAATTCCAATACGATCATCTAATTCTTGCAACAGGAAGTCGTACACTTCCTGGAACGGGTTCGGATGGAAACGGTTATGAACTTTCTAAATCACTGGGTCACTCAATTACAGATCTTGTTCCTGCAGAAGTTCCTCTGGTTTCTAATGATCTTTTTGTTCAAGAGAAAACGTTACAAGGTTTATCGTTTCATGATGTAACGGTTCACGTGTATAAGGGTACTAAGATTAAACACAGTATTACTCATGATCTTTTGTTTACGCATTTTGGAATCTCGGGCCCTGCAGCACTACGTGCAAGTTTTTATGTGATGCGTATCTTAGATAAAGAAAATCCTGTAAATTTAAGTATTGATTTTTTACCGAAGATTTCGTTAGAGCAATTACAAGCTCAAGAAGACTGGGAAGCGTTTGTTCAAGAACAAGGAATTCCGAAACGATTGCTTGCTTATTTTAAAACATTCTGCAAAGGAGACCATGAAGTTCTTCAAACGCTAAAAAAATTCCCGATGACAGTTTATGCTACTCGCGGATTTGCTCATGCATTTGTGACGAACGGTGGTGTGAATCTAAAAGAAATTGATCCTAAAACGATGCGTTCTAAGATTAATCCCACGATTTCCTTCTGTGGTGAATTGATGGATTATAATGCATATACAGGTGGATTCAACATTACATCAGCATTTTCAACGGGTTATACAGCAGGACTTTTTGCACTTGAAGATTAGTACACTACGGTGTACTTTTTCTTTGTTCATTAAAAGTATTGTAAAGGACAGTATATAGGTACAATATCAATTCATTCCATGCTATTATTATAGAAAAGGAGGCCGTATGTCACAACAAAATCAAAATCAGGAGAAGCATGGTGCACCTGTACCATCTGTTGATCAGACACAAACCTTTTTACCCAATGAATCAAATAAGAATCGAACTCGTTGGATTATCGTATTATTGATTCTTGGTTTTATTTCAGTAGGGGGTTATTTTCTTTGGGATCACGTTTACCGTATCATCAAAATTGACCCATTTGAGAATGTGAATGTTCGGTTTCAAGGTGATGGTGAAGGTGCGACGGGCTTTATTGAAATCAATAAGAAGTTAATTGAATCAGATCCGCAACTGAATCGTGTTCATAAGGCAATTAAGTATTCTCTTGAACCAAATGAAAATTTAAAAATTGGAGATCGTGTTGTTTTGAAGGCGAAGGTACCAGAATCTACGCAACGTTTCATGGATTCAAATAAACTCGTATTTACGGTTACAGAGAAAGTGTTTGTCGTCCAAGAAATTCATAATGAAGTTGTTTTCGACCCTTTTGACGGTTTTAAGTTGAGATTTAGTGGTTCCAATGGCGAAGGTGTTGCGGAGATGGATACATCCGGAATTACCTTAGCTGATGATATGATGACGGAGTTGTTTTCGATGCTTGAATACTCGATTGTGAATCCCAGTGATTTGTCGATTGGTGATTCCGTAACCGTGACAGTTAAACCTTCGACTGCGGGTAAGACGTTTATGTTAGAACATAGAATTATGCTAGCACAAACAAGTATGGCTTTTGATGTCGATACCTTGGCTAAAGTACCTAAAAATACTGACCAAATTAATAATCTCGATGTGCTTCGTGTTGAAGCTAAGAAACGCGTCGAGGAGACTATTAATTCTGATGTAGGTGAGGTTTATGTATGTTATGGTATTCTCCCTAAGAACATTGCGAATGCACGTGATCGAGATTCTCAGCAAGCGTATGTGAATGGAACGCTAATGTTTGTTTACCAATATGAGTACAATAACCGAATGTTTGCGATTGCTTCAGGTTATACGAATTTGATGTTGGAAGGTGATCGAATTGATGAGTCGATGTTGATGCCAATGCAACCAGTCTCAAATCAACAGTCACTAGAAAATGTATTGCTGGAACTCCAAGATAATAACCTTACATGTTCACCAACTTCTTAATGCCTTCGGGCATTTTTTTTTGCACGAGCGGTTTTGATTTAAGATTGATTAATGAAATTCGATGCTATACTTGTCGTCGAAAGGAGTTAACAATGAAAATCAAAGCACTATTATTGATGTTTTTTTGTGCAATACTTGTAGTCCCTATCGCGGCAGATGAGGGGATGGATGAAGCTGCACGCCAACATTTACGAGATAAATACACGATTCCAGCCGATAGTTTTAGGCCGGTAATTCAACTATTTGAAGATGGATCGCAATCATTTGTTTGTGATAAAGTTGAATTGGACTATTACTATACGCTTTTACAAGATGATTTGGATGAGGGGATTGATAATTACCAAAACTACGCTTACATTATTGATACAGCGCGCGAAGAGCCTGTAATTCGTACCAATCGATATGATATGCGAGGAATCTTGCGTAAACAGATGATTGCAATGCCTCAATTAGATGTAACTCGTCCAAAAAGACTTCCATTTAAAATTAGAAGTCTTAAGAAAGATGAAGGTTTGACCCAATGGTATATTGATGTAAATGATGATTATCGCGGGGTTCAAAAAGATGGAAAGGGTACGGTTAACTACGATATTTATTTGAGTCCTTTTCATATCGAAAATTATGAGCACAACAATCTAATTTTTAATGAACTGGTTGATGTAACGATTTCTGTCATACGTGCTCAAGATGGCAAAGAACCCGAGATAAAACGGTATACCTTAACAAAGTCGAAACCTAAAATCACATTTGTTGGAGGCCGAATTGAAGTCAGTCATGAACAAGGAATGAAACATATTCGTTTGGTTGATGATGGATCATTTGGCTATGGTCAACTTAAATTTGAGGTGGAAGGAAGCGGTGCTTCGATAACAAAAGACCCAAGCAAACCTTTAAACGATTTACCAATGGGTTTAAGAGCTCGATTTGATATGTTTGATTCAAAGCGTATGCCTACCAATTTTTCTCAGTTGGATGAAGTTCGTATTTTAGAAGAGCATAACACTCCAAGAGGAACGATGGTTCACCATGTTTACAGCAATGACCGTAACTATGGATGTAGTTTAACGGATTTAAAACAGAAACATGATAAGTATGTAGATTCGATTGTAAATCGGATGGTGACACGATTCAAGCAACTTGATGAAAGCAGTAAACAAAGTTTATTCAAAAAACATGACGTTAAAACAAGTCAAGATTTGGCGGATTTAATGGAGCATTACGACCTTAATATTTACCCTTTTGAACTGATTAATAAGTTTCCGCAACAGGAATCATCAAAGCACGTGATAAAGGATGTTGAGGAATCAACTGAGATAAGTTCAAAAGAAGTAAAAGTTCCTGTAGAGAAAATCCAGTCTGATAATCAACAGCAATCAGACTTAAGCTCTGAAAAAACAAAAGACCTGCAAACTGAACATCTACCAGATAACGTTACATTAGATGCTTCAAAACCAAGCGAGTCCAAGTCTATACAAATAGGGCCGATAAAGGACACAGAGCAAATAATGGAGAAAAATCATGGCATGCAGACAGAATCTTCGTTTTCAAATACCGTAACAAATGAGCCCAAACCAAGTGCTTCAAAAACATTCGTTTCTACCCAAGTAGAGCCGAACAAAGAGATAAAATTGATATCATCTTCAATGGATATGAAAATGAAGCGGTTGATTCAAAATGAGGAGGTCATGCCTGAGAGTCAATCACATCTCGAACAACTATTGCCTAAATTTAGACCATTTGAGTCGCTAGTTAATAAAGATGGAATCGTAACAACCCAACAGGATAATTCTGAACCTATATTGATGCGAAGTCCTAGGTGCGTAGACTCTAAGCCTGCGGATAAAACACATGATTCCTTAATGTATCATGTAGTTAAAGAAGACAAAGATATGGACGTTAATACAAGTAGTTCACAGGCATTAAAACAAAGTATACCGCAAGATGTGGAAAGTCCTGTTCAAATGAACTTGATGCATAAGCAGGCGGTAGAACATTTAAATGATCCAAATCATCAGGACTTAGAAGCACAAGCGCTTCTTTCACATGAAGCCCAAAAGGTCACTGAATATTCAAAGAATACAAAAGACGATCTAAAACCGCTTCACAGTAAGCCAAAATATCTACCGGCAACCGGAGTGACTGAGCAATCATCATGGTTACTCGGATCTTTACTTTGCATTCTCGGAATCCTATTCCGTCATAAACGATAAAAAAAAGACCCAGGAATGAACTGCTCCCTGTCAAGTAGACAGGTGAAATAAATAAAATATCCAAGATGATTTATCACTTTATGATGAATCATCTTTTTTATGCTACAAGTGACTGCATTTGTTTTTCTCTAATGTTTGACCAGTAAGCTTCAATCTTCTTGTTAGTTGGAATCGCGTAGACTACAGGTGTCTCTGTTCCTAGCGCTTCAGTTCGAACCATCATTGGTGTTTTGTTTTTGAAGCGTTTCTGAAGTCTCTTGTTGTTATAAAAATCAATATACACTTCAATTGCTTTCTTCAATTCGCTTCTTGTACTGAATTCATTAGGGTAGTACATTTCTGATTTGATTGTTCCCCAAAATCCTTCCATAGGACCATTATCAATACAATGTCCCACTCTAGACATACTTTGCATCACTCCTTGATCTTCTAGCTGTTTCCTAAATGCCCTACTTGTGTATTGGAATCCGCGGTCACTGTGAAATAAAGGTTTTGCCTCTGGATATCTCGCGATAGCTTTATGATAAGTATCAAACACAAGTTGATTATTGTTCCGATCACTTATTTGATACGCCACAACACTTAAATCATAAAGATCAATAATCGCACTGAGATATAGTTTCTTACTTGAACCTTTAATCTTAAATTCTGTGACGTCTGTCAGCCATTTTTCATTCGGTTTTGCGGCAAAGAAATTTCGATTTAAAATATTTTCAGCTGTGATTTCAGGAGTGCTTCGTGAATATTTTTTAGACTTTTGACGAATCACTGATTTCACCCCTAGCATCTTCATGAGTCTATGAATCCTCTTCGAGTTATATTGAACGCTATTCAACTCATTGATCCAATCCGTCATGCGTCGATAGCCTAAGATATGTCCAAATAGTTCATCATAATCAAGAATGAGATTGCAAAGCTCATGATTTTCAATTTCATTGCTTGTTTCAACACGATGCGTCCATTTATAATAACTACTTCTTGCGATTTTAAGTACCTTACACATCCACTGAATACTCCAGCCATGTTTATGATGTAGTTCCTGCACTGCGAGATACTTTACTTCTTGTTTTGCTTTGGAGAATATCGCCCCCTTTCGATTTCCTTCACTTTTTTTAATAGAATGTTCTCGCGTTCTTTCAGTTCGAGTTGTCTTTCAAGTAGTTTTACTTTACGTTCTAAACGTTCTTCATTACTAAGTTGATCTTCTTGTTTTCGCTTGCCACGTTTATCAAGAAGACCATCATCTCCCAATTCGTTATACTTTTTCACCCACTGATAAACCTGAGCATAAGAAAGTTCATAGCGCTCAGCAGTCCCCTTATAATCGTAGTCATGTTCAATACAATATGCGACAATTTCCTGACGCTCCTCAATTGTTGTTTTTCTACCTTTTGTCATATAGACTTCTCCTTTAGGATCGTAATCCTTTATAGTTTCAAGTCTATTATACTTTTTTATCCATCCGCGCAAAACCTCATGGGAACTTATACCATATTTAATACTAATATCTTTAAGAGAACCTGCGCCTTCAAGATAATCCCTAATTGCGGATTCCTTGAGCTCTTTCGAATAACTTTTGTTTCGATCTTTATCTGAAAAAACTTCAATACCATAAGTTTGATACTTTTTCACCCAACTACGTAATGTACTAGAATCAATAGATAATTCTTCAGCTATTTCTGGTGCACCTTTTATGCCATTCAAATATTCATTAATTGCTTGTTCTTTTATTTCGGCTGGATATTTATTCTTTCTCCCCATAGAAAAAGCTCCTCCTTTTTTGTAGTGCCCGATTTTATTTATTTCGGGTGTCTACTTTAAGGGGAGCTTATCAGAAGCAGGGTCTTTTTCATTTATTATATTATGTGTACTTTCTACTAAGACGGGATATAGTAGGAAGTATTGCGCTTACTGATAGCGATGTAATTAAGGAAGAGCGACGTAAACGTCTATCTGCTATCATATCTAAACCTTAATTATATCGGAGAATTAAGGCTTAGATGACCTTCTACGATTGAAAGCCGGTAGAAGGGCACTGAATTGTGATAAAGGAGAAATTACAAGTTGTAAGACACAGATTCAGTGTAATATTTGGAGAAATGTTTATACGAACGATTTGTGGAGCCTCCGTATAAATTTATTATTTTTATTAAGCAGCTAATACTGAAGTAAGGTATTCAGCGATTTCTGCATCTTGACAGCTTGCAAAGAATAATTCTTTGAATTCAGGGTAGTCAATTGTTTCTTTTAAGAAGTCTTGATCGATTTCTTTAAGAATTTTGATTAATGGTTGGTGTGTAACTTCTTTAACACCATCTAAGATTTTTTTGTTGCGTTGTTCAGGGATAACGCGATCTTTAGGATATCCACCACCAAATGATTCTGAGAATAATTTTTCGAATGTGTAGTTAAGGTTTAATTCTCCACCCCAACCGAATCCTTGTGCAAATGGCATTGCAATACAGTTACCATCATTTACTTGACCGAATAGGTAAGCGTCTAATGGGTTTGTAACGTGTCCGCAAAGTACATTTGGGAATGAGTTACATGCTAACATAGCACCTTGACCTGTTCCACAACCTGTAACAACAAAGTCTACTGCTTTTGTAGTTAATAAGATTGAAGCAAGAAGACCGTTTTTAACATATGTTAATTGGTGTTCTTGTTCACCGTTGTACATACCGTAGTTTACAACTGTGTGTCCAGCTTTTTCAGCTTCTTGTGTTAATGATGCTAAGATAATTCCGTTTTTAGCAGCTTGTGAGTTTTCGTTAATTAATGCGATTTTCATATTAAATCCTCTTTCTAATAACCCACGTGGTGTGTCCACCACGTGGCGTTCGATACATCATTTAAATGTTTAATCTATGCTGGTTGTTTACCAATATAAGCTAAGATACCACCGTCAACGTAAAGGATGTGTCCGTTTACGAAGTCTGATGCTTCTGAAGCTAAGAATACAGCAGGTCCCATTAAATCTTCTGGTTTACCCCAACGTGCAGCTGGTGTTTTTGAAATAATGAAGCTGTTGAATGGATGTCCATCAACGCGTAATGGAGCTGTTTGAGGTGTTTCAATATAACCAGGTCCAATTCCATTACATTGAATATTGTGTTCACCGTATTCTGATGCAATATTCTTAGTAAGCATTTTTAAACCACCTTTAGCAGCAGCATAAGCACTTACTGTTTCACGTCCAAGTTCACTCATCATTGAACAGATGTTAATGATTTTACCGTGACCTTTTTCGATCATTGAAGGAAGTACAGCTTTTGACATAATGAATGGTCCGTTAAGGTCGATGTCAATAACTTGACGCCAATCTTCAACTGACATTTCGATCATTGGTACACGTTTGATGATTCCTGCATTGTTTACAAGAATATCGATTGTTCCAACTTCTGTTTCAATTTGTTTGATCATTGCTGATACTTGTTCTTCATTTGTTACGTCACATACATAACCATGAGCTTTAATGCCTTCTGCTTCGTATGCTGCAAGTCCTTTGTTTACAAGGTCTTGATTAATATCGTTAAATACGATTGTTGCGCCTGCTTCAGCATATCCTTGAGCTAAAGCAAAACCAATTCCGTATGATGCTCCTGTTACAAGAGCGATTTTTCCGTCTAAACGGAAGTTTTCCATTTTAAAGTTACTCATATTTAATTCCTTTCCTATCGTTGTACACGACCTGAACCGTCACCTTTAGCAAGTGTTTCCACTTCCTGAACAGTAACACGGTTGTAATCACCCTCTACAGAGTGTTTTAGACAGCTTGCTGCTGTAGCAAACTCAATTGCATCTTGCGGTGCATAATCATTGAGCATTGAATAAATTAATCCAGCACCAAATGAATCGCCACCACCAACGCGGTCTACAATACGAACGTTATATTTCTTTGAGAAATATGCTTGATCGCCTGTATAAAGCATTGTTGACCAATTGTTATCACTTGCAGAGATGCTTTCACGTAATGTGATTGCAACTGCTTTAAAGTTAAAGCGCTCGTTAAGTTGTTTCGCAACATCAATATAACCATCATGGTTGATTTCACCTGTTGTGATATCTGTGTTTGAAGCTGAAATTCCAAATACATCGTGTGAATCTTCTTCGTTTGCGATGACAACATCAACATACTCCATTAATTCACCCATTGTTTTATTTGCTTGTTCATTACTCCATAACTTCTTACGGAAGTTAAGATCACAACTCACAGTTAAACCGTGTTTTTTAGCTGCTTTTGCAGCTTGTAATGTAATTTCGGCTACGTTTTCACCTAAAGCAGGTGTGATTCCTGTTGTATGGAACCAATCGTATCCTTCAAAAATTGCATCCCAATCAAAATCTTCGGGTTTTGCTTCAGCGATTGCGGAATGTGCACGGTCATAAACAACTTGACTTGCACGTTGTGAAGCACCTTTTTCCAAGAAGTAGATACCAACACGATCACCACCACGTGTGATCTTGCTTGTATCGACACCATAACGACGTAAATCATTAACAGCGTTTTGTCCAATTGCATGGGTTGGTAATTTTGTTACAAATGCTGCGTCCACTCCAAAGTTTGAAAGTGAAACAGCAACGTTTGCTTCGCCACCACCGTAAGTCGCTTGATATCGATCAGCTTGCGAGAAACGGAGGTAACCTTCTGGAGCAAGACGAAGCATAATTTCTCCAAATGTAATTACTTTTTTCATTTAAATACCCTCTCTACATCTTCACGTCAGGATTAATCAAATGAATGGCAAATCCTGCGATTTCTTTATCTAAGTATGCAAAGTTGATTTTGTTTGTTTTCTTGTTGCGAGTAATTGTATCCTCTACAACATGGATGCCTTTTTTCTCTAATTGATACAGAGCACGTTCTGGGTAAGGGGTGTAAATTCCAAAGTGTCCGTGTTCACCACGTCCAACTGAGTTTAGGAATTCAAAACCACGACCTGCGAAATGACTCTTAGGTTTTCCATAATACTTAAATCCAAACAAATTACATAATACTTCAGCATTTTCTTTGGCTTCTTCACTAGTGTTGTTATTGAAACCAATATGAATTAATTCATATGATAACAATGCATCCACTGCTTCACGACTAAGGCGTTCAACGGTATCCCAATCTTTAGCTGCAATCGCATCAGCAGGTAACATGAAGCTACCACCAATAGCATTAATGCAAGGTAAAGCTAAGTAATCATGCATGTTCTTAGCATTAATTCCGCCTGTTGGCATAAATGTAATGTCAGCATACGGTGCACTGAGGTCTTTGATCTTCTTAGCTCCACCACTTGATTCTGCAGGGAAGAACTTAACGTTTGTCAATCCGTAAGAGATTGCTGTTTCAAGTTCTGATGCTGTAGAAATCCCAGGTAGTACAAGAACATCATTTTCAACACACCATTTCACAACGTCATGATTAAATCCAGGTGTTACAATGAACTGTGCCCCAGCCTTGATTGCAGTTTCGGCTTGGGAAACTGATGAGACAGTACCCGCTCCAATTAACATATCTGGTAATTCTTTAGCGATGATTTCGATTCCGGGTAACGCAAATTCACTTCGGAATGTGATTTCCATACAATCGATGCCACCGTTATAAAGTGCTTGTGCCATTGGCAATGCATCTTCGATTTCAGTTATTTTAACTACGGGAACGATACCGATTTTTTCAACTCTATTTAAAACTTCACTCATATAGTAGTCTCCCTTTTATTTTGACCAATGTCCAGTCGGTCTCTAGCAAACCAGCTAAGACAATAATAGGCGAGTAAACCGGTTTTGTCAACTGGTTTACTAAAAAAATAAAGTTTCGCCTATATATAAGGACTGAATTGTGAAAAAAATGATAATTTCACATGAAAGCGGTTAGATTTATTAAAAAAAACCGTTGACATGACAAAAATCAAGGGCTATAATGCGTATGTCCAGTAAACCAGTTTATAAACGTTTTTCAAGGAGGTACTTACATGGAAAAGCATATTAAGCAAGTGACCATTGAGCCAATCCGCGATATTGATATTTTCAAGAATGCAACACTGCTTACAAAAGAAGAAGTGAAGCAAGCAATTGAAGATACCATTAAGAAGATTGATCTCAATATGGAGCACATTGGTGAGCGCTTCCCATGGTCAGCAACAAAAGATCTGAAATATCCGATCATCGATAATATCGAATGGACAGACGGATTTTGGACTGGTCTATTGTGGTTGGCGTATGAATACACAGGTGATGAGAAGTATCGTGAGCTCGCAGATAAAAATGTTGATTCTTTCCACCACCGTGTTGTAAATGATATTGAAATTGATCACCATGATCTTGGATTCTTATATTCATTATCATGTGTGGCAAGTTACAAACTAACAGGTTCTGAAAAAGCGAAAGAAGCGGCTATTTTAGCGGCTGATAAGCTCATTACCCGTTGGCAAGAAAAAGGTGAGTTTATACAAGCCTGGGGCGAGTATAACAATCCTGAGCATTACCGTTTCATTATTGATTGCTTATTGAACATCCCATTATTATATTGGGCAACAGAAGTTACGGGTGATGACAAATATGCGAATATCGCAGAGCGTCATTTCTATACGAGCTGTCAATACGTAATTCGTGATGATGCAAGTGCGTTCCACACATTCTACATGGATCCTGAAACAGGTGGTCCAGTACGTGGTGCTACACGTCAAGGTTATAACGATGAGTCATCCTGGGCACGAGGCCAAGCTTGGGGTGTTTATGGAATTCCATTAAACTACCGTTATACACATGAAGATGAAGTGTTCCCACTACACGAAGGAATGACAAATTATTTCTTAAACCGTTTACCAAAAGATTTCGTATGTTATTGGGATCTCATCTTTACAGATGGTGATGATCAATCACGCGATTCAAGTGCTGCAGCAATTGCAGTATGTGGTATGCTAGAAATGATCAAATATATGAAGAATGATGAACTTAAAACTGTGTATGAGGGAGCATCACACACAATCTTAAGATCGTTGATTGACAACTATACAAAAACAACACATGAACCAGGAAATCCAGTGCTTTATCACGGTGTCTATTCATGGCACAGTGGAAAAGGTGTGGATGAAGGAAACATCTGGGGCGACTACTATTATTTAGAAGCTCTGATGCGTCTTTATAAAGACTGGGAATTGTATTGGTAAGAAAGAGGTAAATTATGAGTACTCCAAATATTGTAATGACACGTATCGATGAACGTCTCGTTCACGGTCAAGGTCAGCTTTGGATTAAATCACTTGGCGTTAACACCGTTATCGTGGCAAATGATGAAGCTGCACAAGATGTCATGGCTCAGACTCTCATGAAAACTGTAATTCCAAAATCAGTTGCAATGCGTTTCTTCCCCGTTGACAAAGTTATCGAAGTTATTCATAAAGCGTCACCACAACAAACAATTTTCTTGATTGTTAAGGATACAAAAGATGCTTTACGTTTAGTTGAAGGTGGTGTTCCAATTTCAGAGATCAATATTGGAAACATTCACAATTGTGAAGGCAAAGAAAAAGTCACACGTTCAATCTTCTTAGGTGAAGAGGATAAAGACTGCCTCAGAAAAATGGTAGCGAAAGACATTACTTTCAATACTCAAACAACACCTAATGGTGGAGACGGTGCAGCACCAGTTGACATCCGTAAATATATTTAAGCATTAAGGCAATAACTATTTATTTCTAAAAGGAAAAGAGAGGAATTTAATAATGAATATTACATTATTTCAAGCGATACTAATCGGTCTATGGACTGCATTCTGTTACGCAGGTATGTTATGGGGTATCTACTCAAACCGTGCTTTATTCTTAGCATTTGGTGTTGGGTTAATCTTAAACGGAAGTCACCCAGGTGCACTTCAAACAGCTTTACAAGTAGGTGCTATTTCTGAATTAGCATTTATGGGATTCGGTGTTGGAGCCGGAGGAACTGTTCCACCTAACCCAATCGGTCCTGGTATCATTGGTACATTGATGGCGATTACAAACCCTTCAATTACACCTGAAAGTGCATTAGCATTGTCAATTCCATTTGCTGTTGCAATTCAATTCTTACAAACATTTGTTTACACAATTCGCGCTGGTGCTCCTGAGAGTGCTGCAAAAGCATTAGAAAACAAAGATTTCAAGAAATTCCGTATGACTACAAACTTTACAGTATTACTATTTGCTATCGTAGGTTTCCTATTAGGATTCTTGGGTGCTTACAGTATGGAACTTTTAACACAACTTGTTGAATTAATCCCAGCATGGTTATTAAAAGGCTTAAACGTTGCTGGTGGTATGTTACCTGCAATTGGATTCGCAATGATCTTATCTGTAATGGTTAAGAAAGAATTAATTCCATTCGTAATCTTAGGTTATGTATGTGCAGCTTACTTCCAATTACCAGTAATCGGTATTGCTTTAGTAGGTGCTATCTTTGCAGTGAAACAATACAATGATTCACAAAACACAGTAAATGTATCAGGAACAGAAGTGGAGGCAGGTAACGATGACTGGATCTAATAAATTAACGAAAAAAGATTATTTCAAAACAACAGCACGTTCATACTTTTTACAAAACGGATTTAACTACAGTAACTACCAAGGTCTTGGTTATGCTTTAGTTCTATACCCAGCATTAAGAAAAGTACATACAAATGATGATGATTTCGCAGCAGCACTTGGTGCAAACTGTGAATTCTATAACACAAACCCTCAATTACTTCCTTTCATTACATCATTACACTTAGTAATGGCTGATGAAGGACGTCCTGAGTCAGAAATTCGTCCAATCAAGATGGCTTTAATGGGTCCTCTTGCTGGTATTGGTGATTCATTATCACAATTTGCGATTGCACCTTTATTCTCAACAATCTTTGCATCACTTGCAATGGATGGTGTTGCAATTGCTCCACTACTATTCTTAATCACTATTAACGCTGTATTATTCGGTATTCGTTACGGAATGGGTGTTTATGGTTATAAAGTTGGTACAAGCATTATTGATAAATTAAGTGAAAAGATGGAACAAATCTCAACAGCAGCAAACATCGTTGGTGTTACAGTTATTTCAGGTCTTGCAGCTACATTTGTTAAGATGAAAGTTGATATTTCATTCGCAGCTGGAGAAATCCAAGAAGGTGTTAAACAATCAACAGTTAACATCCAAGGTCTTTTAGACAAAGTTGCTCCTGCATTGTTACCAATGCTTTATACAGGTTTAATGTACTACCTAATTAAGAAAAAAGGTTGGAATACATACAAACTTGTTATTCTTACAGTAGTACTTGGTGTTGCCTTAAGCTTCTTCGGAATCTTAGCTTAGTATTTAACTTTAGAGAGCTACTTCGATAAGTAGTTCTCTTTTTTATTCATAAGGAGAACATAAGATGGTAAAGAATTCTTTATATCAAACAATTGAACATAAATCACAAAAACTTGATCTAGAACGTTTAAAATTATTATATGATTTTAAGAAAAATGATGTGATCGCTTATGCAGATCAACTGATGATGAATATCTTTACATTCACTCGTGATTGGGATATGGAGCCGTGTGATACACCTTACACCTTAGATCCATTTGGGTGGACAACCACACCAAATGGCGATGATGAGTGGATATTTATGTTGAATCGAATGGATTATCTTCCGTCATTAGTAATGGCTACGGTATTGACGGATGATTTAAAATATATTAAACATGGCCACGATTTGGTATCGAATTGGATCTGTGCCCATACACCACTTACATCCGGTCCATCAACACGTACGCTTGACACAGCAATGCGTATGAATAACTGGTTGGACTTATGCCCTTATTTAAAGGTCTATAATCTTCTGGATGAGGCAAGTTTTAAGTTGATTGAATTAAGTCTTGAAACCCAAGCATTGTATCTCAAAGATCATTATCTAACTAAGTATACCTTAAGTAATTGGGGAAGTATTCAGACTTGTGTTTTAGCGAAGTATCTTGGATGGCTACAAGCAGATGCGGATTCAGGGTTCAAAGCATGGATTGAAGATGAAATCAGCACACAATTTGAAATCCAAGTCTATCCCGATGGGATGCATTGGGAACAATCAACGATGTATCATGTTGAAGTTTTAAATTATGGTTTAAAAGCGTTGCCATACGTAAACAATCAAGAAGGATTAAAACATACGCTCGATAAAATGGCTTATGCCCTGTATTATCAAGCAACACCTCATAATGACATGATTGCTTATGGTGATAGTGATCGAACGATATTGAGTGGTATCATGGGAACGTGCGCAGTCGCTTTAGATAATCCGCTTTATAAATCACGTGCAAATTCAGTTCTTGATTTTGAAGTGTGTTATGCCTATGGTGTTCAAGCTCAAGATGAATTTGATGCGTTTGAGATGGAAGTACCAATCTCACTAAATTATGATGGTGAGGATAGTGGTATTTATACAACTCGCAGTCACTGGGGTACGGATGCGCATTTCACCATGTTTACAAATGGTTCTTTAGGAAGTGGTCATGGACATGCGGATAATCTTCATGTTTCTACGTATTTCCGAGGAAAACCCGTTTTGGTTGATCCCGGTCGTTTAACCTATCGAGAAGATGATCCTCGACGGATGCATTTAAAAGGTATGGAAAGCCATAATACTGTAATTTTGGATGGGAAACCATCCGCAGTACCGGATACATCATGGACGTATGCTTCTTTTTATAAGCCACTTAAAAATTATGTCCGCCATGATGGAAACTGTCATTATTATGAGGGTGCTCTTCTTGCGAAGGATTCGGTGCATCAACGTAAGCTTATTGTGATTGATGACGGTATTTGGATGATTGTAGATGCGATACAAGCTCAAGGAAGCCATATTGCTACAACGAAGTATCACTTAGATGAATCATTAGTGTATCAAAATGGTATAATAGAGTTCGAAGATGAAACAAAATTGAATGTCATAAGCACGCAAGCAATTGAGCTTACATCGGATGTCATTGCATACACCTACAACAAACCATCGACACACCCTGTTTTAGTCCAAGAACAGCGCTTTGTGGATGAATGCGTTAATGTTACATTATTTGTAGATCCAAAGTGGGATGTTAAACGAATTCCTATTCTTCAAAATGGTGATACGCCCATCGATGATCTTCGTGGCTGTGCTTACAGTTTTAAAGCAGAGGGCGAGGAAATTGAAGTTAGTGTGCTTCATGAAGAGATCTGGCAAGGTAAGAAAATTATGTATTGTAATGGCAAACCGTTCCATGCGAAATGTGTTATACGCTCAAATCGCTTTGGACAAAAGGTTATGCGCGCTTAATTATGAAAGTTAACAACTTGTTAATCGGTTTACTTAGTAATATAATAAGTACGTTATGATGTAAAAAAATAAGTTGATGAAAGGAATTAAACATGACTCAGGAAAAGAAGTTAACGATTAAAGAAATCGCTTCGTTGGCGGGTACATCTAAAACCACCATCTCATTCTTCTTGAACGGAAAATTTGATAAAATGAGTGCGGAAACACGCGAACGCATTGAAAAAGTAATTGAGGAAACAAATTACAGTCCCAGTGTTGTCGCACGCTCATTGAATGCAAAAAGCATGAAGCTTATCGGTGTAATCATCGGTGATATTACGAATGCATTTGCGAATCAGATTGTTAAAGGAATTGATGAAGCAGCGAAAGAGGGGAAATATCAACTTATCGTAGGGAATACAAACTACGATATTGAAAATGAAGAAAATTATGTCAACCGTATGCTTGCTATGGGTGTTGATGGGTTTATTGTCCAACCAACGACAAGTTTTCATAAGTTGATTAAGAAAATTCGTTCTCAAAATAAAGAAATTGTTTTTATTGATTCACAAACAAATGTTCAAAACAACCCTTGGGTTAAAACGAATAATTATGAAGCCGTTTTAGAAACAACCGAGGAAATGATGAAACTTGGCTATGAGGAGTTTATTCTTCTAACCGCAGATCCAAGCATCCTCTCAACACGTCAAGAACGCTCACAAGGCTTTATTGATGCGCTAGCACTTAATGGTAAACAATGTAATATGCAAATCGTATCGGATAATGTAACACCTGCTGAAATTACAGAAATTATCAGTAATAACATTATGCTAAACCGTAAAACATTGATTTTTGCAGCCAATTGCTGGCTTCTACCAATTGTTTATATGGGGTTAAAAGAATTACGAAATCTAATTCCTACAACCATCGGTTTACTTGGCTTTGATAATACAGAGTGGACCAATGTCGCATCGCCATCTGTTACCACAATTGTTCAACCAGCATATGATGAAGGCTATCAAGCCGGACGTATTCTCATTGATCGTATTGAAGGGGACTATATGGAAGCACCCAACCAAATTCTTAAATGTAATATTAACTGGCAAGAATCAACATGCCAAGGAGATCTTCTGTAGATCTCTTTTTTTCTTAATTTGTATTAAATTGAATGAGTGGAATTAAAGGCATATGAAACAGGTGGTATAATAAAAAAAGAAGAGGAGGATGTTATGGATAAATCAAACACTTTAAAATGGATGGTTCTCACTGCAATGATGAGTGCCTTGATAACCGTTGTTACGATGATGATTAAAATTCCATCGGCAACAGGAGGTTATTTAAATCTTGGTGATTTTGTGATTATGATCTCAGTAGCTGTTTTACCCTTTCCTTACGCTTTGTTTGCTGCAGGGATTGGAAGTGCGGGAGCCGATCTAATGGCGGGGTATGCCGTGTATGCTCCATTTACCTTGTGTATTAAAGCAGGTGAAGTGGTCATCTTATATTTATTCAGAAATCATTTGGAGTCATCACGTCGTTGGATTCCGTTTGGTTTGGCGGGGCTTTGGATGATGGTGATGTACGGATTTGTTGCAGTATGGCTTGCGCAAAGTTGGACAGCGATGCTGATTGCTCTTAAAGGTGATGTCTTCCAAGGACTTCTTGCAGCCTTATTAGCGACACTGTATTATCCAAGAATGGTAAAGCTTGTTTCAAGTTTAAATCCAAAAAAAACACCTTGATACGTCAAGGTGTTTTTTCTAATCTTTTTTAATTTTATTCCGTTTGGAACGTGCAGCTGATTTCACATCTTCAAAGAACTCGCTAAACTGCTCTGCTTTCATAGTCGGGAATGAGCGAATAAGACGACGTTCTGTAAACTTGTATTCCGCTTTAAGTTCCGCAATTCGTTCTTTAATTTCTTCAATGCGCAAGGTACTCTTTTCATTAAATGTATGAATCAGTTCTGCCATTTCAGTATGTAATACTTCCAAGGACTTAAGACGTTTCTTAAGATTCAATACAGATATAACAGATACAACGAAATCAACGGCTATAATTACACCTAAGACACTTGATGCTAAGAGTATTGTTGTGGGACTAAAGCGAGCAATAATTTTAGTAACAATAGGGTGAATCCATTCAACTAATACAACACAGAGAACACCAAACATTGTACTGTTTAAAAGACAAACACGGCCTTTAATATTATATTTATAGTCGGAATAATCCCACCAACGCATCCCAAATGCTTTTTCCATAATATAACTTGTAATGTACTCTAAAACACTTGTTAAGAGAAACCCTAAAACAAATACTAGAATTGGACTATCTAAAAATGGTTTCAAGATGCTTAAAACAAACAATGCACCAAATCCATAGATTGGCACAATTGGTCCATTCAAAAAGCCTCGTTCCACAAACTTTCCTTCTGGTATCGAGCAGTATAGCGTCTCCATGATCCATCCAATTACACCATAAATTACCCAATATATAAAAAACGTTGGAATCATCTCATTCATACAATTACCTCAAATTTCTAAACGATATTGAAAGTATACCATATTTTCAATAAGGGTTCGTTGAATCGTGTCGTTTATCCACGAATATTTCGTAAATCGCTTAATTTGTTCTCTTTTTCCTATACTTTTGTCCTAAATTCCAATATGATAAAAGAAAGAAGTGGGATTTGAGGTGACTTATGCAATTATTTATTAAAGCCTTTGACGACACGGAATTAAAAGTTTCTTTGAGTGAGGTAAGAAATCCTAAAGGGATTGTGATTATCAGTCATGGCTTTTTAGAACAAATTGTTTATTATAACTCGGTAGCTTACGGACTTAACCAACGTGGTTATACGGTAATTCGTTATGATATGCGAAGTCATGGTGGAACAAGAGCACCTTTGGGTGATTTAAACGATTATCGTGATCTGATTTTAGATTTGGATACACTTGTTTCTTATTCAAAAACACTTGATTCGGATTGTCCAATCTATACGATGGGATTTAGTTTAGGTGGGATGGTAACAGCGTTATATGGTCTGGATTATGGACATCGTATTGATGGGAAAATTTTACTTGCACCCGGTCTTTGTGTTCAAGATGAATGGGCTTCACTTGACCAATCCTCAATCTCAGTTTTAGCGTTATTTACTTCATTAATTGAAGATGATTTGTGGCAATTAAGCATGATTGAACAGGCTTTGTCTAAAGGACCGTTTAAGCGTGTTACGCAGTCGTTTGTCTTAGAGACCCTAATCCATGCACCAACAGTTTTTAAGTCCAGGATGAGCAGCTATGCGTGTCCTTGTCTTATTTTCCATGGAGATAGCGACTCAATTGTTCCCTTAGAATCGTCACTAATGTTTTACGAAAGCATGAGTAGCAGTGCAAAAGCATTGAAAGTCCTTGAAGGTGTAGGTCATAATATATTTCAAAGTCGAAAAAAGGAAATGGTGATGGATGCAACGAATACATGGCTCGAAAATTTGAATAGGGTGGGATAATATATGAAAAAAACACTAACAATACTAGTCATACTGATTAATTTGTTTGGTTGCCAATTTGTATCATCACCCAGTAATGATGGCACAAACAAAGATTTTGAGAGTGCATTAGATACAGCTTTAGTGTCAATGATTGGATCAACCGACCCATCAAGTAATTATCTCTTAGAACATCCTGAAGAATATGATGTGGATGTTGAACATTACGCATTTCGACTTGGAAGTGAAGAAGATTTTGAAATGTCGAAAGACTTAATTAAAGATATTCAAAAGAATATCCGTAAGTTTAAAGATCGAACGTTATCAGACCAACAAATTATTGATAAGCGTGTGCTTCTCTATGAATTGGAACGCATGGCCTCGGGTTATCAACCATTTCAATTTCAAGTGGATCCAGAGTTGGATGCCATTCCCCAATATCTCGAAGGGTTTACCTTTAGAACTGAAAGTGATATTCGTGGCTATTTCTCTTTAATTGATTCAATACCAACGTATTTTGATGAATCTATTGCATTTTATAATAAGACAGAAATGATGACTCAGTTTGAACATGAAAAGTTAACGGATTTCGTAGCAGTTATGAAAGAACAATCCCTCTCCGATGATTTTTTCTTAATTAAAGGATTTGATTCAAAAATATCATCCCTAGAATTTCTTAAAGAATCCGAAAAGACCGCAACCATCCAAGAGAATCGTGAAGCCATCCGAGATGTCTTTTATAATGCTTTTGTGAAGTTGGAGAACGATCTTAAAACGGTAAAGACTCGACCCAATCGAGGCCTTGCCCATCTTGAAAACGGAAAAACTTACTATGAGACCTTAATTCCATCATTAAGTGGACGAAATTTAACAATTCCAGAATTTCAAATGTGGATTAGTAACCGTCGTATTGAAGTTTATCAACGTTTGAAAGCCGTGGAAACCAGTAACAAGCTTCAAGAATACCAGGACTTTGAATCCAAGCAAACCGCACCTGATTACAAAGATGCTTACGCTTTAATTGATGACCTTTATAAGAAAAGTCTAAGAGATTTCCCTGAGATTCCTGAAATACCCTATAAAGTTTATAATATCGATGCATCATTAGCGGCTATATCTAATCCGGCATTCTATTATGTTCCGCCAATTGACAGCAATCCAGATCACACGCAACGCATCTACATTAATAGTACTTTTGATCCTGCAAACTTTACAACCTTTGCTCATGAAGCAATTCCGGGACATATGTATCAAACACAATATATGCGTGGTATTAAAGGGATGCATCCAATTCGACTGTACATTCGAAATAATGCGATGACCGAAGGTTGGGCACAATATGTTGAACTACTTTCCGTCCGATATCTAGGTGGTCCAAAAGGATATGAAGATTATATACGGGATCTTTATGAATCCATGTACTTAATTCTTCTAGAAGTGGATATCGGTATTCATTATAATGATTGGAGTCGTGAGGAGATGGGGTCCTTCTTTGATTCGGTATACGTAAACAATACTGAGGATGAACGGGATGAAATCTATCGTCAAATCATTTTAGAACCAGGAAATATCTGGAGTTACTATTATGGAGCCATGTCGATTCAAAGCATGAAAGAACGTGCTCAAAAAGAACTCGGGGATGCATTTGATGAGAAAACATTCCATCAAATGATTCTTGATTTAGGCAGTGCAAGTTTTGATACAATGGATATACTGTTTGATGAATATTTACAAGCTCAATAAAAAAACACCAATACAATGTGGAACTGACCAAGTTCCGTCGTATTGGTGTTTTTTTAAGCTTCATTGCGTAATAGGGTGAATAAATACATAATTCCAACAGTTAAGATAATGTGACTTAGACCTGCTAGACCCGAGATGGCAGCGGACATTCCTGAAGATAAAGAAATATTTAAGACCTCAGTAAGACCTCGTACCAAAAGCATCAGTGTTGTGGTAATCACACCTAAATTATAAGTAATATAGAAGCGATTCCACTTAGGTTTTTTATCAAGATCAAATTTCACAAAGAACAAGGCCACAATCAGGGATAAAATCATACCCAAGACCAATAAATGTGGATGAATTAGACTCAATCGTGTAAAACCGGTAAAGCCTTGAAATTTCGTAAATTCGCGATAAAACACACCACCAACAAGTCCTGCAATCAGATAAGCAAAGGACGTATTAATCATCTTTTTCATATAAACCTCTTTCTACTCATATAAGAGTCGATTTAAAACTTCCGCAAGAAAATCAATGTTTGGACTACCTTTACGTAATGAGATAAATACGTGAAGAAATACAAAATCTAACAACCCATCTTGGGTAAAGGAATCGGTAAATGCAGTGGATTTAATCGTTGAATCTTCTTGAAGAACATAGAGAAGACCGGTTCGAATATGATCAACATATTGCATTCCGACATGATGTCCCTTCATTTTTGCTTCTTGATTCATGATTTCCACATGACTCATAAACAAGGAATTGAACTCGTCGATATGATGACGCAAACGATCATATATCTGTTCTATAAAGTCTACAAATTGAATATTTGTATCAACTTTACAGATATCATCATAAAAAACTTGTTTCCAAAAATCTTCAATGACATCTAAGAGCAGATCATTTTTGGATGGAAAATAATTATAAACAGAACCAATCGAAACATCAGCTTTTTGCGCTAAATTACGCATGTTTAACTTATCCAAGCCATCTTTAAATACAATATCTTTCGCAACCTCAAGGAGCGATTCCTTACTTATTACTGCTTTTTTCATTTAATCACCTCATTACTGAACAATGTTCATTATACGCCTGTCGATAAATGGTGTCAACGAAATTGAATTCGAGAACAACCTGCGTTTTTATAACACTATCTTATCATAAAGTTCTTAACGATTAACATCTTCGTCAAAAAAACGTCGATTTTCACAAAACCGGTTCACCTAATTTTTAAAAAGGTGTTGACACAATGTAACCGTTAACATATAATTCGTTTGTAAACCGGTTTAGGACTAATCTTTAAATTTGAATGGAGACGAAAATGAAGAAACATATGAGAAAAGTGTTCACATTTTTAATGACGCTTGCAGTGTCATTATCGATGGTAGGGGTTCGTAGCGTTACAGCGGATCATAACGATATTGACAAAATAAACAGCAACTATCGTGAATATTTATTAGGGAATGAAACAATTAATAACGATGCAGTCAATCAAAAGAAAATTACTGCAATCTATACCAACGGGAAAAAAGCAATGGAATCCATCGTTGGTCATGATGATGAATACATTACAGGTTTAGTATTACGTGGTGGTGGTAAAACCGATCACGACTTGTCCACAAACCTACAAAAATCATATCAACAACTTAATGCGATTGCCTTGGCTTACTCGATGCCAGGTAATGAAAACCCCCTTTATCAATCCCCTGAAGCGTTAAAGGCAGTTTTAGATGGTATTAAGTGGTTGGGTGATAACTACTTTAATAAAATGGATACTGGATATTATGGAAACTGGTACAGCTGGGAAATTGGTGTCCCTCAAAGCTTATCAAACATCATGTTCCTACTTGGTGATGAGATCGAAGCTGCACTTCCAGGATTTATCAAAGAATCCGTAATCGCAATGGATTCCTATATCCGTGGTGATGCGAAGCCTGGTGATCCTACCATTGGCGATGTAAACCTTGATGCACGTCAACATACTGGAGCAAACCTTACAGATATTACCTTTAACCGCATTCTTCAAGGTGCTGTGCTTAAGGATGAAGCACGCATCAGTAAAGCTGTAGAAAATTCAATGACCGTATTCAGTACGATTGACCCAAGTAACCTCCAACATGGCGTTACGGATGGTTTTTATGAAGATGGATCCTTTGTCCAACACTCAACGGTTGCTTATACCGGTTCATATGGAAAAGTATTACTGGGTCGTATTGCGCAACTTGTAACGGTATTAGATGGTACAAAATGGCAAAATGATACCTTATTGGATACAGTTCAAGAATGGATTTACCGTGGTTTTGCACCCGTTATGTATGAAGGATACATGATGGAAATTGTAAAGGGTCGTGCTGTATCACGTACCGGTTCAGGTTATGGTGATGCTTCAAGTGTTATTGAAGCATTTGTACAACTATCCCAAAGCCTTCCTCAAGCAGAACAACTGAAACTTCAAAGCTATATCAAATATTTGATTGAAAACATTCGCTCAACCATTAATCCCGCAACCTTTGTTTCAATTCAAAATATTGCGGCATATGAAGCAATTGTTAAGAATTCAGACATCAAAGCATTAAACCCATTAGAAACAAATGATCACTACGCATTTAACTTAATGGATAAAGCAATCCATACACGTGAAGGCTTTGCATTTGCACTTTCAAGAAGTTCAAATCGTATTTCTAAATATGAATACATGAGTGGTGAAAACCTTCGTTCATGGTTCCAAGGTGATGGTGCATACTACCTCTACCAAAGTGGAAACGATCAAACAAGCATGCACGGTATTAACTTCTATGCAACCGTTGATCACCATAAACTTCCGGGTATCACAACAGTCAATGAAGTACGCCAAACAATTCCAGAACTTTACGGAAAAGATTTCTATGATCGTGCTGAAGGATTTGAAGCCGGATCCATTACACAAAATAAATACGTATACTTCCCATTGGGTACAAATGATTACTCAGGTGATGTAAAGATGGGAATCTACGGTGCGTCCGCAATGCAATTGGGCGATGATGAGGCTTACGCGGATGCGCAAGAAGGACTTCTCCCTGAAGATTTCAAAGTTTACAAAAACGCAGAAGCAAATAAATCATGGTTTATGTTTGATGATGAGATTGTCGCTTTAGGATCAAACATTCATGATGAAAAACAACGTGACTTAACGACAACCGTTGAAAACCGTATGTTTGAAACTACAGATGCTATTAACCTTAAAGGTGAAAACCAAGAGGGTGTGAAAACACTTGAAAATGGCGTTCAAAAAGGACTTAAATGGCTCGCAATGGGTACCGACGGTGTTAATAAAGACACAGGTTATGTATTCTTTGGTAATCAAGATGTGAATGTAAATACATCAAGTAATACACAAAAATACTCTTATGTTCGTAATAAAACAGTAGGAGCTGCCGATAAAGAAGTAACACGTCAATTTGCGACGGTAACGTACGAACATAACGGTAAAGAAACAAACCAATATGCTTATGCAATCTTACCGAATGCAAGTGCTGATGAGACAGAAGCTTACGCAAAAGCAAATCCTATTGAGATTGTTGCGCAAGAAGATGGCGTTCATGCTGTACGTCAAAAAGATCTCGGTATGACCGGTTATGCCTTCTTTGATGAATCAGACCACACAGTAGAAGATCTAAGTACAAACAGTAAAATGATTGTGATGCGTAAAGGATTAAACTTTGCAGTACAAGATCCAACGCACAAACAAGCAACAGTATCCTTTACTTTAGATGGAACATTTGATGTGGTATCAGGCAATGGTGACGCTGTAATTGAGAACGGAAAAACACACATTACGGTGAATACCGAAAATAAAAACGGTGTATCTCAAAACCTACAACTTGAAGCTGTAACGGTTACAACACCTGAAAAACCAAAACCAGAAGTAAAACCTGAAACACCAAAAACATTAACACTTGTGGATGATGCATCCAATGTGGTGATTACCTATACGGAAGGTGATCTCCCAGAAAATACAAGCTTAAGTGTTTCAATTAAGAATAACCTCACTGTTGATGGATTAAAAAATACAGTTGGCTATGATATCACACTCTTGAGTGATGGTCATGCAGTACAACCTAAAAATCCAGTCAATGTCTCAATTGAACCGAAAAAAGCCTTAGATCGTGCGAGTTTACAAGTTTACCATGAAACTAAAGATGGATTTGAATCTCTTGCATGGGAGGAAGATGGAACACGTATTACCTTTGATACTGCTTCATTCTCACTCTTTGCCTTGGGTGAAAAAGATGTTAAGGTATTGCCATCAACGGGTGTTACACCACAAAATGTCCTACCATTTGTGGGTGTACTTGTTGTTGTCGGTGGATGCTTTATCCTTTACGGAAAACGTAAAAACAAAAAATAATATATAGAAAAAGCACATGTGTGCTTTTTCGTCTTATAGGAGGTAAGTAATGTATCAAAAAACCACAGGACCGCAGTTTCTAAAATACGGTCATGCGACGGATAAAGTCAGCTCGTATCCCATTATTTCAAAAATCTTAGCCAATAAAAAACCCAATGCGCTCACTGCCGTTTCCGAAGCAACCTACATCCGGGTCGTGGAAGGGATTGCCGTTGTCTTGGTTGAGGATGCGAATGGGAATCGAGAACGGTTTGTCATTCATCGAACAGCAGTAATTCATCCCCATATTCGCTATGCACTGATGCCGATTACACAAAGTGCTATGGTAGAAATATCCTACCAAACAGAAGGTCAACCCACGATGATTGAAACCAGTTTGGAATCAGAAATTGAATACGTATCCATCAAACCACAATTTAATGTCAGTGAAATTTATTCCTACTATTATAATGTGAAGGGAAAAAATTATCATTTTGAAGGGGAAGCCCATAACTATTGGGAACTTACTTACGTGGACGCAGGGGTATTAACTACAGAAATTGAAGGGGCCTCATTTACTTTGGAAAATCAAGAAATGATTCTGTACTTCCCCGGTCAATTTCATACTCAGTCGGTACTTGGTGAAAATGCATGTTCCTACTTAACCATTATGTTTGATATGAATATGCTTCCGCAATCCATTGAACACATTCAAAATCGTGTGATGAGTTGTGGGAACGAACTTTATACCTTGATGAATCATTTCATCCGACAATCGACCATTCTTGAGCAGGAACAAAGTCCTTTTGCGAAAGATCTTATGGTCTCATACCTCCAAGAAATCATGATTCTTTTGTTTCAATATGATGAACCAACGAGCAGTCATAATACATCCAATCCAATTCAAGTCAATTTCGAAAATGAAATGATGGATGAGATCTATACTTATATTCAAGCTAATATTCATCGCCCATTATCGGTTGAAGATATATGCAATCAATTTGCGATTTCCCGTTCTGCTTTACAACTACTGTTTAATAAATACTTTGATATGCCACCGAAGCAATATATAAACGAACAGAAATTAGAACGCGCCAAGCATCTTATTCTTGAAGGAAAGTATCCTATTACAGATGTAGCTTTAAAACTTGGTTTTAGCTCAATTCATTATTTTTCAAGGAAGTTTAAACAACACTTTGGTTTTGCGCCAAGTGAGTACGCACAAAAAATTTATACACAAGAAAAAGGTCCTCGCTAATGCGGGGACCTTTTTGAAATATGAAATTAAATTCCGTCTGAGAAATCGTCAGAAGCTTCTTCAGCTTCAGGCATTTCAAAGAGTTCAACTTGTGAAGCACCTGTTTCAGCAAGTGATTTCGCAAAGTCATAAATTGCAGGTTCACTTAAACGCATTAAACTTGCTTCGAGAAGCATTGGTAGGTTTGTTCCTGCAAGAACGTGTACATCAGTGTGGTTCATTGCGATCATAACGGATTCTTTAAAGGGTGTTCCACCTTTTAAATCTGTAAAGACAAGAACACCTTCGCCTGTATTTACTTCAGCAATCGCTTCTTTAAGATCGCTTGATAATTTTTCAGGACCTGATTCTTCTAAAAATAAAACACTTTTATATTGAGGTTGTGCACCTGCAATAAGTTCAACGGATGAAGACAAACCTTCAGCAAATCTTCCGTGACCTGTAACGATAATTCCGATCATAGTATTAATCTCCTTTTAAAATATACTATTCTTGAAAAAGAATTTTATGTGAGGCCAATCCCATAAAATGGAGCAACTTCTCAAGTTAACAATACAAATAGCATTATAAATTATTAACCGTATAACTTCAAGTCTAATTTGCAACTCTTACGGTTCCACGGTATACTCATGAATAGATAAGAAGAAATAAAGGAGCGATACAATGACATTACCAAATTGTCCTCAGTGTACTTCAGAGTACACGTATGAGGATCGAGATTTATTCGTATGTCCAGAATGTGGACATGAGTGGAATGCCTTGAGCACTCAAGAAGCAATGCTTGTGGTAAAGGACGCACATGGAACCGTACTTACAGATGGTGATGATATCGTCATCACAAAAGACCTTAAAGTAAAAGGGGCATCCAGTGCTTTAAAACAAGGTACAAAGGTTAAAAATATTAAACTTGTGGAAGGGGATCATAATATTGATTGTCGCATCGAAGGTTTTGGTGCCATGAGTTTAAAATCAGAATTTGTAAAGAAAGCTTAGGCTTTCTTTTTTTTATGACTAAAAAAAAGACCGTTTCCGGTCTTATTGATGTTTAGAAAGGTCTAATAAAGCTGCTGCAGCTTTATCAATAATTACGATGACATCATCGTGATTTTGAAGTGCACTTGCAGGACAGTCTTCTGTAGGTGTCCCTTCCATCATATTGTATACAGCATCTTTTTTCGCATCACCGTATGCAAATAATACGATTTTTTGAGCTGACATAATGGATTTAATACCCATTGAATAAGCATAACGTGGTACATCATCACGAGTTTCAAAGAAACGTGCGTTTGCTTCAATTGTGGATTCTGTAAGTGAAACTTTTTGTGTTAATCCTTCAAATGATGCACCCGGTTCATTAAAACCGATATGACCATTGATTCCAAGTCCTAAAATTTGAACATCAATTGGATTTGAAGCAATAATATCATCGTAACGTTTACATTCTTTCTCTGCATCTTCTTCCAAACCATTTGGTAAATAGTTTACTTTGAATGGTTTTTTACTGAAGAAATGCTTGTTCATGAAGTAGTGGTAACTTTGATCATGATCTGCGCCAATACCAATATATTCATCCAAGTTAATTGAGATAACATTTGAGAAATCTAAATCACTTGCAGTAATTTTATCGTAGAATGAAATCGGTGTGCTCCCTGTAGCCAAACCGAATACATTTAATTTTCCTTCGTTTAAATCTTTACTAATGAGTTCGAAACCTAACGCTGCTCCTGCATCGCTGTTTTCTACAACATATAATTTCATATTGAATAACCTCTCTTCTTTCTCCCATATATTATAAGGGTTCGAATCAATAAAGCAAACCAAAACAACAACAAAACTAATGTTTATTATAATTGTGTTACGGATTAAGAGTGCTATAATTATAAGGTAAACAAAGGTTACAAGGAGGAATTACGATGTTAATTATAAACGGACGTATTTATTTAGAAGACCGCGTAATCGAAAACGGTTATGTGCTTACAGAAAATGAAACCATTAAAGCGCTTGGTTTAATGGAAAATGTTCCCGCTTATACGGGAGAAATTGTGGATGCGAAGGGGATGAATGTTTTACCAGGATTCATTGATCAACACATCCATGGTGCCAATGGTGCTGATAATATGGATGGTACTGAAGAAGCAGTCGCAACCATTGCGCGTTTCTTACCGAAAGAAGGTACCACATCATATTGTGCAACGACGATGACTCAATCCGTTGAAGCTGTGGATAAAGCTTTAGGCGAGATTGTGAAGTATGCGAAAAACAATAATAAACCTGGGGAAGCAGAAATCGTAGGGATTCATTTAGAAGGACCCTTTATTTCCGCTAAACATATTGGAGCACAAAATCCTAAATATGTTTTAAAACCAACACTTGAAGCATTTGATCATTTCTGGGATGTCTCAGAAGGAATGATTAAGGTCATTACTTATGCACCAGAAGAAGCAGAAATTGGATTTACCGATCACTTACGTTCGTTAAATGTTGTGCCTTCCGCAGGTCATACGGATGCATCCTGCCAACAAATCGAAGATGAGATTGAGAATGGACTCTCAAACTTAACACACTTCCATAATGCGATGAAACCACATCATCACCGTGAACCGGGTGCCGTTACAGCTGGTTTTATGAATCCAACACTTAAAGCAGAAATGATCTGTGATGGTATTCATTTAAATCCGGATGTTGTGAAAGCGACATACCAAATTAAAGGTGCGGAGAACTTTATTGCGATTACAGACTCAATGCGCGCGAAAGGACTTCCTGATGGTAACTATGACCTTGGAGGTCAAGAAGTTATTAAAAAAGGGAAAGAATGCCGTATCGCGACAGGATCGCTTGCAGGTTCTGTAGCGGAAATGGATTTTGTAGTCCGTAACATTAAACACTTTACGGGTGCTCCAATGCACGATCTTGTGAAGATGTCATCAGAAAATGCTGCGAAACACTTAGAAATCTTTGGACGTAAAGGAAGCATTGCGATCAATAAAGATGCTGACCTTGTAATTTGTGATGATGATATTAATGTTCAAACAACAATATGCCGTGGTGTTATTGGTTATCAAAAATAATCCCATTAAGGATTCTTCGGAATCCTTTTTTTTGTGCTGTGAATGCGATAGAATAGGATTATGAAGATAAAATATCAATTAATCGTAGGAATCATACTTCTACTCATCACAGGATGTAAGCCAACAAGTCCCGAAATAACACAACCCATTATTCAAAATAACCTAACACTTGAAGGTGTAGATCTCGTTGATGACTACATGCGTGTTCTTAAGTTTTATGAACAACGCGACGTGCTTTCCACCCATCGTCTTGCTTATCTTGAACTAAAGGATGATTTAGGGAGCATCCAAACCATGGAGGCATTAAATCAATTTGAAGAACGCATCAATGCTTTTGCGAAAGAACTGGATGATGTTTATCAAATGGAGGAAGGAACACGTGTCTATCGTAAGGGAATTCTTGTGGTTGACCGTGGTCATTGTTTACCTCCAAGTTATGATCCCGGTCCACGATATGAGGCTGAAAACCAATTTTTATATATGCAAGCAGCAGCACTTAAAGACGGTATCGTATTAAACAAAATAAGCAGCTATCGCGCGCATGAATTCCAAAACCAGTTGTATGAAGGCAATAAGGAACGGTATGGAATTGAACTTGCCCATCGTTATGGAGGCCAAGATGGTTGTTCTGAACACCGTAGTGGTTATGGATTTGATATCGGTGGTGAAGACATTGAAACATGGAATGAACTGGAGTTTACTGAGACAGAAGCGTATCAATGGCTTCAAAAGAACGCATATCAGTTTGGTTTTATCCAGCGATATCCAGAAGGAAAAGAGGCAGAAACCGGATATGCATTTCAACCCTGGCACTACCGCTATGTTGGGGCACTTTCCGAAAAAATAATAAATGCAGATAAGAGTCTCGATGCTTACCTAAACCAATTTCCTTTTTAAAATTGTACCCATGAATTCTCTGGAATCTTTAAAATATAAGTGAATATAAGGAAACAAACATGATATATTTTATTAAAGGAGGTTTATTATTTATGGAACCTTGTAATGAAAAATTAGCCAATCTGATCACGGAGGGTGATCATGTATTTGGGGATGTATTAAAACAAATCCAGAGTTTACGTATGGAAGCTCAAACACATGAGAACAAACACTGGAATGATGATTTTGAAGCGTATTGTGATAACATCACTGAATTTATTAAAAAACAAAAAGTCTTATCGGGAACGACCATTCATGAGTGCTTAGATATTATTAAAGCGATTCGTAAAAGCGGTCAAACAGCACAACGTGTCGCAACCGGTCAAATTTCGGAAAAAGCGTTGCTCGCAGATTACGATATGGACCTTGCGTACCGTAATGACGAAGGGTATGACAAACTTTGTAATGCATTATTGGTGATCATCGAAGATTACCAACAAACAACATAACAAAAAAATGCCGGGACATCATTGTGATGTTTCGGCATTTTTATTTGAATTACTTCATTTGTTCGGTAAGTTCAATAATTTCATCAATCATCGAACCAATGTGTTCAATGGTATGGCGTAGAGGTGCATCCGTTGAAAGATCAACATCGACCATTTTCGCTAGTTCAAGCGGAGTTTTAGTTCCTCCGGCTTTCAATACATCTTTCCAACGTTCAATATCTAAGGTTCCATTCAAGACCTTTTGACTTACTTCGGTTGCGATGGTTAATCCAGCACTGTAAGTATAAGGGTAAAGACCCATATAGTAATGCGGTTGACGCATCCAAGTGAGTTCCACATTTGGATTAATTGTGACCACATCACCCCAAAATGCTTCAAGTACTGAGCGTTTCATAGCGTTTAGGCCTGCTGTTGATAGTGGCTTACCAGCATCAACGGCACGGTACACTTCACGTTGATAAGCAGCTTCAAGAAGATGAGTTACAAAGTTATGATAATAGGTACGGCTGATCATTGTTGATAGAACCCATCGTTTGAAGCGTGGATCTTCAGATTGAGTCGTTAGGTGATTTGCCATGATAAGCTCATTCATAGTTGAAGGTGCTTCGATAAAGTATAGAGAAGGGCGTGTATCATAAATATTTTGATTTTGTCCGGCAAGGTAGAAGTGTCCTGCATGACCCAACTCATGAGCTAAGACAAAGACTTCACGCATACGTTCGGTCCAACTAATAAGGACGTAAGGATGCGCACCATAAGGACTTGAACAGAATGCACCCGTAGATTTTCCGATGTTTTGTGGGAAATCAATCCAACGTTCATCAAAAGCACGGTTAACCATCGCAAGATAGTCATCACCAAGAATGCTTAATCCTTCAAGTAATTTTTCGCGTGATGCTTCAATTGAAATATCCGGTTCAAATCCAGGATCTAATGGCATAAGCAAATCAAAAAATGACATGGTATCTAAACCATGGACTGATTGGAGTAATTGAGCGTATTTACGCATATGTGGTGCGAGATGTTCGGTGATTAAGTCAATTTGACGGTCATACATATCGCGTGATACTTCTTGATCGAAAAGAAGATAATCAATCACAGAGTCAAAGCCTTTAAGGGTTGCAAGTGCTTTTTCTTTGAGAACTTGCGTTTGGTAGACTTCCGCAAAAGTATGTTGGTATTCCGCAAGTTTTCCATAAAACTCTTCAAATGCTTTATGACGTACATCATGATCGATCTCATATTCCCACTCGCCTTCAAAAAGGACAAAACTGTTGGGATACGTTTTTCCATTAACTTCAAAATCATCAAAGCTCATATCTTGAAGTTTTCCACGATTATAAATACTGTAAGGTGCATCCAATGCGCTATTCAATGCGGTAACAGCAGCTTCTACCTCTGGTGATAAAGCATGGGGTTTTTCACGAAGAATCTGTTTTAAAAATCCTTTACTAAATTCATCAAGGTGTGCTGCATCTTCTAATGTTTTATAATCATTGCCAGATATTTCAGATGTAAAGAATGTCAGTTTATTTGAAATTTCAGTCGTACGGATTGCATAAAGACCATAACGTTGAATGGTTTCCTCGTTAGATTGATCTGCGGAAGCACTAAGGCTGTTATAAGTGCCAAGGTGAACCATTTTCTCATACATTGGTGCGTAGACACCTAATGCCTCAACAATCTTCTCAGGCGTGCTTAATTGCCCTTTATAAGTAGAAACAAATGTATCGACTTCTTTTTCAAGCTCATCAAATGTTTGATTGTAGTCCTCTTCCGTTTTGAAAAGACCACTTAAATCCCATGTATGTTCAGGATTAACGTCACTACGGTGTACTAATTTCTTTGCCATAAAAAACCTCCTAATTTTGACTATTATATCAAAATTAAGCGGAGATAATAAAAAAGATGAGTGAAATCCTCATCCTTTTGGTATATAATTCATCACTTTATGATTTCGGTACAGCTCAAAAATAGACTTACGCGTGTTTGTAGCTTCACGAATATCAGAACCCTTATCAATGAGTAATCCAAACACACGACGAATATCTTCTTCAAATTCATAATCAACAATTCCCAAATCAATATTAATGACATCTAAAACAGCTCGCATAAGAGGCGTATTTCCAAATGAATCTTGACCATGGACATCCGCACCCTCATCAAGCAAGAGTTTAAGACAAGCAAGATGCTTGTCGAAAAGAACCCCATCATTTTTAGGGCCGTCTCGTTGAGGTCGGGGATAACGTGAATGATTCAAGGCTTCACTTATGGCAACGTGTAAAATAGGTTGCTGCCAATGTTCGAGTTCACCTTGAACCATAAAGTTAACATTATCCTTTGTTTCAATAATTAACTGAGCAATTTCAAGACGACTGTTTTGAATTGCTTCTTGTAGTGGGGATTGCAAACGATCACCTGAAGGGTGAGATACGACGTGTGGGTCGTTGATAAGGATTGTCTGAACTGAATCAATGTCATTATGATGAATTGCTTCGATCAATTCATTCAAAATATCAATCCTTTCTGTCTTAATCATAGCACACTTCTAGGTTTAAACCAAAAAACACCCTCCATTTTGGAAGGTGTTTGTGTTTTCTAGATGTTTTTTGTATTTGTGTAATCAATATACATAAGAGCTAATTTATGGATGATGATTACAATAGGGATGGCAACAATCAGAAGGATTGCAGTGAATTGCGCATGTTCTGGGCTGAGTGGTTGAAGTTCCAAGAGAGGCCAGAAGAGTTTCGTTGCAAGTCCAAATCCAATAACATTGATGATAAGGACCGTTGTTCGATACAGATTGAGGGGTTTGTAGATACGGTAAATCATACCGATGGATACATAACCGTTAATAAAGTACATCATCGTTTGAACAACCTCTGTTGTTAATCCAAAGTGGGTTCCCCAAATATTTAGGAAGAGCCACAACAGAATAATGGTCATGGCATTTGGGAATGCATGACGTAAAACATGGTTAAGGATTCGTTCTTTAGGTCGTTCATAACTGGGTTGGAACAACAACATAAACGAAGGGAATCCATCAATAAACATATTTGTTAATGTAATTTGGAAGGGAATAAACGGGAAGGGAACATTCATAACTACTGCAGTAATGGCAATAAATATGGTTAGAATTGTTCGTAGATAATACATGGATGCGGAACGGGTGATGTTATTGATCACCATACGCCCCTCTTTCACAACATCTACAAGTGTCGAGAGTTGCCCGTCCATAACGACAATTTGCGAGATATGCAAGGCAGCATCACTGCCTTCACCCATAGCAATAGAACAATCAGAGTTTTTCAATGCAAGAACATCATTGATACCATCACCGGTCATGGCAACTTTTTCTCCATGTTCTTGAAGGATACGTACAAAATCAAGTTTTTGATTTGGCGTTGCCCGACCAATAACATTACAATTAAGAATTGCTTCTGTTAAGTCCTCTTCAGTTTTTAGAGATTGTGCATCTACAACATTTTGATAGTTTTCAATACCCGCTTTGCGAGCAATCGCTGCGACTGTTTCTACGTTATCACCTGATATAACTTTTGCAGTAACATCATTTTCTCGGAAAAATTGTATAGCATCGTAAGCGTCATCACGAATTGGATCTTCTAAGGCAATGTAAGCGAGCGGTAAAATTCCTTTGAGAGAACTATCTTTATGAACGGGTGATAGGGACTCACAGACTAATAGAATTCGAGCACCATCCCGTCGTAAAGATTCAACTTTTTCAGGAATTCGTGTTCCTGGGAGTAAAATATCAGGGGCACCAACAAGCACTGAGTGATTGTTAGAAAAATTCATTCCAGCCCACTTTCTCGCGGAGGAGAACGGTATTTGTTCGACAGCTTTAAGTTGTGTTGGAATGACTTCAAAATAGTCTTTAATTGCAGTTGATGTAGCATTGTTATCACTTGAATTTTCGATATAAGAACTCATATATTCATAGAGAATCTCATCAAGTGTTTCCACGTGAATTACTTTCATTACACCATGTGTCAATGTCCCTGTCTTATCCAAGCACAGTACACTGGATTGCGACAAGGTTTCAATTGCGTATAAATCTTGTACAAGTGTTTTCTTAGAACCAAGTTTTAAGACGGCTCCAATAAGGACTAAGGTAGTGAGCAGTACTAGACCTTGTGGAAGCATACCAAGTAGCGCAGTTGCAGTATTAACAATTACTGAATCAAAAGCTTGACCTCGTAGTACAAGACCTTGGTAAAGTAAAATGGCACCGATTGGAATAATAAAGAAACTTGTAATTTTAGTAACCGTTTTAAATGTTTTAAGCAGTTCAGAAGAAATAACGCGGTTAGTTTTCACAGCAGAAGTTACTTTAATGGCATAGTTGTCTTTTCCAACATGAATAATCTCTGCATAACACGCACCACTAACAATAAAACTTCCAGATAAAATTTCCGCATCAACCGTTTTATCGACAGGATCAACTTCACCAGTAAGAAGTGATTCATTAACTTCAACAGACCCGTCCACAATCCGTGCATCGGCACTGATTTGATTTCCTGCTTCATAGTAAACTAAATCACCAAGAACAATGTCTTCGTTATCCAGTTCAAGTCGTTCACCGTCACGAATAACTGTCGTTTTTGGAGAGATAATAATATTGAGTTTGCTAATTAAATTTCGAGAACGTATTTCCTGGAAAATAAACATGAATGTATTTGAAATGATGACACCCATAAAGAATAAACTTGTCCATGCTTTTACATAAACAAGTGCGGATGCGATAATAATGTTATATAAGTTAAAAAGCGTAAATACATTACTGAAAATGATTTGCGCATTTGATTTAATTTCGGGTTTAGGTAGACGATTGACCTTGCCTTCCTGAGTTAATTGTTTTACTTGTTGTGTCGTTAGACCTTTTTTATTTTGCATAGCGATACTCCGTAATCTATTTATAACTATAAATTTAATCGAAAGAAAAATCAACACTATACTAGTGTTATAGTACAAAGTATACATGATTATTTTGAACTTATGACGAAAGTTACAATTTTGTTACATATCTGGTATATTTTGATACACTAGTATAAGAGAAGTTAAAGGGGATCAAAAATGAAAAAAATCGCAATTATTGGTGGCGGTATTGTTGGTTCTACAGCTGCCTATTATTTAAGTAAACACGGCAACCAAGTTACCCTATATGATGATTCAACGGGACAAGCAACCAAAGCAGCGGTGGGAATTATCTGTCCTTGGGTTAGTCAACGTCGCAATCAAGAATGGTACCAACTCGCACGTGAAGGAGCAGCATTCTATCAAACGTTGAACCAAGACCTCAAAGACACATCCTACTATCGTCAAAGTGGTGCTTTAATCACTCACGATAAATTATTGGATAAGCTATACCATATTGCATTACAACGTCGCATCGATGCACCCGAAATGGGGGATGTGGAAATTTTAGAAGGACAAGCACTCAAGGAAAAACTACCACCCTTTATTCAATGTGAACGAGCTCTCTATGTTTCAGGTGGTGCACAGGTAGATGGCTTAAAACTAATCAAGACATTACAAAAAGAAGCTGAAAATCTTACCGTAATCAATAAACGCGTGTACTGGTCACGTCAAGAATATCAGCTTATGGTTGATGGGCAAGTCTATGATGCAGTCATCCTTGCTTGTGGAGCATGGTTACAAGAACAATTTCCAAACAAAGATCTTAATGTGAAACCACAAAAAGGACAACTGATAGAATTTAATAACATCCTTGAACCCAATCATAACTATCCAGTATTTATGCCACAGGGAGAAATTGACTTTCTTTATGGAAATCAAGGACAATTGGTCATTGGTGCAACCCATGAAAATGAAAAAGGATTTAATTTGGATATTGATCCGAATTCAAGTGAATACCTCAAAAATGAGGCTAAGAAACACTTCCTAGATATAGATAAACTTGAAATTGATCACGTACGTGTAGGAACACGCGCAGTGAGCTCGAACTTCAGTCCTTTCTACGGGGAAGTAGAAGGCGAACCGGGTGTATATCATGCGAGTGGGCTGGGGTCCTCGGGATTGACTACTGGAATAATTATCGGAAAAGTAATGAGTGAATTAATAAATCGAAATTAAGTTTATTTAACAAAATTTTTGTTTGATCAAAAAAACTTTCTAATAAAAAAACAAATATGTCATAAAGTGCAAACTTTTTACTGATAGAGGTGAAAACGTTTGCACTTTTACTGTTTATTCATTGAGATGCTCTACTTGCTCATATATAATGATTATTATAGATATACAAACTAATAAAGTGAGGGCAAAAATGGGGAATAGATATTCAACACCGCGATATGATAATTTGCGCGCTGTAATTGTAAAAAAACGAACAGAAGGTCATACATGGGAAGAAATAATAGAAGGGAAATTTGGTTTATTTAATTCAATAGATGAATTCCTGAAAAATTATAATTCTATAGGTCTAGAGGCTCCATTTGATGATATAGAATGGAGAGATTTAGTTTTACTTCAAAAAGAAGCGGAGCAGGATAGTCTAGAAATTACAGATATAACAAAAGCATCAATGATTGTCGGAGATAATCAAGAAAACGACATAATAATTCCTAAAAATCGTAAATCATCATGGGTCTTATATAAAGAACATTTAAAGAAAGCAAATGGTTTCGATGATAAAGCAATAAGTTCAATAGAGATATCATGTGAAAGAATTTTGAAACAAATTTCGAATGACACTAGAAATAGTTTGCCAACAAAAGGTCTTGTGATTGGGAATGTTCAGTCGGGTAAAACTGCGAATATGGCTGGATTAATGGCTATGGCTTCAGATTATGGTTATAACATGTTTATTGTTCTTTCAGGAACGATAGATAACTTGCGTGTTCAAACTCAAAAAAGGATTCTTAATGATCTGAATCATCCAGGTAATAAGAAATGGCAAGAGTTAGGTCATTTATCTAAGCATTCTGAAGACCGTGATAAATCATCAAATTTACATTTTTCAGAGTCGGAAATGGCTTATTTCACAGTTGTACTAAAAAATAAAAAAAGACTTGAGAATTTATTGGAATGGCTTCACTTAGATGCTCATCAAAAAGAAAATATGAAAATTCTAATAATTGACGATGAATCTGACCAAGCAGGGGTGAATACTGCAGATGTAAACACAGATGAACGCAAAACGATTGCAAGACTTATTAATAATCTCGTTCATAATAAGAATAAAAATGATAAGGAAGCGAAAGGAGTATTTCATGCAATGAATTACATTGGGTATACAGCTACCCCATATGCAAATGTATTGAATGAAATCGGAGATCATACACTTTATCCCAAAAACTTCATTTATACACTTCCACAATCAAATCTCTATTTTGGTCCACAGCAAATATTTGGTGTTGATGAATCTTTAACTGAAGAAGTAGGTCTAGAAGGTCTAGATATTATTAGAAAACTAGAAGATATTAACTCTCGAGAAATTGACGAATTATCTCAAGTACATAAAGGTGAGAGTCAAGATATACCTACAGGTCTTGAACAAGCCATACTTTGGTTTATCTTAAGTGGTGCTGCATTGCGTACAGAAGGCCATAAAAAACCAATATCTATGTTGGTTCATAGTAGTTTCAAGGTTGATCATCATAACCAAATTGAGAAAGCTATTGAAAAATGGTTCTTGAAAAATAGAGATAATATAATTTCTAAGGCACATATACTTTGGGAACAAGAAACAAATCGATTTACTTTAGATAACTTCACAAGTACTTACCCTACTTATGGAGTTGATGCTAGCGATTTGAGGGATTATCCTTTATTTGAAGAACTTCTACCCGAATTAAACTTTATTGTAAAAGAGGGTATGGGCCGTATTCAAATTGATGAAAACGAAGCGAATGATTTATCGTATATAGAAGGTATACATCTATGTGTAGATAATAGTAAATCGCAATTTACAGCGGATGAGGATGACTATATGAGATTAGAATATCCGTCTAAAAAGCATATGCTTGAAAAAGCACCTATGTTTATCGTTATAGGAGGAAATACACTTGCTCGTGGTTTAACATTAGAAGGACTGCTCTGTTCATATTTCTTAAGAACGACTAACCAGGGAGATACTCTGATGCAAATGGGACGTTGGTTCGGATATCGAAGAGGGTATGAATTATTTCCCAGAATTTTCATGTCAATTAATGCGGTCGAAAAATTTAAATTTCTATCTGAACTAGATCTAGAGCTTAGAAATGAAATTTATAATATGGAAGTACTAGGTCAGTTGCCAGAAGAAGTCGGAATACGAATAAAAAGCTCACCATCTTTGTCATTCATGCGTATTACTTCAAAAAATAAAATGCAACGTGCTGTTGAAGATGAAGTGGACTTTACAGGGGTAATGAATCAAACAGTTCTATTTGATAATGATATTGAAACTATTAAATCAAACTTAGAGATCACAGTTAATTTTATTAGATCGCTTGGTAAACCAACACCGACGGAAATGTTTATGTTTAATCACTCTAACTTAGTGTGGGAAGATATAGATTTTGAGTTGATTTCGACTAATTTCTTTGATAATTTCTTATTTAGCAATCGTTCGCGAGTATTTAATAGAATTAATGTTCTACAAGATTGGATAAAAATAAATACAGAAGATAGAAATTTAGGGAGTTGGAATGTCGTATTTGCAGGATTATCAAATGATAACTCATCAAAATTAGATTTCGGTAATGGCTTATCTGTTGCAAAGGTCAGTCGTACTCGTAAAAAAAGTAATGAAAATGAGTCGGATTTTATTGACATAGGGGTACTGCGAGGACCGAAAGACTTAATTAGCGATATAAGAATCGATCAATACAATCAACTAGATGATGAACTAATTAAGAAAGAAATGAATAAAAACCCTAAAATAACCCACAGAAATTATTTTGGGTTAAACAAAACTCCACAGTTAACATTTTATTGCATTGATCAATACTCCAAAGTGAAGTCAAATCCGTTAAGAAGTAATTTAGATGCTAAAGGCGACCTAATTGGTGTTGTAGTCACAATCCCAGGAGGCGAAAGAAATCAAAATTATATTAAATCTATAAGAATAGATTTGAGTAAAATAAATAATAAGGGAACAATCGATGATGTCGATTAGGGGGGAATAATGAATATCGAAATTGAAAGTTCGGGAAGAAACACTCTTACCGGAGAGGCTCTATTAAGAATCATTCAAAACGACAGTATGCCTTGGATAGATTTACTAGTTCGAGAATCAATTCAAAATAGTCTAGACGCACGTAGTGGAAATACAAAGTCAGTGCTAGTAGATTTTACAGTCGGTGATTTTGTAACGAATTCATTGTCTAAACATTTAGAGGGAATTGAGAAGGCATTAAATGAGCGCTTTGGATTTACTACAAAGAAATTTTTATCTGTTAGAGATTACAATACAGAAGGATTGACAGGTCCTATGTCGCAAAATGAACTTACCGATGGTATGGATGAGGGAAATTTAATATCTTTAGTTTATGACATAATGAAGGCACAAAATAAAGAAGGCGCAGGTGGATCTTGGGGGTTAGGCAAAACAACCTATTATAGATTGGGAATTGGTTTGGTAATTTATTATAGTCGGATTAGAGTAAGTGATGGATTTTTTGAAGAAAGATTGGCTATAAATATGGTAGAAGATGAGACTTCATCGACAAGTATTATTCCGGGTTATAAAGAAAGTAAACGACTAGGAATTGCTTGGTGGGGAAAGGAAATATCTGAAAATACTACTGTTCCCGTTACCGATCGAGATGAAATACATGATTTTCTAAAAATATTCGGTATGAAACCATATATAAATGATGAAACGGGTACAGCGATTATTATCCCTTTTGTTGAACCGAAAAATCTACTTACACAAAATTTACAGGGGATTAATTCAGAAGTTACGAGTGAGGTTGCAAAAAGACCTCGAAATTTACCATATTGGACGAGCAGCATTGAAGAATATTTAGAAATATCGATACAACGTTGGTATGCTTCTAGATTAAATAATAAACAATACGATGGCTGTTATTTGGAAGCTTCGATAAATGGTTGTATGTTAGTCGATGAATTAATACTTCCGCTTTTTATGATTCAAAGAGATTTATATAATTATGCTTCGGGCGTGAAGAAACCAAGTTTAGTAATGTCGAATCAAATAAAATACTATAAGGAAGAAATTAAAGTTAATCATTATTTGGTCGACCCAATTTGTGGAACTGTTTCTTTTGTTAAAGTTACGGGTCGAGATCTAGGGCAAGGTATTCCAGATAATAATCCTAATATATACCTTTTAACAAATACACTAAATGATGATTCGCCTCTAAATTCCCCCATGCTTATGTACACTAGAAAACCAGGCATGATAGTCTCCTATGAAACAAGTGGAGATTGGGTAAGGAAAATAGATGCTACTAATGACGATGAATATGTTATTGGTTATTTTGTATTGAACTCAAAAAACAAGTTTCGTCAAGAGTATATAAATCAAGGTTTACCTAATAGTTTAGAAGAATATGTGCGCATGAGCGAGGAAGCAGATCACACATCATGGGGTGATAAAAGTTATGGCACTATAAGCCCGGAAATATCTCGTAAAATTAAGAGTCATGTTTCAAAAAAAATTGGAAAAGTACTAAATACGGAGAGTGTAGTTATTCTTGAAGATAGAAACTCTGTGTTTAGTAAGCAATTCGGAGAAAAATTACTGCCTTCAAGTATGTTCGGTAAAAAAGCAAGCGCTCCTAAGAAAATTATAAAAGTACCGAATGCAGTAAAATCAAAAAAAAGAAATCCACAGTTCAATATTAATGAAGAGGGGATACAGTATCGTGAAGATGGTATTAGAATTCCTTTTGAAATTGACACGTTAGAAACAGTACGTTCGTTTACGGTCAAAATTGCTACTATTCGAGAGAGTGGGATTTTGGAAGCAATCGAATACGAAAAAATAACAAATGACCAATTTCCTTTAGAAATTCTAGAAACCGAAATGATATATAAAGATTCTAGAATTAGTAGAGAAGAAGAAATATATGTACCGAAAGGTTTTAAAGAGTCTAATACCGAACGCTATAGAATTTCAGAAATTTTATCAGATTATGATAAATCATATGGATTACTTTTAGAAACGTCTGTTCCGAGTCGCATTCAAATTAGAGGTTCTGTTTTAGTTCATACTTCTGATTTTAATATTGTACCGATACTACAATTTACGTGTGTTAAGGTAGGAGGAGATAAGTAGTGGTAAAAAATATATTTTCAACCTACCCAATGCTAAATGAGAATCATATAAATGCTATTGGATATGAAGTTTCAGAGATTAAGTTTTATGCTCGAACAAAGTATGATAAAAAGAAAATAGAAATTAGTGAAGATTCCATTAATAGCAATTTGATAATCTTGGAAGATGAAAATGCTTTTTGGGATATAAACAGTCAGTCGCTTACAGTAGAGTTGAAGATGGAAATAAAAAACTCTAGACCTTTATTTGGTCAAAATGGTATTGCGAATAGTGGAGCAAGAATTGGTTTCGCAATACAATGGTATTCTCGTGAATCCATGCAAAGAGGAATAGTTCGCGTGGGAATAATGGATTATTTTGACAACATTCCTAAAGAATACCGTATTGAAATCAATTTTGATGTTGGACAACTTCGAGGAGACATCGTTTTCCAACCGTTTCTCTATATAGAGAGAGCAGCAAATCAAATAGATGAACGGGGTGGCTACCTACAAAACAATATAGGATCTATTTTAGGTGGTTTTAGTGAGGTCAAAGTAGTTCTTGATGGAGATGGTTCTGAATTTCCTATATATATTGTATCTAATCCTAAAGGACCTTTATGGCAGGTGGATTGTCAGTGGGATGATCCAGTTACTGAAGCATTTAGCCGTAGTGTTGCAATTAGGCTAAATCAAAATCATCCGGGATATAAATATGTAGACCGAAACAATAAAAAATTTGATCAATTTCTGATTAATGATATTGTGGCAAGTAGTATTTGTATCATCATTACTAAAGTGGCGCAGTCCGCATATGCGAGTTGTTTAAAATCAGATGATTATTTTGAAATAGGAAGTGTTGCTCATGTGGCAAATTATTTTATCAAAACATTTGGACTGAAAAATTACGATGATTTAGATCTTCTGTCCAGCGAAGTTCGACAACGGTTACCATTTGATAGATAGAGGGGGAATAAGTAATGATATTTGAGAAAATGAATAAATCAGAAGCAAAAAATGAGATGGACAAATGGAAATTGTACGGTGATGTACAAATGAAAAGTCTCGATGGAAATTATGAGAATCTCAGAAAAAAACTAACTGAATATTATTTATCGATTCCATCAGATAGAGAATATATGAAAGATCTTCAGTTCGGTTTGTATTTGTATGATGTTTTAAAAAATGAAAATGGAATGACATTAAGAGAAGCATCTGACGAGCAAATTTGGATTGATTTGCAAGTTAGAGTTATTCCGAACATTGTTGCAATGAGATGGGGATATGAAAATGATGTAAGGTTTTATAAAACAAAAAATAGACTTTGGTTACGGACTATTTGGTGGTATATTCATCTAAGCTGGCAAGGTGACGTAGAGAACACCTCTAAAATTTTAAGAAGAAATACTACAGATGAGATTCTCCAACTTGTGGATCGAACATCAAAAAAAGGGTTTGATGTAAATTTATATAGAGAGATTATGCGAGTGTACGATTTGCGAAGAGATAAATATGAATTAAGTCATCGCGATAGTAATCAAAAAGGGCTATTTCGAAAAGTAATGACATTAAACACTTTATATATCCAAACGATAGAACCTGGCTTGTATGAAGGTGGTATCGAAGGATACGTTAATATGCTTTTTGATAAAGCGAACTAAAGGAGAAATTCAAATGACAATAGTTGATGAAATTCGAGAAAACTTTGCATCTCAATTTTCACATGGTTTAAGAACGATAAAAACAGCAGACGAAAAATCGTGGACTATTAGAGAGTCAAATTACTATGGTGTTGCTATCATGAATATAAACAATCTTGAGATTAATGAACAATTTAGTAATGTAAGACTTTTTAGTAGTGAATTCCAAATTAATGGTGGCGAAAGAATTAATTTATTAATTCTTTCATCAGAGCTTAATCATCTAAGAAATGAGTTCGCGATTATTTGTGCTCAATTTTTGGAGCCAGGAGAAAATAAAGAAAATAGAATATTATTACAAACAGAGCCCTTTGAATGGTGGAAAAAATGGAGAGATTTATTAGGTAATTCAATCAAACATAAAAAAGTTTACGACGTAATAGGAGAATTATATTGCGCATTATTCTTGTTGGAATCAAAAGAAAAGAATCTTATCTGGCAAGGCCCTTCAATGAATTCTCATGATATTGAAACTGAAACAATAAGTCTAGATGTAAAAACTACATTGATCAAATATGCAGAAACAGTAACAATTAGTGGACAATTTCAATTACAATCAAATAAAACACTATATATTTATATGTGCAAACTTGAAGAGTCATCAAAAGGAAATTCTATAGATGATTTATTGGAATTAATCGTTACTGCAGGTGGACGTAGATCCGATTATGAAGAAAAAATCAGTCAATTGGGATACAGACATGGAAGTAGAGATCGAAAGATAAAATATCGAAAACTTGAGGGTAAACGATATTTAGTTGATACAGCTTTCCCGGCTATCACACCGAGTTCATTTGTTTCTGGAAAGATACCAGACAACATAACAAAAATAGAGTATACTATTGACTTAGTAGGAATACCAAATGAAATATGGTAGTTGAGAGGAAGAATTTTAATGAAAGTAGTTGAAGCATTTAGTGGAATTGGCAGTCAATCAAAAGCCCTAAGTAATATTGGAGCAGATTATGAAGTGGTTGCTACGATAGAATGGGATATAAATGCTATTTACGCATATGACATCATTCACAATGGGCCACAAGATTTATCTGAATATGAAAATGTTACAAAAGAAGAACTAATAGAAAAATTATCGGTTCATACAATTAGTGGTAACGGTAAAGAGCCACTTCAAAAAAGTAATTTAAAAAGATATCCACTAGACGCTTTAATGCGAATTGATTATGCAATCAAAAGAACTAAGAACCTAGTTAGTATCACAGATGTTAAGGCGATTAATTTACCTGATAATGTCGATTTACTAACTTATTCATTTCCTTGTCAAGACTTATCGTTATCTGGATCTTGGCATGGCAACACTAAGGGAATTGATAGAGACGCCAATAATAGATCAGGTATGTTGTGGGAAGTTGAGCGAATCATCAAAGAATACGATGAAATTGGGAAATCAAAACCAAAATTTTTACTTATGGAGAATGTAACAAATATTCGATCAAAGCGTCATATTTCTAATTTTACAGAATGGACGACATTTCTAGAGGAAATGGGATATATTAACCAAATTTATGATCTCTCAGCAGATAATTTTGGAATTCCTCAGAAAAGAAAAAGAACATTTATGATTAGTGTTTTACATAACGGAAACGAGAACTTTAAAAAAGAAGTAGAAATTTATTTTAAAAATAATAATTTAGAGTCAGTCAATCACGAACCGAAACATTTAAAAAATTTCTTAAGAACAGATTATAATGTAGATGCGTACCGAAAGGAAGCTTTATCAAGTACTCCAAATTACACAATTTCAAGAAGAAAAATCGAAATTTCAAATGATAAATTAGTAGAAAATCAAAAAGTATGTCAAAGTTATGTAAGAACAATCACAACAAAACAAGATAGACATCCAAATTCCGGAGTAATTTCATTGCCGAAAAGTTTAGATGCAAAGACTCCTTTTAGATATCTAACACCTAGGGAATGCTTTATGTTAATGGGGTTTGATGAGAAAGACTACCAAAACTTGATTGATAATAATTTTATGTTTAACAGATCTAGAGAATTTTATGGTGTTGAAAAATTGAATAAACTTGCAGGCAACAGTATAGTGGTAAATGTACTTGAAGATATATTTAAACAAATAATTGAAATTCAAAAGATATATAAGTTAAAACAAAAAGAGACATCAATTTAAATTGACGTCTCTTTTTATTGTAAAACTTTAAAATCATTATAGAGATTTATACTATCTCTTATACACCACTTTATTCGCTACTTGCACAAAAATTGTTTCCGCTATCTCGGATTGACCATCCCACATTACGGTGATGATGCTTTCGGTGTTGTCGGGAGCTGATTGGGTGAAGGTCCATTGTTCTTCATTGTCTTTGTAGATTTTAATTTGTTCATCTTGATTTACAGAGTATCCATATTCGGAAAATTTACCCGTAACGTAGGTAACGATGAATGGATGGTTGATTGATGATTTATCTGTGATGAGTGTTCGGGTTTGGTGGGTAGCCTGACATCCAATTAATAGAGTAAACATTAAGAACAGGGCTACGATTCGATTGTTTTTTTTCATAAACCTCATCCTTTCTTCGGAAAGAATACCACATTAACATGAAAATTAAACACATGTGTTATGAAATATATGTGTTTAATTTTGGCAGGATTTGTGATGATAAAACTTGTATGAAATTCTGGTAAAAGTATAGTGAATATGAACCGTATACCTAGTGAATTGTGTATCTTTTTACGCAACATGTTATAATACAATCAATGAATAGGGGGTTCTTGTATGGTACGTATTGTCTTGTGTGACGATGATAATGATGTCATTGAGAAATATCGATATTTGATTAAGCGATATGTGATGTCGCGAGGATTGGAAGTTGAGCTAAGCTCATTTTCTCGGGGTGAGGATTTGATTTTTGAGTTAACGGATCATTATGAAGAACCAGATATTATTTTTCTAGATGTTTTTATGGATGAAATTAATGGTGTGGAGGTTGCAAAGCAAATCCGTAGGATGGGTTATAATTCGCAGATTATTTTTCTTACTTCATCATCAGATTTTGTTTTTGATGCCTTTGATGTGGGTTCATTCAATTATCTTATAAAGCAGGATACGGATGATACTCGTTTTCGTACCGTATTAGGACAAGCACTGACACAAATTGATAAACGATCGGGTGATTTTTTTGATTGTAATTTCGGGGCGGAATCACGACGTATTCCATTTAAAGACATATCTCACTTCGAGATTTATCGTCGTGTGATGCGTGTACATTTCAATAACGATGAATATTTTGATTTTTATGAGACCATGGATCACTTAACGACACGTCTAGCGAATCGGAATTTTGTTCGTGTACATCGTTCTTATCTCGTTAACTTAAACCATATAGTACTCTTTAAAAACCAGACACTTCGTCTTGAAAATGGGGAAGAGTTGCCGATTGGTAAAGCATACCAAAGTGATGTTAAGCAAAGTTTCAATAAATTCGTAGAAAACAATTGGGAGTAGAGAGATGTTGTATTTATTTTTAGTGATTACTTCCACAATTACCTACTACATTTACACTTACTTATCAGTATATTTTATGAGAGACCATGCTGATATGAGATCATACGGCAATATTTCGTTGGCAATTTGTATGATTTTAAGTTCGATATTAGTTCTTTTTTCGCGACGCTTTGATTTTGAAGCATACGTCAGCTATCTTTTCATGCTTTTAGTTATGTTTATTAGTTTTAAAATTATTTATAAAATATCAACGACAATGGCTGCATATGCAAGTGTTCGGCATGTATTCTATTTCTATACTGTACGCGCTTTTGTGTTTTGTATGTATTCGTTAATTACAGGTATGCCAATTCGTTATATTGCATCGGGAAAGATGAGTGACTTGATCAGCTTTCAAACTACTTGTATTTTTGTGATTGTTTTATTTATAATTCTTCAAAAATTTTCTGTTACGACATCCCGAATTCAGGCTTTATTTCGGAATACAGATCAAGTTTTATTTGTGACGACTATGAAATTATCCCTGGGTTTTTATTTGACAATTGTTAGTTTTGGGGGGCGTTATACAGCCAATGATCAATGGTTCACGCTTATGTATCTCTTTACTTGTATCGTGGTTATGGGGGTCGCTGCAATTGTAGTAGCAAATTCCGTAAGATCGTGTGAAGCACTAGAATATGAAAAACAAACTGTCGCGCTTCAAAAACAATTGGATATGCAGGTAAAACACTATAAGTCGTATCAAGTTTATACACAATCGTTTCGTGAGTTTCGTCATGATTATAAAAATACACTCTCAACTATCAATACCTTGTTAAGAAAAAATGATTATGAAACGGCAATTCATATTTTAGATGAGATGGGGGTTCAAATGTCTGATGGTTTAACGACTCATCCGACATATTCGAATTATGGTTTACTGGATGCGATTATGCAGGAATTTGCGAATACGTGTACCAATGACGGAATTACCTTTGAATGTACACTCTACTGGGATGAAACGATTAAATTAACGGAGCTTGAAATCGTGCGCATTTTTACAAATCTCCTTAAGAATGCATATGAAGCAGTATTGCTTTTACCGAAAGAACAGCGTTTCGTTACAGTTAAATCGAAACTTCGTGATCATTGGATTGATGTCATGATTTCCAATCGTTTCGATGGGATTTATCATGAAGATTTGGAGAGCACCAAAACAACGGATAAAGGGTCACGAGGACTTGGATCTAAAATTGTTCGCAAAACCATTGAACAACTAGGTGGAGTAACAACTTGGTCAGTCGATGACGATGTATTTAAGGTTGTTATGAATTTCCCTCGAGAACATCCAGTAGAATCATAAAAAAACACTTCGAGAGGAACTGACCTAGTTCCGTGGGACTAAAGAAAAAACCAAGTTAGGATGAAGTTAACCGATAATTTACGGGAGATTGATATCCTAGCTTTTCTTGTATTCGATTTTCATTGTAATATTTTAAATAGTTTATCACAGTTTGTGATACAATTTCAGTAGAACCCTTTAGTTCTGGGTTTAATTCGAATGTTTCACACTTTAGCGAGGCATGAAACGATTCGATAGGAGCATTATCAGCGGGTGTCCCCTTACGGGACATACTCATGGTAATGCTTTTATTTTTTACTTTGAGTTGATACTCTTTTGATGTATAGACACTCCCTTGATCAGAATGAAGAATACATGGCTGAACGATATCCGGAAGTTGATTTAATGTATCAACCACACATTCTAGGTTTTGTCTGTCACTCAATGTAGACGCAATAATCTCACCATTATATAAATCCATGATCGTTGATAAATAGAGCATCTTATGGCCATAAGGGATGTAAGTGATATCTGTCACCAATTTCTCTAGAGGACGTAGTGATTTAAAGTCGCGATTAATGATATTGGGCATAATGATCTTCGGATTTTTGTTTTTTCTATACCGTTTGACCTTAACACGGCATTGACATTGGTGTTTCTGCATTATTTTTTGAACAGTGTTCTTATTGATAATTCTTTCTTTTCGAATTAATGCAGTTATTTTTCGATATCCATAACGAAATTTATTTTCTTTACAAAGTTCAATTACTAATGCTTCATTGACAGAATAATTATTAGACTCTAGTTGCTCTTTTTTAGTCCAACGGTAATACGTTGACTTAGGTACCCCAAAAAGATTCAAGATATCTTTAATAGATACAGTGTTGCGATACTCTTCAACGAGCTTGATGATTATTTCAGGAACCACATCCTTTCTCTTTCCAAATACTTTTTTAATAGTTCAATTTGTTGCTCCAAAGATTTAATTCTAAGTCTTTGTGTTTCTTCGACCGTGTCTCCTTCAGGCCCTTTTCCAAAAGTATATTGCTTGCCTACCGGTTGAGAAAATCGATAGTGTTCACCATTTCGATACCATCTCCACCATGTTTTGACTTGTGTTACATTTTTTATTCCAAGTTCAGTCTGAATAAACCTGCTTGAGTAGCCTGCCAATTTCATTTCTATAACTTTCATCTTTGTCTCATAGCTATGCATAGTTCGTGTTCCCATATAAAAACCTCCTATATTGAACTATTTTACAATAATTCTCATACAAGAGGTTTTTTTCTTTAGTCCCACGGAACTAGGTCAGTTCCAGATGAGGTGTTTTTTATTGGTTATGACCAAAACTGGTGATATGAGCTTTGGGGTTTCGTTTCTCGAGGTTTTTTTGAAGCAGGACATTGGCTCGTTTGATGGCATGATGTCCAAAGCGATCTCGAATGCTGTCTAAGGTTTCATCAATTGCGGATACTGGTTCATCAAAGAGAGATAGTTGAATGGGTTGGGTGGTGGAAACGAGATCACTAAGTGTAATGGTGATACTGCGTAAAGGCTGTTTTTGGTCCCAATAGCGTTCGATGAGGAAAAGCGATTCATTCACAATTTGATCGACCGTATTAGTAGGTTGATTGAGTTTCTTTTGTCTTGATAGGGTTTCAAGCTGGTTATTACGAATGCATATTCGTAAGACACTTCCCTTTTTCTCAATGTTACGACACCGGCTTGAAACAGACTCCGCAAGTACAAATAAAACGCGTCGGACTTCTTCGATTGAGACAAGGTCTTGCGGGGTGGTCATGCCATTACCGACTGATTTGGCAGGGTCGGTGTGTGGATTCACCTCTGAAGTATCATCACCATTCGCAAAAGACTTTAGTAAACTCCCCATTTTGCCAATATGAGTGTGTAACTGATTTTCATCCGCACATGCAAGATCACCAATGGTGCGAATGCCCATTTTATTTAAACTCTTTTGGGTGCTAGGACCAACGTAGAGTAAATCTTGGACGGGAAGCGGCCAAATCATCGATTTCACATGAGATTCCATAAGAATCGTTAGCCCATCAGGTTTATTCAAATCGGATCCAAGTTTCGCAAATATCTTATTAAAACTCATACCGATTGAGACGGTTAAACCAATTTCTGTTTTAATTCGTTTGCGGATTTCGGTGGCGATATCCCCCGGTTTTCCAAAGAGTAATAAAGAGTCTGAAATATCAACCCATGCTTCATCAATTCCAAACGATTCAACTTTATCCGTATATTCGCGATAAATGTCTTTAACTTGATTACTTATCGTTAGGTAGTCATCAAATGAAGGAGGGACAATCACAAGACCGGGACATTTTCGTCGAGCTTCATTTAAGGTCTCTGCGGTTTTCACACCCTTGGCCTTTGCTATCGGATTTCGTGCTAGGACGATACCGTGTCGTTTTGATTCATCACCACCAACACACATTGGAACATCGGCTAAGGAAGGGTTTTTCATAATTTCAATTTGCGCAAAACAGTAGTCAATATCACAATGTAGAATATAGCGTTGTTTCATAAAATCACCTCAATAGACTCAGTATAAGTTAAAATATTGTGTAAATCAATCGAACTACGCAACAATAACACTCGTGTTGTTTGGCGATTGCATTTTGCGTATAATAACGTTAAGAGGTGAGATTATGACATTACAAGAATTGGTTTCGATTTTTAGAGCACGGCATGAATTATCGTTAGAAGAAGTGGGGGATGCAGTAGGTGTAAGTAAATCGACGGTGTCTCGGTGGGAAGCAGGAATTATAAAAAAGATATCTTTAGAGAAGCAAGAACGCTTGTCAGATTTATTTAAAATCAATGTTCCGGATTATTTGGTTTATCATTTTTTTAAACCCGTTCTCGGTGTTGTAAGAGCAGGGTATGACTTATTAGCCCATCAAGATATTATTGCTTATGAAGAAGTTTCAAAACGGGAGTATGATCAAGGGGATTATTTTTTGAAGGTTGTGGGTGATTCCATGACGGGATCGCGTATTTATGAGGGTGATTTGATTTTCATAAAAAAAACGCAAGACATCGTCTCGGGTGACATCGCTGTTGTTTTAATTCAAGGCGATGAAGTGACGGTCAAGCGTGTTATTTTAAAAGATGATTTGATGATACTTGAGGCAACCAACCCGGACTATCCCACGCAATATTACAATGCAGAAGAAGTGTTGATGTTGCCGGTAGAAGTGATTGGGAAAGTCTTAAATGTTCGTGTCGATTTTTAGAAGTAGTCTTTTTTACGCAGGAATATGACTACCCCAAGAGTTAAGAAAAAACTAAACATAAAAACAATTAATAGAGCATGCGGGTGATCTTGAAATGGTAAGTCGATGTTCATGCCATAAAAACTTGTGATGAATGTTGGTACTGAGAGTACAAGCGTAATTGATGTGAGTGTTTGCATAATTTTATTTAAACGATTTGAAAAAAGTGATTCCGATACATCAACAATAGAGTTAATAATTTGTTGATACATCTCGATATTTTGAACTAATTGATTGACTTCAATTCGGATGTTTGTGTATTCAGAAGAAAGTTCAGATAGCCAAAGGGCTTCGGGTTTTGCTTCGACGATATAGTTAGTAACATCACCAATAGCATTAATCGCTGTTTGATATCGGATTAACTTACGACTTAAGCTAAAAAGTGCTTTAATGTTTGCTTTCGTAACAAGATTCTCCATCGACTCTTCATATTCAGAAAGTTTGGCGTTAATAACTTGGACCATGACTTCGTAGTTTTTAAGCGTATGCAAGAGAAGGTCCGTTAAGGAAGTATTTCGAACATCCGACGAAAAAGAGACGGACTCATGACAATAGAGATTAAAGTCCAAACCGATTTGTTCAATACAGATGGGTTGAATGTTCTCGGGTGAACTGGGATAGTTAAGAATAATATAGAAATTACCATTAAGGAGTCGTATATGTGCAAGCTCTGCTTTATCCGTTAAGGATTGACGGATGTATTCAGGGAGCGAAAGTGTGTGAGCGTCTTGATAGATTATAAGATTCATGGTGAATCCTCCTTTATGTGTATTATACCATGAGTGGAGAAGTTCAAATTAAGAAAACCTTAAACAAGATTCGTGTATAATAGATTTAATTGGAGGCAGTGTATGTATAAAATCATGATCATTGAAGATAACGATACGATTCGTAATGAATTGAGCAGTTTCTTAAAAAAGAACGGATATGAGACAACCCTCATTACTGATTTTAAAAACGTTATGGAAACGTTTAAACAAGAGGTGGCTGATTGTGTGCTTTTGGATTTATCACTTCCAAAAGTTGAAGGTCACTATCTTGCAAAAGAAATCCGTAAAATCAGTGCCGTTCCGATTATTGTCGTAACAAGTCGAAACAGTACGATGGATGAACTTATGTCGATGAACTTAGGAGCGGACGATTTTATTACCAAACCATATAATTTACAAATCCTATTGGCACGATTACAATCTGTTTTACGACGTGCTTATGAAAAAAATGATAACGCAGTAACTGTGCTTAGGGGTGTAGAGTTGGATACACCCCGTGGAATGGTACGCTATATGGGACAAGAACAAGAACTTACGAAAAATGAATTACGAATTCTTTCATATTTGATTGCGAATAAGGGGAGTATTGTTTCACGTCAAGATCTAATGCAGTACCTATGGAATACGGATTGGTTTGTGGATGATAATACCTTGACAGTAAATATTAATCGATTACGCAAGAAACTTGAGGAAATTGGAATTGTGGACTTTATCGAGACAAAGCGTGGGATGGGATATACAATTCATGAAAACTAAAGATTTTTTGGCGGATAAAGCATATCTTCTGATTCTTGTTGGGGTTTTGGAAGTGGTTGTTTTGTTTTTCCTAACAGCAGTGGGTGTTCAACATGAAATTGTTGGGATTGTTATGTTTCTACTGGGCTTGGTGTTGGTTGTGGTATTGGTGGTAGAGTTTTCACGCCGAAAACGATTTTATGATGAACTGTTGATGAATTTGGAAGGTTTGGACCAAAAGTATCTTTTGACGGAAATGATTCCTGAGGGTTGTTTTTTGGACGCGACGCTTTGGATTGAAGTGATGGAAGAAGTGAATAAGTCGATGGCTGATCGTGTCAGTGATTATAAGCGTCGTCAAGAAGACTACAAAGAATATATTGAACTTTGGATCCATGAAGTTAAAACGCCCTTGGCCGGTGCAAAGTTAATTGCTTCGAACCATTCAAGTGCGGAGATGAATTTGTTGATGCGTGAAATGAGTCATGTTGAAAATTACCTTGAACAGGTGCTCTTTTATGCACGATCAAGTTCACTTGAAAAAGATTATATGATTCAAGCGCTCAATTTAAATACACACATTCGTAATGTGATTAAAGAACTCGCACCCATTTTTATTCAACGAAAGATACAAATTGAATTGGATGTAACCGAAGCAAATGTTTATAGTGATCCGAAGTGGCTTGAGTTTATGATAAAACAAGTGCTTTCTAATTCCTTAAAGTATGTGGATGAGGGCGAAGGCATTGTTCATGTTACAACTTCAATCCAAGAACATTCAATATCACTTATAATCTGTGATAATGGTCCAGGAATACCTGTAGGAGATTTAGAACGTGTCTTTGAGCGCGGGTTTACTGGTGAGCGTGGACGTCAAAATAAACAAGCGACAGGTATGGGCTTGTATCTTGTGAAAACCTTAAGCCGTAAACTCAATTTGGACGTTAAAATTGAGAGTCATGAGGGAACCTGTGTAACCTTTGTATTTCCAAAATCACAAATGATGTTTAAGTAACCTCGAGATCGAGGTTTTTTTTGTCCAAATACACTATAATAAAAGTAAGTGACAATAATGTCATAAAACTGTAATGATAATGAATGGTAGTACCATCAAGAATTCTTTAGACTAATTGTAGGAGGTTGCTTATGACAACAATACTAGATGTAAACAATATCGAAAAATACTACGGTAAAAAAGGAAATATTACCAAGGCACTTGATGGTGTCTCATTCACAATTGAAAAAGGGGAGTTTGTAGGAATTATGGGACCATCAGGTTCTGGTAAAACGACGCTTCTTAATTGCATTTCCACAATTGACTCGGTGACCAGCGGTACCATTGGTGTGAATGGTCAAAATATTACAAAACTTAAGAAAGATCACTTACAACGATTCCGACGTGAACAACTTGGTTTTATCTTCCAAGATTTTAATTTACTGGATACACTGACTGCATATGAGAATATAGCTTTAGCGCTCACAATTCAAAATATAAATCATAAAGAAATTGATCAACGCATTCAAAGTGTTGCCCGTCTTTTGGATATCGAAGAGGTTCTTCAAAAATTTCCATATCAAATGTCAGGTGGACAACAACAACGTGTCGCTTCGGCCCGTGCATTAATCACTAACCCAAGTCTTGTTTTAGCGGATGAACCGACAGGAGCATTAGACTCAAAATCAAGTCGTATGTTGCTTGAGAAACTTCAAGAATTAAACGAACAAGAACAAGCAACAATCATGATGGTAACCCATGATGCCTTCAGTGCAAGTTATGCGAAACGCATTCTTTTCATCAAAGACGGAAAAATCTTTAATGAATTGGTACGAGGAAATGATAGTCGTAAAGAATTTTTTGATAAGATTATTGACGTTGTAACCTTACTTGGAGGCGATTCCGCTAATGTACTCTAAACTCGCGCTTCGTAATGTTAAGAAGAGCTATCGAGATTTCTTTATCTATTTCATTACTTTAACCTTCTCGGTATCTCTTTTCTACGTTTTTTCTTCCTTTGGAGCACAGGCTTCGATTATGAATTTAAGTACATCGCAAGGATCGATGGTTGAAGCATTAATTCGTATTATGAATGCGATGTCGATTGTTGCTGCGGTTGTGTTTGCCTTCCTAATTCTTTACGCGAATCATTTTTTAATTAAGCGTCGTCATCAGGAATTGGGTGTCTATACTTTATTAGGTATGCCCAAACGTTATATATCTCGCATACTCATCTATGAAACGCTTTATATCGGTGTGTTCTCATTAGGATCAGGATTACTCTTGGGTCTTGCCTTATCACAAATTACAACGCTTTTGAGTGCTAAGGTTTTAAGTGTTTCAACACAATATCATTTTGTATTTTCCATGTCCGCCACGTTTAAAACAATATTATGCTTTATGATGATTTTTATCGTTGTAATGATTTTTAACGGCGTGATCTTGAATAAGTACAAGTTAATCGATCTTCTACGTTCGAAGCGTCAAAATGAGACGCTTAAAGTGCGCAAAACTTGGATGAGTGTTGTAATCTTTATCCTGGCATGTGTGCTTATTGGATATGCTTACAAACTTGCATTAAAACCTTTAGAACTGATTCGTTTGCTTCCCTTAGTCCTTGTGACAGGAGCGTTGGGAACCTTTATGTTGTTCCTTTCTTTTTCTGGGTTTATGCTTAAGTTTATGCAGATAAATCAAAAACGCTACAACAAGGGTTTAAACAGTTTTGTTTTTCGTCAGGTAAGTGCGAAAATTAGTTCGACATACAAAATGATGTCAGTAATTACCCTCATGCTCTTGATCGCAATCGGTGCCCTTGCGACGGCATTCAATTTAAATTATGTTCTCGGCAATGAAGTTGAGAAAGCAACTGGATATGATGTCAGTGTTGTTGTTTCGGGATCTGAAGGTCAAGATTACTCAAGTTTATTTGAAGATGTTGTGGGGCTTAAAAATCATGTCTCTGCATCGATTTATGATCTTGGACTTGAAGCAGAGGCTATGGGAATGCATGAAGATATTTATCGTAATCAACGCATTCTCTTTATGACACAGTCTGATTTTAATGCATTACGGATGCATGAAGGGTTTGAACCAATTGATCTATCAGAACAAGAAATCTTTTTCCAAAAAGCGCCAACGGCAGGTTTACAAAACACCGACTTAGTGAAACTAAAATCGATTGAAGTGCTTGGTGAATCGTTCAATCTTCAAGCAAATCATGATGTTAAACCTGTAAGAGTTGCGAATGGATCCATGATTCATGGTGCACTTTTTGTAGTAAATGATTCCTACCTTCCAACTTTGAAATCACAGATGATCTCAAACGATGCGTGGAATCAAAACACATTTGTGTATAACATCGATGTTGATGGAGCACAGAATGTACTTGTTTCTACGATTCAAGACAGTCTCGAAGGAAAATCTTTGGGATTGTACCATTCCATCATAAGTTCTGATGAAGTGAAAGAATCCATGAATGGAACAGAACTATTATTTACTTATGTTGGACTTTACTTAGGACTTGTCTTCTTGTTGAGTAGTGTGGTTGTCTTAGCCCTCCAACAACTTTCAGAAGCCAGTGACAATCAAGCACGTTATCGTGTACTTTCAAAACTTGGAGCAGATTCCAAACTCATTAAGAACTCTATTCTTAAACAAATTTCAATATACTTCTTTTTACCGCTTATCATTGCGTTAATTCACGCCTATGTCGGTATTAAGGCGATGAATGTGAACTTGAATCTTGCAGGACTCGCACCCGATACCATGATGCCTGCAATACTCACAACCAGTGCAATTATTGTAATGTATCTTGTATATTTCATCATTACCTGTGTCTCAAGTAAAGTCATTACCCTTGAAGATTAAACACACCTTACGGTGTGTTTTTTTTATATGACAATGTTGTAAGTTTAGTGTAAGAAGATTCGATGGTTCAAAATTCGGATTCAATCTATACTAAATACAACAAGGAGAATGTATATGAAAACACACTTAAAAACTATGATAAGAAGTTATGAAATCAGAAATGATAAACGAAGAGAACACGATGAAAAGACGCAAAACAAACCCATGCTTTCCGAAATGAGTGCAGAGGAACAAGCAATCGGACAAGCTTTATCAAGTTTTGTGATTACAACGATTATTACGTTATAAAGGAGACCTCTATGTATTTAAAAATAGCACTTAGAAATGTTAAGAAAAGTTACAAAGATTACTCTGTATATTTTATTACGCTCACCTTCTCGGTAGCCTTATTCTATATATTTGGTTCGTTTGAACAACAATCATCTATTTTAAAAATGACATCGGGCCAAGGTCAAGCTGTTCAAGCATTGGTGACCACCATGAACGTGATGTCGGCAATCATTTCAGTCGTTTTTGCATTTTTAATTCTTTATGCAAATCAGTTTCTCATTCGTCGTCGTCAAAAAGAACTGGGCCTGTATACATTACTCGGAATGCCTAAAAAAACAATTTCTAAAATTTTAACGTATGAAACACTTTATATTGGTGTTATCTCATTATTATCAGGATTGATTCTAGGATATGTTGGGTCACAACTTACCGCGATCGCGAGTGCGCGACTTTTGAAGGCAAATGTAAACTATCATTTTATTTTTTCTATTAAAGCAACAATTAAAACAATCCTGAGCTTTTCCGCAATCTTTATTATTGTTTTATTATTCAATGGTAAAGTAGTTCGAAAACACAAAGTTATTGAACTGTTTCAAGCAGAACGCGTAAATGAAACCACCGAAAACAAACATCCGATAATACTATTTATCATTGGTATCGTGCTTCTCGTTCTTGCATATAAGTGGGCATTAGTACCCATTCATCTCGTACTATTCATGCCCTTTATAATTGCTTTGGGTTCATTCGCTACTTTTATCGTTTTTAAAGCACTTTCTGGATTTATGCTTAAGTTTATGCAAATGAATCAACGTATCTATTTTAAGAATTTAAACGTATTTGTATTTCGACAAGTTGCCTCAAAAGTGAATACCACCTACAAAATGATGGCGGTGGTTAGTCTCTTACTTCTGTTTGGTATTGCAACACTTGCGACAGGATTTAATTTAAATTCGGTTATGGATGAACAGGTAAAGCGTAATACGCCTTTTGATTACACTTTGATGATTCCATATTCAACAAGCAATCGTGATCGTGACGTTGAGACATTTCTCGGTCAACAAAAAGCCGACGCTTTGGTATCCATGAACATCTATAATTCAGAATATACGGTGGAAGTTTTACAAAATATCGTTGAGGTTGGTAAAAACGAACAAACACCGCGTCTTTATTTAGCGGATCTTAATGACTACAATACAATGCGTGAACTTCATGGTTTACCTACGATTGCTCTTAAGAACCAAACAGTCTACCCTTATGGTTTAAAACATAATTACAAAGATTATAAATCCAACACGAGATTGATCAGCTTAGGGAATGAAGTTTTGGATGTGATTGACGATCAAAACATTACGGATATGAGTGTAAGAAATGGCGACTTCAATGATATTATCTTGTTTATGAGTACAGAAACACTACAGAAAATACAATCAGCTCAAACAAACCCGGTTACGATGACTACAATTTATAACATCAATGCAGATCAGAGTGCAGTGGTTCAAACATCAATTGAACAGAAACTTTTGGAACTTGGGTATGATCAAAATGATATCATAAGCGTTAGTTCGGAAGAACTTTTTGAGATGTTATTGGGGATTGAATTGGTATTTACCTTTATGGGACTTTACCTGGGTGTTGTCTTTTTGATTAGTAGTGGTGTTATTCTTGCCCTCCAACAACTTTCAGAGGCGAACGATAATCAGGCGCGCTACAGAGTTCTTTCCAAACTGGGTACTGATTCCAAGATGATAAATCAATCAATCTTTAAACAAGTTGCACTATACTTTTTTATACCACTCTTACTGGCAGCAATTCATGCTTGGGTGGGCATTCGCGCTGTGAATGTAAACTTAGACTTAGCAGGGTTAAAAGCAAGTAGTATTGTCCCTACATGCTTAACATGTTTTGGTGTAATGGCAATCTATTTAATCTACTTTAGCGCAACCTATTTTGGAAGTAAGTCAATTATTAAAGGAAACTAGAGAAATCATCTAGTTTTTTTTATAGAATGTTGTATTATAGTTGTAGTATAAAAGGAGCTTTCCATGAATTTATTTATAAGAGAAGATATTCGTACAAATAGTCTTGATGATCCAGAGTTTGAACAAAAACTTGCTTCAATGTGGGAGCGGTTTAACACATCATTACCACATTATGATGCAGCAAAATATGCAGTTTACACGGATTACAAGACAGACTATAAAGGATTGTATTCACTTGGACTTGCGACAGAATATGAACAAACGAGTGAATTATTGGTTGTGGATGATCGCAATGATTATCAAGTATTTCCTGTTGATATAACAGATGATTTCGGTATTCTGAATACGTGGAAATTAATTTGGTCGTTGGAGACATCAGGGAAATTAAACCGTGCTTATACAATTGATTTTGAAAAATATTATGAGGATGGTCGTATTGATATTTTTATCGCCGTAGAATAACTTTTATGTTATTCTTTTTTATTACGAGAATGTAAGGTGCTTGTTTACCAAAGTGTGATAAAATACGATAAAGGAGTTGCATCGATGATTATTAAAATGGCATTCAAAAATGTAAGAAAGAGTTATAAAGATTACACCGTGTACTTTGTGACATTGGCGTTTTCTGTAGCTCTTTTTTATATTTTTGGATCGTTTGAAGATCAAGCTGTAATCTTGGAACTCACAAATCAAATGGGACGTACCTTTAAACTTGTATCAGAGGCTCTAAATGTCATTTCAGTGATAGTTGTGGTGATATTTGCGTTTCTTATTGTGTACGCAAATAATTTTATTATTGGAAGACGTAAACAAGAGTTTGGACTCTATATGCTTTTAGGAATGTCTCGTTTTAAAATGTCGTTAATACTTATGTCGGAAACATTTTTGATTGGGCTTGCTGCTCTTTTTATGGGTCTTTTCACTGGTTATATTTTATCGCAGATTACAGGGGTGATGATGGGAACGATATTGGCTGTTCCGATTCATTATCAGTTTATCTTTTCGATCAATGGTGCGCGGCGAACTATTTATTGTTTTAGTGGTATTTTCATACTTATTATGTTTTTAAATCAGCGGAAATTACATAAAATTACGTTAAATGAATTGTTTAATGCTCATAGAACACAAGAAATGATGCCAAAGGGTTCTGTGGGATGGACCTTATTTCAGTTAATCAGTGCGCTAGCTATCTTAATTTTTGATTATTTGTGGGTGCTTAAAGCAGGTCAACTGATTTTCTTTATGCCAATTATAGTAGGGATCGGAATCTTCGCGACGATACTTTTATTTAAATCTTTGGCAGGGTTTGTGGAGCGTATTGTACGCCTAGGGCGTGCACGATACTACACAAACTTAAACATGTTCGTGATGCGTCAGGTTTCGAATAAAATTCGTTCGACTTATCGTGTGATGGCGGTAGTGTCGATTACCTTGTTGTTTGGAATCACAATCTTAGCCACAGGATTAAATCTCAATAAACGAATTTCAATTTCCGCGGAAGAAACCGTCCCTTATGACCTAACACTCACTTATATGTATGATGATTTAGGCGTTTCAAAAAATTATAAAGCTGATTTGGGTTTGGATGAATATTTTGAAGAAGGATTTCAAGTTAACCTCTATCGCTCCGAGTCATTTAGTACAGATATACTCGTGCCGTCAGGGGATATAGAGGAGGATATAGAGCCATTAAGAGAACCCTTAGCACTTGTCACACTTAGTGACTATAATAAAGTCCGTACCTTTCATAAGAAACCGGTACTCAAGCTCGATCAGAATCAACTTTACTTTCAACCGGATTACAACAGCCTTGTTACGATGCGCACACCTTTGGTCGATATCCTTGATTATCGCAAGCCATTAATTTTTGATAATCAAGAATTTCGATTACAACCTTATGATAAAGAAAATTTTGTAATCATTTCCAATCAATCGAATGGATACCCGATCTTGGTGGTTAATGATCAAGACTTCAATCATATCAAGGCCACTTGGCCTGATATTTTTATCAAAACGATAGTGAGTGGTAATCTCTTGAATTCATCAGAGGCAGAGATTGAAAGGATTGTAGAACAAGTAAATCTAAAACAAAAGGATGATCCAACAGAATACTATGCTACCGATATTCTTTCCAGATATAATTCAGGACTTACGGGAATGGGTACTGAAATTATCATTGCTGCTGTGGGACTATATGTTGGGATGGTACTCTTAATCGTAAGTCTTGTTATCTTAGCGCTCCAACAATTATCAGAAGCCAGTGATAACCAAGCACGCTATGAAACCCTTCGGAAGATTGGGGTTTCATCAAACATGATAAATCGTGCTCTTCTAAAACAAACAGCTTTATATTTCTTTATGCCACTGGGTGTTGCCTTGGTTCATACAGTTATTGGATTGATTGCGGTAGAGCGAAATTTAAATCTTATCAACTTAGGTTATCCATCGAATGTATTAAGCATTTCAACGGTCGCGATTGTTTTTCTGTTTTACCTGATTTATTTTGTAATCACCTATATGAATAGTAAACGAATCATTCGACCTCATCGTAATTAAAAAAACATATTCAATTAGAATATGTTTTTTCTTTTAAAGCAGTATGCTTTTCAATATATGGATAGAAGTGTTCAAGTTGAAGCATCTCAATAAATAGGTCTACGCCGGATTCGAAGAAATCTCTGAGAACGGGATTATCATTGTTATATTTTACCATCATAAGATCTTTTGGATTCAGTAATTCAGTACTGATATCATATCGAAGTTGAGCAATTAATATCGATGTAAGTGCGTTTGTTTCATAGCGTATCCAATCGATGGTGTAAGTTAAGTCGTCTTGTACGTATTCTGATAAGCGATCATAATAGGTACTCAAAAGATGACTTCCAAAGATTGCTTTTTGAAGGTATATAGTTGTTTGTACGGATTGCTCATCACCATATGCTGTGATAAAAGACATTACACGGTTAAAGATTTCCTGTCCTTCCGATGTATTGAAATACGTACCGGGAATGGATTGATCGTAGTTTAAAGCGTAGTAACCTTCTGTTAATTCTTGTAATACAATTCGAAGTTTAGTATCTTTTTCAAGTTTCTTCTCCTGATCAATCTGTTTCTGATGGTTTTCTTTTATTTTCTTTAATTCGGTATCGGCAGATTGTTTTCTTCCAAGATACGAACTGATGTATCCAAATAAAGAACTAAGTAAAACACCGGAAAGACTGATGATTGCGACAACAATTTGGTAACTGTCCATTATATTCAAAATATATATCGATGCGGTCATAAACAATCCTCCTATAAAAGCATTATAACGTATATTATTCTAAATCCAATCTTTGATTTTAAAAATAAAAAACTCTATAAGCGAACTTATAGAGTTAAATTAATTATTTGGAGCAGGTGAGGGGAATTGAACCCCCGCCTCAACCTTGGCAAGGTCGTGTTCTACCATTGAACTACACCTGCAAATGGCGGTCCAGACGGGAATCGAACCCGCGATCTCCTGCGTGACAGGCAGGCATGTTAACCGCTACACCACTGGACCATTTGCAAAACGTTAATCCCTTAACGCTCATATATATTACCATAGATAAAATCTTATTCCAAGCCTTTTTTACAACATAAACTAGTTTTTTTTGTTTGGCTCTAAATCAGCTATAGAATGCAACCTTACAGTCAACACAAAGCCTGAAAAATGACGGTAAAAGGAATCTCAATTCAATTAGAAGTCTATTGAATTGAGGGAAGATATAAAAAAAAGAACAATGCTGTTCTTAATAATTTATATTTTGGAGCAGGTGAGGGGAATTGAACCCCCGCCTCAACCTTGGCAAGGTCGTGTTCTACCATTGAACTACACCTGCAAAAAAATGGCGGTCCAGACGGGAATCGAACCCGCGATCTCCTGCGTGACAGGCAGGCATGTTAACCGCTACACCACTGGACCATTTTTTTTATATATGAGAAACAAAATAATGGCGGAGATGGGGAGATTTGAACTCCCGCGCCAGTTACCCGACCTATACCCTTAGCAGGGGCACCTCTTCAGCCACTTGAGTACATCTCCAAGTTTGTTTCTTGCTCTCTTCTTTGAGTGCTCATTCATATTATCACAACAATAGGTCTTAGGCAATAGGATTTTATTGTTTTTTTTAATATTTAACATTGTTTAGGGTATAATGTGTCTATGAACAATAAAATTAAACAAAACACCGCGAATATGTTACTTAAAATCACTGTTTTAGTCATTTTGGTAATAATATTTCTTCTATCTGAATTTGCGAAGCCGCAGAGTAATTCAAATATGGAACACGTTACACTTCACAAGTGTATTGATGGGGATACAGCACAACTAAACATTGGTGGTAAAAAAGAGAAAGTCCGTTTTATTGCTGTAGATACGCCAGAGCTGCGTCAGAATGATCAATACAATCCTCAATTTTTTGCAGAGGAAGCGAGCTCATTTACGTGTGAACATTTAAAAAATGCAAAAAAAATCGAACTTGAGTATGATCCCGAGGCTGATAAGTTTGATAAATACGGTCGTGTTATAGCCTGGGTATACGTTGATGATGCACTTTTACAGGAACTCTTAGTTTCCGGAGGATTTGCTAAGGTTAAATATATCTATGGTGATTACCTTCATGTAGATAAATTAAATCGTTTACAGGCAAATGCTAAGAAACAAAAAGTGGGTATATGGAAATGATAAAGGTAGACATTGAATCTTGAAATCATTAAAATAAACTATAGATGGAGGAAGTTATGATTGAAAAACGTAAAAATTTTATAATTAATATTTTGTATTTTGCAATAAGTTTTAGTCTTGCAGCATTGGTCCTTAAATTTTCAACGAAATACTTGATGCCTTTTATTATTGGTTTTGTGATCGCATTCTTATTGAAGCCGGTTATATCTAAACTCACAAAGAAAATTGGAAATCAAAAAGGTTCTTCATTATTAGTAGTTATTCTTTTCTATATATTGTTAGCAGCGGCTATATTTTGGATTTTGGTAGCGGTTATTGCTGGTATTCAAAATTTTGCGAAAGCTGTTCCAAGCTTCTATCAGGCAACGCTTTCTCCCGCAATTGAATCTGTCATTGTTTGGGTAGAGGGTGCCGTCGTTAATCTTGATCCGGATGTCATTGAGATCATTGAATCTATTGGTCGCTCTGTAGTTCAAAGCATTGATGGGATTTTTAAAGGGATTTCAGGGGGAACGATTAATTTCATTACACGACTTATTTCTTCAATTCCAAGCGTTTTGATATCAATATTAATTGCTATTATTTCGTCGTTCTTCTTCACGTTGGATTACCAAGGAATTGTTAGCAGTGTAATGGGGATGATTCCTTTAAAACAAAGAACTTTGATCTTGGATATTAAAGATGGGCTGATTTCTGTTCTCGGTAAATATTTAAGAGCCTATGCTAAATTGATGTCGCTGACATTTGTGGAGCTGTCATTTGCGTTCTTTATTCTTGGTATCCATAATCCTATTGGTTTGGCTTTTATGGTGGCGATCATTGACATCCTTCCAGTTCTAGGAACCGGAACGGTTATGATTCCGTGGTTTATTATTGAGCTCATTATGGGTAACACTCCGTTAGGTATCGGACTCATGATTACTTACATTGTTATCACTGTAATTCGGAATATTTTAGAGCCGAAGATTGTAGGGGATCAAATAGGACTCCACCCACTAGCAACGCTTATCCTTATATATGTAGGACTAAAGATGTTTGGTTTCATCGGTTTATTTGCGCTTCCTATATCTGCAACTATACTAAAAACACTGCACGATGAAGGTAAAATTAATATTTTCCGTAGAGCAGATGAATCGAGCGAAATAGCTTAATTAAAACATATCATAAATGGAATTGAGAGAGACGTTTCATCGACTCTCTCGATTTTTATATTTTTTTTGTTTAATATGTTGACAAGCACGATTAGTGTGATAAAATGTAAAGGCTTATGAATTAATACTGGGTTTCTCTCGTGGAAACCTAATTAATATGTGAGTTATGGCACACATGGTACTGTGTGCATAGAAATTTAAGAAGGGAGAAAATTAATGCCTACAATTAACCAATTGATTCAAAAAGGTCGTACAAAACGCGTTTACAAATCGAAATCACCGGCATTAGGTCGTAGTTTAAATACGATTAAACGTCAAACAACAAAAGTAAATAGTCCACAAAAACGTGGAGTATGTACACGTGTTGGTACAATGACACCTAAGAAACCTAACTCAGCATTACGTAAATATGCACGTGTTCGTTTGAGTAATGGTATGGAAGTTACGGCTTATATTCCAGGAATCGGTCACAACTTACAAGAACATAGTGTTGTTCTTATTCGTGGTGGTCGTGTAAAAGACTTACCTGGGGTTCGTTACCACATCGTTCGTGGAACAATGGACTGTGCTGGTGTAACTGACCGTCGTCAAAGCCGTTCACTATACGGTACTAAAAAACCAAGACAAGAAGATTAATTAACATCAAAAATGAGAGGAGTGAATTAAATGCCTAGAAAAGGACATGTTCCAAAGCGCGACGTAGTTGCTGATCCAATTTATAATTCAAAATTAGTAACACGTTTAATCAACAGAATCATGATTGATGGTAAAAAAGGTTTAGCACAATCAATTCTTTATAACGCTTTTGCAATTATTGAAGAAAAAACAGGTCGCCAACCAATGGAAGTATTTGAGGAAGCTTTAGACAACGTATTACCTGTCTTAGAACTTAAAGCTCGCCGAGTTGGTGGATCAAACATCCAAATCCCTATTGAAGTAACTCAAGAACGTCGATTGACACTTGGACTTCGTTGGATTGTTCAATATTCACGTTCACGTGGAGAAAAAACAATGGAAGAACGCTTAGCTGCTGAAATCATCGATGCATCAAATGGTGTAGGTGCTTCAGTTAAGAAACGTGACGATGTGCATAAAATGGCTGAAGCCAATAAAGCATTCGCACACTACCGTTGGTAAGATTAACGTAGAAAAGGAGACTTACATCTTATGGCAAGAGAATTTTCATTAGATAAAATGCGTAATATCGGTATCATGGCTCACATCGATGCTGGTAAAACAACTACAACAGAACGTATTCTCTATTATACAGGTCGTACACATAAGATCGGGGAAACTCATGATGGTGCTGCAACGATGGACTGGATGGCGCAGGAGCAAGAACGTGGTATTACAATCACATCCGCTGCTACAACTGCTGCTTGGAAGGGCCACCGTGTAAACATTATTGATACTCCTGGTCACGTTGACTTTACTGTTGAGGTTGAACGTTCATTACGTGTTCTTGATGGTGCGGTTACAGTACTTGATGCTAAATCAGGTGTTGAACCTCAAACAGAAACTGTTTGGCGTCAAGCTACAAAATATAACGTACCTCGTATCGTGTTCATTAATAAAATGGACGCAACCGGTGCAGACTTCTACATGTCAGCAAAAACTATTGTTGATCGTTTAGGAGCTAAATCAGCACCAATCCAAATCCCTATTGGGGTTGAAGACTATTTCGATGGTCTAATTGATATCGTTGAGCAAGAAGCACATATGTTTGCTGACGTATCACAAAAAACAGATGATATTGTTGAAATTCCTGAAGAGTTTAAAGCTCAAGTAGCTGAAGCTCGTGAAGTGTTGTTTGAACAAATCTCTGATTTTGATGAAGACTTTATGATGCTTATCCTTGAAGGTGTTGAACCTACGGTTGAACAAATCAAGACTGCTATCCGTAAAGCTGTAATCAGTGGTGAATTCTTCCCAGTACTTTGTGGTGCTGCTTATAAGAATAAAGGTGTTATCGCGATGCTTGATGCAGTTATCGATTACTTACCTTCACCAGTTGATATTCCAGCTGTAAATGGTACTTTACCAAATGGTGAAGAAGCTGTTCGTGAAGCAAGTGATGAAGCACCATTCTCAGCTTTAGCATTCAAAGTTATGACTGACCCATTTGTTGGACGTCTTACATACTTCCGTGTGTATTCAGGTGTTGCAACATCAGGTGGACCAGTATATAACTCAGTAAAACGTAAACGTGAACGTTTCGGTCGTATCATGCAAATGCATGCTAACCACCGTGAAGAGATCGAAAATGTTTATGCTGGTGAAATCGCTGCTGCTGTTGGTCTTAAAGTTACAGGTACAGGGGATACACTTTGTGATGAAAAGAAAGAAATCATTCTTGAATCAATGGTCTTCCCAGAACCAGTTATCAACGTTGCCGTTGAACCAAAATCAAAAGGTGACCAAGATAAAATGGGACTTGCTTTAGCTAAATTAGCTGAAGAAGATCCAACATTTAAAACATATACTGATGATGAAACAGGACAAACAATCATTGCCGGAATGGGTGAGTTACACTTAGACATTCTTGTTGATCGTATGAAACGTGAATTCAAAGTTGAAGCTAACGTAGGAGCCCCACAAGTTGCTTACCGCGAAACAATTCGTAGTGCAGCAGACTGTGAAGGTAAATTCGTTCGTCAATCTGGTGGTCGTGGACAATATGGACACGTTTGGATCAAATTTGAACCAAATCCAGGTAAAGGTTTTGAATGGGTTGATAAAGTTGTTGGTGGAACAGTTCCTCGTGAATTTATCAAACCAGCACAAGAAGGGCTTACAGCTGCACTTCAAAATGGTTTAATTGCTGGATACCCTGCAATTGATATCAAAGCTACATTATTCGATGGATCATCACATGATGTTGACTCCTCAGAAATGGCTTATAAAATCGCTGCTAGCATGGCTTTCAAAGAAGCTGCTAAAAAATGTAACCCAGTATTGTTAGAACCAATTATGAATGTTGAAATCACAGCACCAAGTGAATACTTGGGAGCAGTTATGGGAGATATCTCAGGACGTCGTGGACAAATTCGTGATCAAGAAGAACGCGGTAACGCAGTTATCGTTAAGGCTTGGGTTCCACTTTCAAACATGTCTGGATATACAACTGACCTTCGTTCATTTACACAAGGTCGCGGTAACTCATCAATGCAATTTGATCACTACGAAGAAGTGCCAAAGAGCATTGCAGAAACAGTTGCTAAAAAGAAAAAATAACCAGTTGATATTTACGTATTGATTTTATATGAAGATTATCTTAATATATAGTTGATAGGCAATATTTTATACATAGGAGGAAAATTGCACATGTCAAAAGAAAAATTTGATCGTTCCAAACCCCATGTTAACGTTGGTACATTAGGACACGTTGACCATGGTAAAACTACATTAACAGCTGCTATTACAAACGTATTAGCTAAAAAAGGTGGCGGGGCTGCTCAAGCTTACGACCAAATCGATAAAGCGCCTGAAGAAAGAGAACGTGGAATCACAATCTCAACTTCACACGTTGAATACGAAACAGAAGCACGTCACTACGCACACGTTGACTGTCCAGGTCACGCTGACTACGTTAAAAACATGATCACAGGTGCTGCACAAATGGATGGTGCTATCTTAGTTGTTTCAGCAACAGATGGTCCAATGCCACAAACTCGTGAGCACATCCTACTTGCAAAACAATTAGGTGTTCCTTACTTCGTAGTATTCTTGAACAAATGCGACATGGTTGATGACGAAGAGTTAATCGACTTAGTTGAAATGGAAGTTCGTGAATTACTATCAGAAAACGATTACGACGGAGATAACTGTCCAGTTATCCGCGGATCAGCTCTTAAAGCATTAGAAGGCGAAGCAAACTGGGAAGAAAAAATTATTGAACTCATGGATGCTATCGACGCTAATGTACCAGAACCAGTTCGTGATACAGACAAACCATTCTTAATGTCAATCGAAGACGTATTTACAATCTCAGGTCGTGGTACAGTTGCTACAGGACGTGTAGAACGTGGAGAATTAAAACTTAACGAAGAAGTTGAAATCGTTGGTATTCACCCTACATCAAAAACTGTTGTAACAGGTATCGAAATGTTCCACAAAATGTTAGATTCAGCTATGGCTGGTGACAACGTTGGAGCACTTCTACGTGGTGTTAACCGTGAGCAAATCGAACGTGGACAAGTTCTTGCTAAACCAGGTTCAGTAACTCCTCACAAAATCTTCAAAGCTCAAGTTTATATCTTAAGCAAAGAAGAAGGTGGACGTCATACTCCATTTGTTAACAACTACCGTCCTCAATTCTACTTCCGTACAACAGACGTAACTGGAACAATTCAATTACCTGAAGGTGTTGATATGGTTATGCCTGGTGATAACGTAGAAATGACTGTAGAACTTATCGCTCCAATCGCTGTAGAGCAAGGTACAACATTCTCAATTCGTGAGGGTGGACGTACTGTTGGTGCTGGTAACGTTACAGAAATCGTTAAATAATCTATTTTTAACAAACTAACCTCTACATTGTAGAGGTTTTTTTATGAGAAATCATAATTTGAGAACTTAAATTATTATTGTTCAATAGTAGCTGTAATTTGTTTTAAATGCGGATCAACTAAAGCCATGAAATGCTTGATTTAAAGGCTTCTTATATCGATAAAATAAACAAATAAAAATTTTTAAAATAATACTATAAAAGACCTTGAATTTATAGATAGATAGTGTATAATACTAAAGCGACTGCATAGAAGTGCAAGGTTGCCGGCACACTGAATAGCGTTGTCATGGTCAGTGAGAAGCCGGGGAATTTGTACAGAGCAGGTCTATTGGAAATAGACAGTAGAAGGAGGAATTTCCATGGCAAAGAATTTTATTCGTATTCGTCTAAAAGCTTATGAACACCGCACTATTGATAGTGCTGCACAAAAAATTGTTCAAGCTGCTAACGATCACGGCGCACAAAAGGTAGTAGGACCAGTTCCATTACCAACAGAAAAACAAATCGTAACAATCTTACGATCAGTACACGTTAATAAGGATTCTCGTGAACAATTTGAATCAAGAACTCACAAGAGATTGATTGAAATTGTTGGCCCAACGGCAGAAACTATCGACGCATTAAGTCGTTTAGATCTACCAAGCGGTGTTGATATCGAGATCAAACTTTAGTAGAGAGGAGTTATCATGAAAGGATTACTAGGACGTAAATTAGGAATGACACAAGTCTTCACAACTGACGGAAAATTAATTCCAGTTAGTGTTGTCGAAGTATTGCCAAACGTTGTTCTTCAAAAGAAAACAATGGAATCAGACAATTATGAAGCAGTTCAATTAGGTGCCTTCGATGTGAAGGAACAACGTGCAAACAAATCTGAGATTGCTCACGCTGCTAAAGCAAGCACTGCTCCAAAGAAATTTGTTCGTGAAATTGCTGGCTCAGAAATGATGGATTTCGAGGTTGGCGCAGAAATTAAAGCTGATTTATTCAGCGTAGGGGAATATGTTGACGTAACAGGAACATCACGTGGACATGGTTTCCAAGGTTCAATCGTTCGTGCGAACCAAAAAATCGGACCTAAAGCTCACGGTTCAGGATTTCACCGTGGAGTTGGTTCACTTGCAACAGGTGGATTAAACCCTGCTGTAATTAAAAAAGGACGTATTTTACCAGGACAACATGGTGGATACACTACAACAAATCAAAAATTAGAAGTTATCAAAGTTGATACAGAAAGTAACTATCTATTAATTAAAGGAAACATTCCTGGACCTAAAAAAGGTTTCGTAATTGTTAAATCAACAGTTAAACGCGTTAAATCAAAAGATCCAGTTGAATTAGTTGACTTTGCAGTTAAGGAGGATTCCGAAAATGCCTAAGTTAGATATTTTAAACCTTGAAGGCAAGAGTCTTCGTGAACTTGAGTTAAACGAAGCAGTATTTGGAATTGAACCAAATAATCAAACAATCTTTGAAGCAGTTGTTATGCAACAAGCTTCACTTCGTCAAGGTACACACAAAACTAAGAACCGTACAGAGGTTCGCGGTGGTGGACGTAAACCATGGCGTCAAAAAGGAACAGGTCGTGCTCGTCAAGGGTCAATCCGTTCTCCTCAATGGCGTGGTGGTGGAGTTGTTTTCGGACCTACTCCAAGAAGCTACAAATACAGCCTTAACCGTAAGGTTCGTCGTTTAGCTTTACGTTCAGCATTATCACAAAAAGTTATGGATTCAGAAATGTCAGTAGTTGAAAACCTAACAGTTGAAAACGTTAAGACAAAAGAATTCATCGCAGTGATGGATGCACTTAAATTAAACAAGAAAACTCTATTTGTTGTTTCAGCTGAAGAAAATATTGACAATGCTTACTTATCAATGCGTAACCTATCAAACACAATGATGTTAGATGTTCAAGGTTTAAACGTTTACGATATCGTAAATTGCGATCAAATTGTATTCACTGAAAAAGCAGCTATCGAAGCTGGGGAGGTGCTTGCATAATGAAACGTAACCCTAGAGATATTATTGTTCGTCCAATTATTACTGAGAAAACAGTAGCGATGCAACAAAATGATAACAAAGTTACTTTTGAAGTAGCTAAAGGATCAAACAAAATCGAAATTCGTCAAGCTATCGAAGAAATTTTCAATGTTAAAGTTGAAAAAATCAACGTTATCAACGTTTTACCACGTAAAAAACGTGTAGGACGTTACGAAGGACAAACTAAAGCAGTTCGCAAAGCAATCGTGAAACTTGCTGAAGGTTCAAAAATCGAAGTTCTTTAATCATAAAGTTCTTTAATCAATAAAACTTATCGGAAGAATTACGCTATTTCCGGATAACTTGCGTAGGGAGGAATTATTACATGGCAATTAAACATTATAAGCCAACTACTCCTGGACGTCGCGGGATGACAACTTTAGCTAACGAACAGTTAACTAAAAATGTTAAACCAGAACGTTCATTAGTAGCTCCACTAAGTAAAACTGGTGGACGTGGTAATACAGGTCGTATTACAACTCGTCACATCGGTGGTGGACATAAACGTCAATACCGTATTATTGACTTTAAACGTAACAAAGATGATATTCCAGCAAAAGTTGCAACAATCGAATATGATCCAAACCGTTCAGCAAATATCGCTTTATTAAGCTACGCTGATGGGGAAAAACGTTATATTTTAGCTCCTAAAGGACTAAAAGTAGGCGACGTAATTTATAGTGGTGCATCAGCTGATATTAAAGTTGGTAACGCTAAAGAATTAGGTCAAATGCCTGAAGGTACATTAGTACATAATATTGAATTAAAACCAGGACGTGGTGCACAATTAGTGCGTTCAGCTGGAACATCAGCTCAAGTTCTTGGTGTTGAAGAAAAACATGTTACTGTTCAATTAGCATCTGGTGAAGTTCGTAAGATTTTATCAACATGCCGTGCAACAATCGGTGAAGTTGGAAACTCAGAACATTCATTAGTTAACATTGGTAAAGCTGGACGTAAACGTCACATGGGTATTCGCCCAACTGTACGTGGTTCTGCAATGAACCCTGTTGATCACCCTCATGGTGGTGGGGAAGGACGTACTCCAATCGGACGTAAGTCACCTATGACACCTTGGGGTAAAAAAGCTATGGGTGTTAAAACTCGTAGAGATAAAAAAGCATCGACTAAGTTAATTGTACGTCGACGCAATGATAAGTAGACGAAAGGAAGGAAGAAAGATATGAGTCGTAGTTTAAAAAAAGGACCATTTTGTGATCTTCATTTAATGAACAAAGTTGAAAAACTAAATGCAGAAAGCAAAAAAGAAGTAATTAAAACATGGTCACGCCGTTCAACTATTTTCCCTCAATTCGTTGAGCATACGTTTGCGGTGCATAATGGTAAGGAACACGTTCCAGTGTTTGTTACTGAAGACATGGTAGGACATAAATTAGGTGAGTTCGTACCAACACGTCGTTATACAGGTCACGCAGCTGACAAGAAGGCGGGTCGTTAATATGGAAGTAAAAGCAATAGTTAAAACAGTTCGTGTTACTCCACGTAAAGCACGTCTTGTTCTAGATGAAATTCGTGGACTTGATGTTGATCATGCAGCAGCTATCTTAAGATATACACCTAATTCTGCTTCAAAAGTAATCGCTAAAGTCTTAGACTCAGCAATTGCAAATGCAACAAACAATCATCAATTAGATGAAGAAAAACTTTACATCTCAGCATGCTATGCTGATGAAGGTGTAACAATGAAGCGTTTCAGACCTAGAGCTAAAGGTTCTGCAGCGCCAATCATGAAGCGTACAAGCCACATCACTGTTGTGGTTTCGGAACGCGCCTAAAGGGAGGACAGACAATGGGACAAAAAGTACATCCGATCGGTATGCGCGTTGGTGTCATTCGTGATTGGGAATCACGTTGGTATGCTGAAAAAGATTTCGCAAATTTATTACACGAAGATAAATTAATTCGTGACTATATTTTCAAAAATCTTAAAGATGCATATGTATCACGCGTAGAAATCGAACGATCAAAGAATCGTGTTGACATCATTATCCGTACAGCTCGCCCAGGAGTTGTTATTGGAGTTAATGGTGCAAATATTGAAAAAGTTAAAAAAGATATTGCAAAAATCTCAGAAGGCAACACAGTTAACATTAAAGTGTTAGAAGTTGCTAACCCAGATTTAGATGCTCATTTAGTTGCTCGTAACATTGCTGAGCAATTAGAACAACGTGCATCATTTAGAACTGCTCAAAAACGTACAATTCAACGTACAATGCGCGCAGGTGCTAAAGGAATCAAAACTGCCGTTTCAGGCCGTTTAGGTGGAGCAGATATGGCTCGTTCAGAAGGATATTCAGAGGGAATCGTTCCTCTTCATACACTTCGTTCAGACATTGACTACGCACACTATGAAGCTAATACTCAATTTGGTATCTTAGGTGTTAAAGTTTGGATCTGCCGCGGTGAAGTATTACCAGGTCAAAAGGTTCAAGAACCTGAAGCACCTAAGGGTGGTAAGTTTGATCGACCACGTCGTCGTCGTAACGACCGTCGTCCAAACAACAACCCACGTAATGCTAAACCAGCAGCTTCAGCTGCATCAAAAGACGAGCAAGGAGGTAACTAGTTATGTTAATGCCAAAACGTACAAAATATAGAAAACCACATCGTCTTTCATACGAGGGACGTTCAAAAGCTGGACGTACTGTTGCTTTTGGAGAATACGGTTTGGTTGCTGAATCAGGAAACTATGTAAGTAACCGTCAAATCGAATCTGCTCGTATTGCAATGACTCGTTATATGAAACGTGGTGGGAAAGTTTGGATTAAAATCTTCCCTCACTTAGCAATCACTAAAAAACCATTAGAAGTTCGAATGGGTTCTGGTAAAGGTGCACCTGAAGGTTGGGTTGCAGTTGTTAAGCCAGGTCGAGTAATGTTTGAAATCGCTGGAGTACCTGAAGAAGTAGCACGCGAAGCGTTCCGCTTAGCTTCACACAAACTAGCAGTTAAAACTCGATTTGTTAAAAAGGGAGAGGAGGAACAAGTATGACAACAGTAAAAGAAATCCGTGAAAAAAATGACGCTGATTTATTAGTTGAAATTGATGCTTTAAAGGAAGAGTTATTTGATTTACGTTTCCAACAAGCAATTGGTCAACTTGAAAATCCTGCTCGATTAAGAGAAATCCGTAAAACGATTGCTCGGATTAAGACAGTGATCACTGAGCGCGAGCTTAGTGACAATAAGTAGGAGGACACAACGCGATGGAAAGAAACAAGCGCAAAGTTTACCGTGGTACTGTTGTATCTGATGCAATGGATAAAACGGTAGTAGTAGAAGTAAAAACGTCAAAACGTCATCCATTGTATGGAAAACGTGTAAACTATTCAAAAAAATTCAAGGCTCATGATGAAACTAATGAAATCAAAGTTGGAGATATTGTTGAAATTATGGAAACTCGTCCATTATCAGCAACTAAATTCTGCCGCGTTACTAAATTAGTTGAAAAAGCCGAAGTATTGTAGGAGGTTGTCAAGATGATACAAAATGAATCAAGATGTAAAGTCGCTGACAACACTGGTGCTAAGGAAATCTTAGTAATTCGTTGCCTAGGTGGTAGCCGTCGTCGTTCAGCAAGCATTGGAGACATTGTTGTTGGTACGGTTAAACATGCTATTCCTGGTGGAACAGTTAAAAAAGGTGATGTCGTTAAAGCGGTAGTAGTTCGTACTAAATACGGTGTACGTCGTGAAAATGGATCATACATTAATTTTGATGATAACGCAGTTGTTATCTTAAAAGATGATATGACTCCTCGCGGAACTCGTATTTTTGGACCGGTAGCTCGCGAGCTTCGTGAATATAATTTCATGAAAATCGTATCATTAGCACCGGAAGTGTTATAGGAGGCTTTTATGAGAATCAAACGTGGAGATAATGTTCAAGTAATTACAGGCTCATACAAGGGCACCATTGGTGATGTCATTGAAGTTTCACCTAAACATGACAAAGTTAAGGTTGAAGGTGTTAATTTAATTAAAAAACACATGAAACCAAGCCAAATGAACCCAGAGGGTGGTATTATTGAACAAGAAGCATGGATTCATGTTTCAAACGTAATGTTATACGATGCTAAAGCGAAAGCTCCAAGCCGTGTAGCTTACACAGAAGAAAAAGGTAAAAAAGTTCGCGTCTATAAAAAATCAGGCGCAGCAGTAAAATAAGGAGGTATAGCTAAATGAACTTAAAAGAACAATACAAAAATGAAGTAGTTGCTAAATTAGTTGAAGAATTTAACTATACTTCAGTAATGCAAACACCTAAACTCGAAAAAATCGTAGTTAACATGGGTGTTGGTGAAGCAATCAACAACACAAAATTCTTAGATGATGCTGTTGCTGATTTAGAAATTATTACTGGTCAAAAACCAGTTATCACAAGAGCTAAGAAATCAATTGCTAACTTCAAATTACGTGAAGATATGCCTATTGGATGTAAAGTTACACTTCGTGGTCAAAAAATGTATGACTTCTTAGAAAAACTTATCAAAGTTGCTCTTCCTCGTGTACGTGACTTCCGTGGTATTAACGGTGGATCATTTGACGGACGTGGTAACTATACTATGGGTGTTAAAGAACAATTAATTTTCCCAGAAATCGATTTTGACAAAGTTAATAAAGTTCGTGGTATGGATATTACTATCGTTACTACAGCTAAAACAGATAAAGAAGGTTATGCTTTACTTTCAATGTTAGGCATGCCATTTAAAAAGGAGGGTAACTAATGGCTAAGAAATCAAAAATCGCTCGTGAAAAACAACGTCAAGAGATCGTAGATCGCTACGCAGAAAAACGTGCTGAACTAAAAGCCAAAGGTGACTACGAAGGACTTCAAAAACTTCCTCGTAATGCATCACCTGTACGTCTTCACAACCGCGATATGGTTGACGGACGCCCTCACGGATACTTACGTAAATACGGTATGTCTCGTATTCGCTTCCGCGAAGCTGCTCATAAAGGGCAAATTCCAGGCGTTAAAAAGGCAAGCTGGTAGTATAAAGGAGGAGCTTTTCAGATGTATGTAACAGATCCAATCGCTGATTTACTTACACGTGTTCGTAATGCTATTCAAGCAAAACACGATGTAGTTGAAATTCCAGCAAGTAAAGAAAAAACAGAAATCGCTAGAATTTTGAAAGAAGAAGGTTTTATCCGCGACTACCTAGTTAGTGGTGAAGGAATCAAGAAGACAATTACAATTGTTCTTAAATATGGTCCTAACAACGAACGAGTAATTAGCGGGTTAAAACGAATTTCAAAACCTGGTAAACGCGTATACGCGAAGACAAATGAAGTTCCACGTGTTCTTAACGGACTTGGAATTGCAATCATTTCAACTTCAGAAGGTATGCTAACAGACAAGCAAGCTCGCGCTAAACATGTTGGTGGCGAAGTCTTAGCTTACGTTTGGTAAGAGAGGAGACACTAAATGTCACGTATCGGAAATAAAACGATTACCATTCCGGCAGGCGTTGAAGTCGAATTAAAAGCTGGCAATGAGGTGACAGTAAAAGGTCCTAAGGGAACTTTAACACGTCAGTTCAGTGAGCTTTACGAAATCGAAATCAACGGAAGCGAAATTAACGTTAAACGCCCGAATGATTCAAAAAAAGTTAAACAATTACATGGTACTACACGATCACTAATCGCTAACATGATTACTGGAGTAAGTGAAGGATTCACTAAATCTCTAGAATTAGTTGGTATCGGGTATCGTGCATCTAAGTCAGATAACAAGTTAGTCTTGAATGTTGGATACTCACATCCAATCGAGTTTGAACTAGAAGATGGTGTAGATATCGAAGTACCTAGCGCAACAGCTATTAACATCACAGGTGTTGATAAGCAACGCGTTGGAGAATGGGCAGCAAACATTCGTGCTACTCGTAAACCTGAACCATATCTCGGTAAAGGTATTAAATACAAGAATGAAGTTATCCGTCGCAAAGAGGGTAAAACAGCAGCTAAGAAATAGTGGGAAAGGAGAATTTGAACGATGGCAAAAAAATTATCAAGAAATCAAGAACGAGTTCGTCGTCATGCTCGAGTTCGTCGTAAAGTCAGTGGAACGCAAGAACGCCCACGTCTTAGCGTGTATCGATCAAATGGAAACATTTCTGCACAAGTTATTGATGATGTTACAGGTAACACATTAGTATCAGCAGGATCGGTACAAATGAAACTCGCAAATGGCGGTAATATTGAGGCAGCAGCGCAAGTTGGTAACGCTGTAGCTAAATTAGCATTAGAAAATGGAATTAAATCTGTAGTGTTTGACCGTGGTGGTTATATTTATCATGGACGTGTTAAAGCATTAGCAGAGGCAGCTCGAGAAGCTGGACTAGAGTTTTAATAAGGAGGAACATGATGAATCGTAAACCTAGAAGAGAACAACGTGAACAAGAATTCGAAGAACGCGTTGTTGTCATCAATCGTGTAACTAAAGTTGTTAAGGGTGGTCGTCGTTTCCGCTTCGCTGCTCTAGTTGTAGTTGGTGACAAAAAAGGTCGCGTCGGTTTCGGAACAGGTAAAGCCAACGAAGTTCCAGATGCAATCCGCAAGGGTGTTGAAGCCGCAAAGAAAAACTTAATTAACGTTAAGATGATTAACGGAACATTGCCACACGCTAACACAGGAAAATTTGGTGCCGGAGAAGTATTTGTACGTCCTGCAGCAGAAGGTACTGGAGTTATTGCTGGTGGAGCAATTCGTGACGTTATGGAGTTAGCAGGAGTTACTGACGTGCTAACAAAATGTATTGGTTCACGTACACCAATCAACATGGTTCGTGCAACATTTGAAGCACTTGAATCAATGAAAACTGTTGATGAAGTTGCGAGTTTAAGAGAAATCAAAGTCGAAGACGTACGATAGTAGGAGGCCTTTATGAAATTACATGAATTAAAATACAATGAAGGTGCACGCCAAGATCGTAAACGTCTTGGTCGTGGACAAGGTTCAGGAACTGGTAAGACATCAGGAAAAGGTCACAAGGGTCAAAATGCTCGTAGTGGCGGTGGTGTTGCACTAGGATTTGAGGGTGGTCAAACACCATTGTTCAAACGTATTCCTAAACGCGGTTTCAAAAATGTTAACCGTGTGGACTACGCAGTTGTTAACTTAAGTTCATTAAACGTATTTGAAGACGGAACTGAAGTTACAATTGAAGCACTTTTAGAAAAAGGAATTATCAAAAAAACACTTGACGGAGTTAAAATCTTAGGTCAAGGTGAATTAGAGAAAAAATTAGTTGTTAAAGCTAACGCATTCTCAAAATCAGCAGTTGAAAGTATTGAAAAATTAGGTGGAAAAGCAGAGGTAATCTAATGAGATTTTTTACTGATTTATTCAAAAATAAAGAAATCAGAATAAGAATCATTTTCACACTTGCATTGTTATTGATTTATCGACTAGGGACAGTTATTCCTGTTCCTAACGTCGATAGCGTTAAAGTCGCAGGATCAATGGCAAGCGAACTAAACTCAAATACATTAGTTGGAATGATGAATATTCTTGGTGGAGGGTTTATCCAATCATTTTCAATTTTCGCTCTAGGTGTAGGACCTTACATTACCGCATCAATTATTATCCAATTGTTATCAATGGATGTTATACCATATTTAACTGAGCTAACGAAATCTGGTCAAAAGGGTAAATTACAACTTGACCGAATTACACGTTATCTTGGAGTGGTATTAGCATACGTTCAAGCGATTGGAATTATTAGCTTACTCAACAATCAACATAAGATTTTGTTGAGTAGTACTGTAGCGGACTACTTCTTTATGGGAACTGTAATGGCTGCGGGAACAATGTTCCTTCTATGGCTTGGTGATCAAATCACTCAAAAGGGTGTAGGTAATGGATTATCAATGATTATTTTCGCAGGTATCGTATCAAATCTTCCAAGTCAATTTAAAGGCGCTTTCGCTGAAATGACTAAGGGTGGTACAACTATGGGCTTTGTATGGTGTGCAGTTTATGTGCTTCTATACTTAGCGATTATTATTCTTGTTATTTATATGAACGGTGCCGTTCGTAAAATTTCAATTCAATATACATCAAACGTAGGTGGAACTACACGTGGTAAGAGTATGAACCATTTGCCATTAATGATTAACTCTGCATCAGTTATTCCAGTAATTTTTGCTGGAGCAATTATGCAAGCACCAGTTATTGTTATGAGTTGGATTAACCAAAATAGTGGTTTCTATAAATTCATGACAACGACAATGAGCTTACAACAACCCGTAGGATTGATTGTTTATGCATTATTAATAATTGCATTCACATTCTTCTACACTCACTTACAAGTAGACCCTGAGAAAATTTCAGAGGACTTCGGTAAGAATGGATCTTATATCCCAGGCGTTCGCCCAGGTAAAGATACAAAAAATTACATTAGTACGATTTTAAATCGTATTACGGTATTAGGATCGTTATTCCTAACGTTTGTAGCACTACTCCCTCATGTGTTACCAATGATTACACGAGGAGCAATTCCAGCAAGTACAGCAATTGGTGGTACTGGTATCATCATCGTTGTCGGAGTTGCACTTGAAACAGTTAAAGAACTTGAGGGTCGTATGACACAACGTTCATATAAAGGTTTATTTAACAAATAACAATTAGGAGGACAGTTTATGAATTTATTAATCATGGGTCCTGCTGGTAGTGGTAAAGGTACAATGTCAGCGCATATTGTTGAATTGTTCAATGTTGCTCACATTTCGACTGGAGATATGTTTAGAGAAGCTATCTCAAATGCTACTCCAGTTGGAATCGAAGCAAAATCTTATATTGATCAAGGAAAGCTTGTGCCTGACGAAGTAACCGACCGCATGGTAAAAGAGCGTATCTCAAAAGATGATTGCTTGAATGGTTACTTATTGGATGGATATCCACGTAACTTACATCAAGCAGAAGCACTTGAGGTAATGTCAAATGATATTAACCGCCCTATTGATTTAGTAATCAATCTTGAGGTAGAATATGAGGAGCTTGTAAATCGAATTACAGGCCGTCGTCTATGTAAAGATTGTGGTGCAATCTATCATATTGACAATAATCCACCTAAAGTAGAATCTAAATGTGATATTTGTGGTGGAGAACTATACCAACGAAGCGATGACAATGAAGAGAAACTTCAAGTCCGTTTTGAAGAGTATATTAACCAAACAAAACCAGTTATCGATTATTATCGTGAAAAAGGTTTAGTTCGTGACGTTAATGCATCTCAACCTGCAGAAAATGTTATGAATGAGATAAAAAACATCTTGGAGGCGGTTAAATGATATCAACCAAGTCTGAACGTGAGTTAGAATTAATGCGCGAAGCCGGTCGAATTGCTTTTGAATGCCAAGAGGCAGTTAAAGCAGCAATCCAACCAGGCGTATCAACCAAACATTTGGATGATATTGCTCGTAACTATATTCTAAGTCAAGGTGCAACACCAGCGTTTCTTGGTTATGATGGATTTCCGGGTTCAATATGTGCTTCGGTAAATGAAGTTTTAGTTCATGGTATTCCTAGTTCAGAGGTAATCCTCAAGAATGGTGACATTATCACGATTGATGTTGGCGCTATTTATAAAGGTTATTACAGCGATCATGCTTGGACATATCCTGTTGGGGAAATAAGTGATGAAGCACAAAACTTATTAAAAGTAACTGAAGAGTCGTTATTTGCAGGAATTGAAGCTGCTGTAGCGGGAAATCGTATAGGAGATATTGGTCATGCAGTTATGACGGTTGTTCAACCATTTGGTTATGGACTACCTGTTGAATACTCAGGACACGGTGTCGGAACTTCGATGCATGAAGCTCCATACGTACCCAATGTTGGTGTTCCTAATAAAGGGGCGCTTCTTCGCAAAAATATGGTTATTGCGATTGAACCTATGGTTCAAATTGGAACCAATAAAACATCTGTATTAGATGATGAGTGGACTGTTGTTTCAGAAGACAGATCCTTAACAGCTCATTTTGAACATACAGTAGTAATTCTTGAAGATAGTTATGAAATTTTAACTCGAACAAAGGAGGCTTTTAAACACTCATGAGCAAAGAAAATGTTATCGAAGTAGATGGAGTAGTTCTTGATACATTGCCTGGAGCAATGTTTAAGGTGGAACTCAGTAATGGTCATGAAATTTTAGCTCACGTATCTGGTAAAATCCGTATGCACTACATTCGCATTTTACCGGGAGATCGCGTGACTGTTGAGATTTCGCCTTACGATTTATCACGTGGGCGCATTACATTTAGACATAAATAAGATAGTTTTAGGAGGATAATACTATGAAAGTAAGACCATCTGTAAAACCAATGTGTGAAAAATGTAGAGTTATTCGACGCAATGGTAGAGTAATGATTATTTGTGAAAATCCAAAACACAAACAAAGACAAGGATAGGAGGACGTCATATTAATGGCTCGTATAGCAGGAATTGACATTCCACGTAACAAACGTGTAGTAGTCTCATTAACATATATCTACGGTATTGGCTTAACAACATCAAAAGAAATCTTAACAAAATGCGAAATCAGCGAAGATATCCGCGTTAAAGATTTAACTGAAGAGCAAGTTAATGCAATCCGTCGTGAAGTAGAATCAATCAAAGTTGAAGGGGATCTTCGTCGTGAAGTTAACCTTAACATCAAACGCTTAATGGAAATCGGTTCAAACCGAGGAATCCGTCATCGTCGTGGCTTACCAGTTCGTGGACAACGTACAAAAACAAATGCACGTACACGTAAAGGACCTCGTCGTACAGTAGCGAACAAGAAGAAATAATTAGGTTAATTAATTAGGAGGAAAACGTAATGGCAAAAGCAAAAGTAGCTCGTAAACGTCGTGTCCGTAAGAATATAGCACGCGGAGTTGCACATATTCATTCGACATTTAACAATACTATTGTTACAATCTCAGATGAACAAGGAAATGTTATCGCTTGGTCAAGTGCTGGTGCTTTAGGCTTCAAGGGTTCACGTAAGTCAACACCTTATGCAGCTCAAATGGCATCAGAAGCAGCAGCTAAAGCGGCAGTTGATCATGGTATGAAAACAGTTGAAGTTAGTGTTAAAGGACCTGGACCAGGTCGTGAATCGGCAGTTCGTGCACTTCAAGTAGCAGGACTAGAAATTAGTGTAATTAATGATGTTACACCAGTTCCGCACAATGGATGCCGTCCACCAAAACGTCCACGTGGATAATAATATAAACTATAACAAGGAGGTATTCATAGATGAACAAGTTTGAACGTGCGAAATTTGAAGTAAAAGAATTTGATGAAACAGCACATTATGGTAAGTTCGTTATCGAACCACTTGAACGTGGTTTTGGTAATACTATCGGGAATGCGCTAAGACGTGTACTCCTTTCATCTTTACCAGGCGCAGCAGTTTACTCGATCAAAATTGAGGGTGTGTATCATGAATTCACATCAATTGCAGGCGTTGGAGAAGATGTTACAGGTATCGTTCTCAACGTTAAGGATCTTGTTTTAAATGTACAAGATGAAGAAGTTTATACACTTCGAATCTCACAAAAAGGTCCTAAAGTTGTAACAGCAGCTGACATCGAATGCCCAGCAAATGTGGAGATCTTGAATAAAGATCACATCATTGCAACACTTGCAGAAGGTGCAGTGTTAGAGATGGAGCTTAAAGCTCGTAATGGTCGTGGCTATGTAAGTTCTGATGAAAACAAATTAATCTATCAAAATGCATCACAAGGAATTGGCACGATTTTTACAGATTCTATTTATACTCCAATTGAAAGAGTTAAGTATCACATCGAACCGACACGTGTCGGTCAAGACTCTAAATATGATCGTTTAATTATGGAAGTTTGGACTAACGGTTCAATTCAACCACAAGTAGCGTTATCATTAGGTTCAAAAATTTTAATGGACCATTTAGAACAAATTGTTGCAATTAAAGATTCAGTTTATGAAACAGAATCAGTAATTAAACCTGATGTATCAGGCGTTGAAAATCCAATGGCAACAATGATGATCGAAGATTTAGACTTGTCAGTTCGTTCATATAACTGCTTAAAGCGCGCAGGTATTCAAACAGTTGAAGAGTTAACACTTAAGACTGAAGATGAAATGATGCGCATTCGTAATCTAGGTAAGAAGTCACTTAAAGAAGTTAAAGACAAACTCCATGATCTTGGATTAGGCTTTAAATCATTTGAATAGGAGGAAATAGAATGAAAAACCGTAAATTAGGTCGTGATTCAGCTCACCGTAAAGCATTGCTACGCAATCTTTCAACTAGCTTAATTGTTCATGGTCGAATCGAAACAACAGAAAAGAAAGCAATGGAACTACGTTCAGTTGCTGATAAACTTGTAACTCTTGCAAAACGCGGGGACTTACATGCTCGTCGTGAAGCAGCGAAAATCGTATTTAACGTTGTTGCAGATGAAAAAACTGGTCAAACAGCGCTTCAAAAACTATTTGATGAAGTTGGACCTAAATATGCAGACCGTAATGGTGGTTACACACGTGTAATCAAAACTGAAATGCGTCGCGGTGATGCAGCTCCAATGGCTATTATTGAATTCGTTTAATTTTAGTTAATAAAGATAAATTTTAGTATGCACGGAATCCTTACGGTTTCCGTCTCGAGATACTATAATTATTTCTTTTAAAACCGTTTTAGATTTCTAAAGCGGTTTTTTTTGCGTTTTGAACGCTATAAACAACAAGAGGCAGGGTTAATATAGATTTATTGCATCATAAACTCTCAATTATTAAAGTTCCGTAGATAGGCTAGAAACGAGTTATACGCCGGTTGTCTACAATTTAAAAGTTAGAAATAATATTTCAATATTTGACCAAAGATGATGAAAATATAATTTGACTTATTAGATGAAATAAGGTAATTTAATATTAAGGGTACATAAGTACCAAGGAGGAGAAATATGGACGCATTTATTAAGTTTTTGGATGAAAAATTGTCCGCGCCAATGGCTAAACTTGCGAACCAACGACATTTACGTGCAATTCGTGACGGGATTATCGCAACATTGCCGTTAATCATCGTAGGATCTTTCTTTTTAATTCTCGCAGCACCGCCGTTGCCTGAAAGTTGGAAACTTTATCAATTTCTAACTGAGCATGCAGCTAAAATATTATTACCATTCCGATTGTCAATGGCAATCATGACCTTGTATGCAACATTCGGAATTGGTTCAAGTTTGGCTAAGTCTTATGATTTGGACGAACTATCGGGAGGAATTCTTGCAACTGCAGCCTTTCTACTGACTTTTATTCCGATAAATATCCCTGCAGATGCAGGCTTGGAGGTATCTGGATGGGTATTACCAATGGCAAACCTTGGTGGAGCAGGTATGTTTGTTGGTATCATCACTTCCATTCTTGCAGTAGAAATATTCCGTTGGACTGATAGATCAAACTTTAAGATCTCCATGCCACCTCAAGTTCCTACATCTGTAGCACGTTCTTTTGAAGCACTTGTGCCAACTGCAATTATTCTTATTCTCATGGCAACAATTACATATTGGATTGGCTTCAATTGGCATACATTTATTGCGGGACTTGTTAAACCAATTGTCCATGCAGCGGATACCTTACCAAGCGTACTTATTATCGTATTCTTAGTGACATTCTTTTGGTCATTTGGGATCCATGGTGTATCCATTATCGGTACATTAGCACGACCAATTTGGTTACAACTTCTTGATAAAAATACAGCTGCTTTAGTAGCTGGAGATGCACTTCCAGCAATCAGTGCAGAACCTTTCTATCAATGGTTTATTTGGATTGGAGGTTCAGGAGCTACTATTGGGCTTGCAATAGCGATGGCGTTTTTCTCGAAATCTGCGTATGCGAAATCACTCGGGAAAACAGCATTTATACCGGCGTGCTTCAATATTAACGAACCAATTATATTCGGAGCACCAATCGTAATGAACCCAATTCTTATCATTCCTTTTATCATTACACCAATGGTGGGTACGATTATCGCATGGGTGGCTACATCAGCCGGTCTTGTGAACCGTGTTATCGTTACAGCACCTTGGACCTTACCGGGGCCAATTGGTGCCTATATCGCAACTGGAGGAGATTATAGAGCCTCGATTCTAAATATTATTTTAATAATAATTTCAGTGGTGATTTACTATCCGTTCTTTAAAATTTATGATAATAAATTATTGGAAGAAGAGCGCATTGGAAATTAAAGATTTTTAACTTAGACGAAGGTCTTGCATCCGCAAGACCTCTTTCATTAAATATGAGGTATACTATGTATAAATACGAAAAAAGTAATTCTGCACCACTTATTAGTTTTAAAAGTGCATTTATAATTGTTGGGAGTATTCTTTTGGGAACAATTTTGATACCAGCGATGCTTAAACAATTAGGATTAAACCAAAAATGGATTGAGGTACTTGTAGTATCAGGGATCACCTCACTCTCGACAAGTTTTTGTTTCTTCTTTATTGAAACAAATAAGCGTTTAACGCGGTCATTTTGGATTGTTTCGATCGTCTTATTTTTCGTTATCGGTCTTATCTCGACATTTTGGATTTACGAAATATTATATATATAAGGAGTTAGTATGAGAAAACTTGGAATATCAATTTATCCTGACAAATCGTCAGTTGAATCAATGAAGCGTTATATCGATGATGCAGCCGAAGCGGGTTTTTCCCGAATTTTTTCGTGTTTGTTGTCAGTAGATAAACCTAAATCAGTTATCAAAGAGGAGTTTTTAGAAATAAATCGTTATGCCCGATCAAAAGGATTTGAAATTATTGTGGACGTAAGTCCCCGAGTCTTCAAAGATCTTGACATCAGTTACGCAGACCTTTCATTTTTTTCTGAAATTGAGGCAGATGGATTAAGACTGGATGCTGGTTTTGGTGGAAGTGAAGAGGCAATGATGACTTTTAATCCATATAATTTAAAAATAGAAATCAATATGAGTAATGATACGCATTACATCGACACGATTATGGACTATCAACCGAATCAATATAATCTAATTGCTTGTCATAATTTCTATCCACACCCATACTCGGGACTTAACGAAGATTTTTTTGTGAAGTGTACTCAAAACTTTACAAAATACGGTTTACGTTCTGCTGCCTTTGTGACAAGTCAAGCGGAAGGATCATATGGACCGTGGCCAGTTTCTGATGGTCTTGTTACGTTAGAGAAACATCGTTATTTACCAATTGATGTGCAAATCAAAGATTATGTTGCAATGAACGTAGTTGATGACATTATTATTTCAAATTGTTATCCGACTAAGGAAGAGATGGAAGCGATTAAAAAAATCGATCTTTACAAGTTAAATTTATCTGTCGAATTAGTTCCAGATATTCCAGAAGTTGAGCGAAAGATTGTCTTAGAAGAACCCCATTTTAATCGTGGTGATTTGGGCGACTTCTTGATTCGCTCTACGATGTCACGAGTAAAGTATAAAGGGCACGATTTTAAAATCTTTAACACTCCGGACGTAATCAAACGGGGCGATATTATTATTGAAAGTAGTTTATTTGGTCATTATGCGGGTGAATTACAGATTGCAACCAAAGATATGAAAAATACAGGGAAATCGAATGTCGTGGGTCATGTCATCGCGGAAGAACTTTTCTTACTGGACCGTATTAAGCCATGGCAAAAGTTTAGTTTTACATTATGAAGTATTATTTAGGCATTGATGCAGGGGGAACTTATACGCGTCTGGTACTCTTTAACGATGATGGTCATGAAGTTGATTCCCTCCGTTTAGAGAGTATTCATTACATGCAAGTTGGTTTTGATGGTATTACAAAGATTCTCCAGCAAGGAAAGGCTGAATTTGAGAATCGCGGCTATTCTTTTGAAGCAGTTGATGTTGCGATTGGGACAGCGGGTTATGGAAATGACTCAAAAATAAGAGAAAAAATTGAGAATGCCATTTGGTTGGTATTTCCAAATGCTCTTATTATGAATGATGCGCATTTCGCAATGGTCTCAGCACTGGATAACCATGATGGCGTGTACATTATTTCGGGTACAGGTTCAATTGCGATGCGTAAAATAGGATGTACTATGGACCGGCGAGGCGGTTTTGGGTATTTGTTGGGTGATGAGGGAAGTGCTTTTTGGATTGGGCGCCATTTATTAAGTGTTTTTACCCAAGAATCGGATGGCCGTCTCCCGAAATCTGATTTCTATCACGTGATGATGGAGCATTTTAAATTAAAAAAACCGTATGATCTTGTGAGTGTTGTGAATGAAGCAAAAGACTGTTATCGAAGCTTTGCTGCGGAGGTTAGCCTTGTGGGTTCTAGATGCTTGCATGTTGACCATGTTGCTACAACATATCGAAATGCGGGTATTGAACTTGCGAAACTCGCAAACAGTTTTGAGCTCAATGGAAAAACGAAAATTGCTCTGGGTGGTGGTGTCCTTTTAAATAATGAGTGTGTTCGAGCTTCATTCATCGAACATATTCATGAAGACTATGAGGTTGTGCCGAACCATCAAACTGTTGAATATGCTGCTTATCTACTTTTAAATCAAAAAACCCCCTTATGAAATTTCATAAGGGGGTTTCTTCGTATTGAAATAGTACATCAAGGGTACAATTCAAAACAATTGCGCATTTAAACGCAAGTTCTAAAGACGGATTGTAGGAACCTTTTTCCAGGGCAATAACGGTTTGACGTGAGACGCCAACTTGTTCAGCAAAATATTGCTGGGTATAACCGAGTTCTTCGCGTTTATCACGAATATTATTTAGAATCAAAATAGGCCTCCTAGCGAAAGTAAAGTTGTTTGAGTTTGAAGTAATAACAAAGTTCATAGATCGTGAATAGAATCCCGATTGCGTAAAGTATTGTACTACTCTTAACTAAAAGGGGTCCCATCATTAATACGGATAGGTAAATGAGTACAGCCATTACAAGAATATTGCCAGCAAAGCGTCGTGCTGGCGCATCTATTAAAATACTGCGTTCATCTTCATCGAGTTGATCAATTTCTTCGAAAAGAAATGTTTTCCAAGAATCTCCACTTTTTCTCTTGTAGATAAAAAGAACTGTAAGGGCAAATGTAATAAAAATAAAAACCCATACAATTGAAATTTTAGCCTGATTTGTGACGGGTCCCACACCTGCATCACTTATGATTAGCTGTTTTATCTTATCAAATTGAATCATGGTTCCAAGGAAGCCCCAAATTAGGATTATTACATAAATAATTCGATTACGTGTTTGTTTCATAGTATTCCTCCTGTTAAGTTAACTTTACAATAATTGCATTGACATGTCAAGTCAAGTTTACATTAAAATGTATTGTCTTTAAAGGAAATTTTTAAAAATTGCTTTAACTTGCGGAATTGCATCAATGGTATCGAATTCATCGGATTATGCTTGAACTATCACTGTTTATTTCTTACGATTGATGTTGTAGGAGGAAGTTACAATGAAAAAGCCAAAAATTATTCTTTTAGTTTTATCGCTTATAACACTTATTACTCCCGGACATCGTGTCCTGTCTGTGGCTGCAGATAATGCCACGCAAGACTCAAATACTGTTACCATCATGCATACGAATGATATGCACGGTCGTTTTGGTACGAAGTCTCTCGGTCTTGCACATATTAAAACACTTAAAGATGAGATAAATCCACTGCTTTTAGTCGATGGTGGTGATGCCTTTCAAGGTCTACCTATTTCAAACGTAGATAAAGGGGCGAGTATGGCAAAAATCATGAATGCCGTTGGCTATGATGCAATGGTCGTTGGAAACCACGAGTTTGATTTTGGTACAGCGGTTGCATTAGGTGAAGAGGAAGGTTTTGGATCAAACTTGAAGTTTCCAGTTCTTTCATCAAATACAATATATACTGAGTCAAATCAGAAAGTATTTAAAGAGTCGACGCTTATTTCGAAATCGAATTCAAACTCCGCACTTATCGAGAAGGACGGTTATAAAATTGCCGTAATTGGGGCAACAACACCTGAAACACAGACTAAAACGCATCCTAAAAATATTGAAGGTATATCGTGGTTGGATCCAATTCCAACAGTTACACATGAAATTTTAAAAGAAGAATACCAGGATGTAGATTTTTATGTTGTCTTAACACACCTCGGTATTGATAATGAAACTAAAACTGCATGGCGCTCAGATACGTTAGCGCATTCTTTATCTGAAAACAGTAACATGAAGGACAAGAAGATCCTGATCGTAGATGGTCATTCTCATACACCGATCGAAAAGGGGATTCATGTTGGAGATAATGTAATCTTAGTTCAAACTGGAGAACATCTAAATAACGTAGGACTTGTAACACTTAATTTAGATGATTTCAGTTCAAGTGTCGCGAAATTAATTCCTTTAAAAGACATTGCGAATCAACCGGATCCAGAAATTATGGAAATTATTCAAACTTCAGATGCTGCATATTCAGATCTCGTTTCGAGAGTCATAAAAGAAAATAATACGATAGATTTCCAAGGGCAACGTGACTTCGTACGTGTTCAAGAAACAAACTTAGGTAATATTATTACGGACTCGATGGTTGCTTATGGAAAAGAAGGATTTAGAAATCCTACAGATTTCGCGGTCATTAATGGTGGCGGTATTCGGGCAAATCTTTCGAAGGGACCGATTACACTGGGTGATGTAATTAGCGTATTACCATTTGGGAATGTCATGTCCCAAATTTCCGTAACAGGGCAGCAAGTATGGGACATGTTTGAATTCTCACTTCGTACTGATGTGCAAGATGTTCTTGATCATCATGGACTCCCAAAATTAGGCTCAAATGGTGGTTTCTTACATGTATCGGATACGATACGCATCCATTATGATCCGACTAAAGATGCATCCAGTCGGGTCCTCGGAATTGATATCTATGATGTCAAACAAGATCGCTTCGTCCCAATTGATTTAGAAAAAACCTATCACATGGCGACCAATGATTTTCTAGCTGCTGGTGGAGATGGTTACTCGATGTTGGGTGGTGCGCGTGAAGAAGGCCCATCCCTTGATGCAGTCTTCGCAGATTTCATGGAACATAACGCATTTATCGATTGGGAACGTTATGATGAAACTCAAAATCCTCAACGTATCATTTCGATTCTTGAAAAAGATTATGTCATCCCAAGTGTTACCCCTTTAGAGTTTGAAGCACTTGAACAAATCCTGGACAAAGCAAAAGCAATTAAACCGAATGACTATACAGAAGAAAGTTTTCAAAACCTACAGGATGCGATTGCTGTCGGAGAATCTTACCTTCAGTCTCTAAGTAAGAGAACTGCTTCACCGGTTTCACAAGACGATATTAATAAAGCGATTGCGCAGATTGAAGATGCGATTGCGAATCTCAAACTTAAAGACTTGGATAAACCAATCGTAGTCCCTGAAAAACCGGTAACACCTGGTATCGATATGAAAACTCCAGTATTATCAGGGGATCAACAAACTACAAATATCTCGACCTTACCTAAGACAGGTATAAACAAGCGTTTCACTTATGGTCTAGGGAGCGGTTTAACTGTTCTTGGTTGGATTCTTGTGAGAGGGATTCATAAAAAAGAAACGGATAACCAATAAGAAATGAGTGCACAAATAAATCTCAAGAATTAATTTTAAAATTAACACGAAGTTTACACAATCTTCCTTATCTTATAACTTTAATTTCCATTCGAATTTGTGTTAGAATAGTAATAGATAAGAAAGGGAGGATCATGTATGAAAAAAGTATTTCCACTCGCAATTCTTGGCGCCGCAATTGGAGCTGCAGGTTATTATATGAATCAAAATAACAAAAAGCATGTTGAGAAAACGATTGAAACTCTCGATGAAATTAGCCGATCTGCTGCAGATACGGTCTCAGAACTTGCACAAGAAATTGATGAATCGGAAGAAGCTTAGTAAAACTAAGCTTTTTTTAGTTTTACGGTCTCAAATATGATAAAATATCATAAGTAAACACATAAAAAGGTGAGGTAAACAATGAAAAAGACACTAATAGAACGACTTGTTCGTTATACAAAAATTAATACCCGTTCCGATGCGGCGTCCAAAACGATTCCATCATCGAAAAACCAATTTGATTTAGCTGAGGTTCTTTATAATGAGTGCATTCAAATCGGTCTTGAAAAAGTTCATATGGATGAATTTGGTATTGTAACTGCGCTATGTCCATCTAATGTTGATGTTGATGTGCCTACCATTGGATTTATTGCACACATGGATACGGCCGATTTTAATTCGGAAAATGTTAAACCACGCGTTATCGAAAATTACGATGGTTCTGATATTGTTCTGAATGAAGAACTAGACATCATTTCAAAGGTTTCAATGTTCCCATCACTTAAAGATTATGTTGGTAAAACATTAATTGTGACTGATGGTACAACTTTACTCGGCGCAGATAACAAGGCTGGAGTTACGGAAATTATGACTGCCATGGAATATCTAATTGAGCATCCAGAGGTAAAACACGGAGATATTCGGATTGCGTTTACCATCGATGAAGAAATCGGTACAGGGGCTGAGAGTTTTGATGTTGAAGCTTTTGGAGCTGATTTTGCCTATACTGTTGATGGTGGTGCTTTAGGTGAAATGGAATATGAAACATTTAATGCGGCGGAATCCGTTGTTACTGTGAAGGGTGTTTCGGTACATCCAGGATCTGCGAAAGATACAATGGTAAATGCTTCTGTGGTAGCACATGAATTTTTTGCAATGTTACCGATTCAAGAGCGACCTGAACACACGGAGGGTTATGAAGGATTTTACTTATTAACCGAGATGAGTTCAAATATTGAAGATGCAACGATGTCATTTATCATTCGTGATCATGATATGGATCTGTTTACACGTCGTAAGGAAATGTTAGACACCATCGCATTAAAACTTAATGAGAAATACGGCTACGAATGTGTTTCGGTTAAAACTACAGATACTTACTACAATATGAAGAACATTATCGAAAAAGACATGAGCATTGTGGAATTGGCTGAAAAAGCGATGGTTTCAATCGATGTGGAACCTATCATTGCACCGGTACGTGGTGGTACGGATGGATCCCGTCTTTCTTATATGGGATTACCAACACCGAACCTATTTACAGGCGGTGAGAATTTCCACGGTAAACATGAGTTTGCAGTTGTGGAAACCATGGCTAAAGCTACAGAGTTGATTATTGCGATATCAGAGTTAAATACAAAGCGCTAGTTTGGAGTGATTAGAGTTGAAACAATTAGCAGTTAATGGGTTGACGTTTTCTTACGATGGTACAAGAAATGCTGTCGACAACGTATCTTTTAATGTTAAAAAGGGTGATTATGTAACCGTAATTGGCCATAACGGAAGTGGTAAATCTACACTTGCGAAACTTATAATTGGGTTACTTGAAAGTAATGCTGGGACCATCGAAATCGATGAGTTACGATTGAATCCAGAGAATGTTTATGATATACGAGAGAAAATTGCAATCGTATTTCAAAATCCTGATAACCAGTTTATTGGTTCAACGGTTCGGGATGATATCGCATTTGGTTTGGAAAATCGTATGATTGCCCCAGATGAAATGGATTCTTTGATTCAGACTTATTCGAAACGTGTCGGCATGGAAGATTTTCTGAATCATGAACCTACAAAATTAAGTGGGGGACAAAAACAACGTGTAGCCATTGCAGGTGTTTTAGCAATGCAACCCGAGTTACTTGTTCTCGATGAAGCAACAAGTATGCTTGATCCAAAAGGTCGAAAAGAAGTGAATGATCTTGTCCATGAATTGCATACTGAAAATAAAATGAGTATTTTATCGATCACTCACGACATTGAAGAAGTAACAATGAGTGATTATGTCATCGTAATGAATGAAGGTAAAATTGCGATGCAGGGAACTCCTGAAGAAATACTAATTCATGCGGAACGTTTAGTAGCGTTATCGCTGGATATTCCTTTTAGTCTTAAATTTTTCCAAGCGATGAAGGCGTGTGGCATTGATTTATCTACGCCATATGATCTAGAAGGGATGGTGGAAGAGTTATGTCAATTACGTTCGAAGATGTAAGTTATGTTTATTCTCCGAATTCTCCCTTTTCTCACCATGCATTGACGGATATTAACACTACCCTTGAGACTGGAAAAATTACAGCCATAATTGGAGCAACCGGGAGTGGTAAATCTACTTTGGTCCAACATTTGAATGGGCTCATTCAACCCACAAGCGGTGTCGTAACAATCTTAGATCATAAAATCAAAGCAAATGATAAGACACGAAATTTGAAGCAACTACGGTCAAAGGTCGGTTTGGTATTTCAATTTCCTGAAATGCAACTTTTTGAAGAAACAATATACAAAGATGTAGCATTTGGTCCTAAGAATTTTGGCTTTACCGAAGAACAAATTCAAGAAAATGTATCGCGTTCTTTAAATCTTGTAGGGATTCATCCAGATATTTGGGAACGCTCACCTCTTGATCTTTCAGGAGGACAAAAGCGCCGCGTTGCAATTGCGGGTGTTCTTGCTACAAATCCAGATGTGATTGTTCTTGATGAGCCGACGGCAGGTCTTGATCCGCAGGGTAGTAAAGATATGATGGACTTGTTTGTTCGTTTAAACAAAGAAATGAAAAAAACAGTAATTATGGTAACCCATGATATGGATCATGTTCTAAGATATGCGGACAATGTTTTAGTGCTCAATCACGGGAGTGTCTTTTACGATGGACCCGTCCAGGATTTCTTTGATGACTCAAATAAACTTGAATCTTTGGGATTTGTAGCACCTAAAATCCTTCAATTAAAGCAACTACTTAAGAAGGGCGGCTTTAATTCATCCACATCTTTGGATCTTGATGAGATTGCTCAAATGATTGAGGGGGATTTAAAATGAACGATATCGCATTAGGTCGTTATGTTCCACTCGACTCAAAAATTCATAAATTAGACCCACGTATCAAGATCATTGCGATGCTTGTCCTTATGGTGTCCATTTTTATGGTGAAAAATGTTTGGGCAAATGTATTCCTTTTCTTCTTTTTTGTTTGCGCAATTCTTGCTTCAAAATTAACCTTTAAATTTATCCTAAAGTCCATTAAACCCATGTTATTCATGCTAGTCTTTTTATTTGTTATGAATATGTTTTTGATTCGTGAGGGAACTTTACTATTTCAATTTGCTTTCTTTAAAATTTACAGTGGAGCCCTCTATCAAACTGCATTTATTGTAACGCGGTTAGTTCTAATGATTATGGTTACTACGCTGCTTACAGCTACAACAGCACCACTTGATTTAACACTGGGCATCGAAGACTTATTAAATCCATTAAAAAAAATTGGAGTGCCTTCTCATGAGATTGCTATGATGATTTCAATTGCGCTTCGATTTATTCCAACGCTTATTGAAGATACGCAACGAATTATGGATGCGCAAGCAAGTCGGGGTGTTGATTTAAAAGAAGGGTCGTTTAAAGAAAAAATTAACGGCGCCATATCGATGTTGATTCCTTTATTTGTTTCAATTTACCATCGTGCCGAAGATTTAGCGGATGCTATGGAAGCGCGTGGTTATTATCCCGGTAAAACAAGAACACGCTATAAACAACTGAAAATTAAATTTTCGGACTGGTTTATGTTAGTGCTCTGTGTGGGTGTGTTAATTGCAGTGATTGGATTGGGTCGTTTATGATGCGATTTAAAGCGACGGTTCAATATGATGGATCCATGTTTAAAGGATGGCAAAAACAACCTTCAGGTCGTTGTGTTCAAACAGAGATTGAATCCGTACTGACAAGAATCAATAAAGTACCCATTCATATAAGTGGATCAGGACGTACTGACGCAGGAGTCCATGCTTTAGGTCAGGTCTTTCATTTTGATAATGTTGTGAATATGGATGAGAAGCAATTATTTCGTGCCCTTAACACCCTCTTACCTGATGATATAAAAATTAGTGAAATCCAATCAGTTGATTCGAATTTTCATGCGCGTTTTGATGTTGTCTCAAAAACCTACGAATATCAACTCAATATGGGAACTTATAATCTTTTTGAGCGAAATTATGTTTATCAGTATAATGAACCCTTAGACCTTCAAGCAATGCACGATGCAATGAAATCATTTGTTGGTACTCATGATTTCACATCCTTCAATGCCACTGGTCTTGATGAAATTAAAAACCAGGTTCGAACGATTACCGATTTCGATTTAATCGTGACAGGAGATCACCTTCGCTTTGTCATAACAGGAGACGGATTTCTCCGTTATATGGTGCGCATGATTGTTGCGACATGTGTCGCATGCGGAAGTGGTAAATGTGATGCTGAAGAGATCACCCAGATGCTCAAAGCAGTTGATAAAAACAGTGTTTCCTACAATATTGATGCTTGTGGTTTATACTTAAAGAAAGTTAACTATAAATAAAGTTTGTTTTCTTGACATGAGCCTATAAAAAGCATACAATAGTAATCGGCACTTTATGCCAATAGTAGCCCCGGAAACTACTTTTGGTTTAGGAGGAAATTATTATGCGTCAAACAACTATGACGAAACCAGCAGAGGTTGTACGCCAATGGTACATCGTCGACGGAACAAACATGACATTAGGTCGTCTTGCGAGTGAAGTTGCACATGTATTACGTGGTAAACACAAACCTTCATACACACCTAACGTTGATGGTGGAGATTACGTTATCGTAATCAACGCTGACAAAATTAAAGTCAGTGGAGATCAAGAATATAAGAAAATGTACTACAATCACTCACACTACCCAGGTGGTATGAGAGAACGTTCAACACGTACAATGCGCGAAACATATACAATCGAATGGGTTGAAAGAGCTATTCATGGTATGTTACCACATACACGTTTAGGCGATAAACAACGTACACACTTATTTGTATACAAGGGCGAAAACCACCCACACACAGCACAACAACCTGTGGAAATGGTTATTAAGGGATAGGAGAATATATGACAACAAAAAACAAAAACGCTGTACAATACCTAGGTACAGGACGTCGTAAGACATCTGTTGCTCGTGTTTATTTAACTCCTGGAACAGGTGTGATTACAATTAATCACAAACCAATTGAAGAGCATTTGCCTTCAGAACTATTACGTATGACAGTTCGTTCACCATTTGAAGTTACTTCAACTCAAGATACATTTGACGTAAATGTTAATGTTAAAGGTGGCGGTTTAACAGGTCAAGCCGGAGCAATCCGTCATGGTATTACTCGTGCTTTAATGGAAGCATCAGTAGATTACCGTCCATTGTTAAAAGCAGCTGGATTCGTTACACGTGATCCACGTGCTAAAGAACGTAAAAAACCAGGGTTACGCGGCGCTCGTCGTGCACCTCAATTCTCAAAACGTTAATCTCAAAGATTTTCAATTTTGGAAACTCTCACTTCGGTGGGAGTTTTTTTTATGCTGGTGTGGCTCTAAAATCACCTCAAAGAAGCTTTTTAAAGGAAATTTCACTATTTCACAAATATCAATTGACACCCTTATTCATAGATGATATATTGTTATGGCAGTTAAGAAATGGGCCTGTAGCTCAGTTGGTTAGAGCGCACCCCTGATAAGGGTGAGGTCGCTGGTTCGAATCCATTCAGGCCCACCATTTCTTTAAATAAAATTTTGGGGTTTTAGCTCAGCTGGGAGAGCGCCTGCCTTGCACGCAGGAGGTCAACGGTTCGATCCCGTTAAGCTCCACCAATTTTAAATTAATAGCCATTCATCGAATGGCTTTTTTTTTATTCACTTAGTTAATGATGAGTGGATTCTATTAATGTTATGATGTCTCAGAAAGCCTTTTTAGGGCGGTTTAAGCGGTGTTAACGCTTCTTTGCATCTGTGACTGGAAACTGTTTTGTTTAACGCTTAGTGGCGCTTGAATAAGGAGGTGTCGGAATATTAAAAATATATACTATATTGCTTAATTAACTATTGTTTTTTTTAGATTCCTATGATATTATAAATACACGAAATACATGGGGTTTTAGCTCAGCTGGGAGAGCGCCTGCCTTGCACGCAGGAGGTCAACGGTTCGATCCCGTTAAGCTCCACCAAATTTCAAATAACAAACGACATCTAATGTCGTTTTTTTTTATGATGTCGCTGAGTTGTTCTTGAATTCAATTATGTGATGACTTGATACAAGATTATCACGGTCATTTCATTGCAAATATCTGGGTATCGGCGTTATACTATACCTATAGGAGGATTTTGAGATGAATAACTTGTATGAAGAAATGAATGTATTTTTAGCGGATCAAATTGTTTTGGGTATGAAAATTCATAATATCCACTGGTTCTTAAAAGGTGAAGGTTTCTTCCCGGTTCATGAGCAAATGGACACATATTATGAAGAAGCAGAAGAACGCATTGATGAAGTTGCTGAACGCCTTCTAACAATCGGATCAAAACCTGTAGGTAATTTAGCGGAAGTACTTAAAATGACTTCAATTAAAGAATTGGATCAATCATGGAAAACCGCAAAAGAAGGATTTGAACACTTGATTGTGGATTTTGAACACATGAATCGTTCCGCATTACGTCTCGTTGAACTTGCTGAAGCAGCAAACGATCCTGGAACAGCAGACTACTTTACTGCAGTATCACAAGATCTTGGCAAGAACTTATGGATGTTCAATGCATACATTCGTGATTAATTGTTAAATTAAAGGCATCCTAGGATGCTTTTTTTATGTTTTGCAGGACAGAATGCATCGGTAAAATCACGTTTATGATTTATTTTTTTTATTTGTTTGTTTTGGTCCATTTCGTGTTGACACGGGTGTTTGAGAGTGGTATATTATTAAAGCAGTTAAGAAATGGGCCTGTAGCTCAGTTGGTTAGAGCGCACCCCTGATAAGGGTGAGGTCGCTGGTTCGAATCCATTCAGGCCCACCATTTCTTTTATTTAAATTTTGGGGTTTTAGCTCAGCTGGGAGAGCGCCTGCCTTGCACGCAGGAGGTCAACGGTTCGATCCCGTTAAGCTCCACCAATTTATATATTTATAAACGTTCATATAGAGAATTCTTTCTCAATACGAGCGTTTTTTTTTTTGAGGAATTAAACAAATGTTTGAAAAATTAGAACACTATATTAAGATTTAAAATTAAAAGGTCTCATGAACTGTAGGAACTGTGCGTTTTGGTGTTTTTTTGATTAATCAATTGAGTGTGATCAGAACATGTCTGATTTGCGTTGTGGATGGTGAATTAATTTGTTTCTGACGTTAATCTAGACGTGAATGGTGATGTAAAAGAACACAGTTATAAAAAGTGATATTTGTTTGAAAATCTTATTGACACGCTATGTTTTGGGTGGTATATTATTAAGGCAGTCAAGGAAATGGGCCTGTAGCTCAGTTGGTTAGAGCGCACCCCTGATAAGGGTGAGGTCGCTGGTTCGAATCCATTCAGGCCCACCATTTTAACTTGACAATATGACTTGGGGTTTTAGCTCAGCTGGGAGAGCGCCTGCCTTGCACGCAGGAGGTCAACGGTTCGATCCCGTTAAGCTCCACCATATATAAAATAACACATGACTTCGGTCATGTTTTTTTTACGTTATCAATGCCTTTATCTTGAGAATACACAGAACTCTCGTTAAAATGTCCGTTTTAACCATGCCTTAACCGTTATAATAAGGATAAGAGGTGATGAGATGATTCGAACGATAGATATACATAGAGATGATGTGATGCGTCTTGTAGATGTGTGGGAACAGTCTGTGCGTGATACACATGATTTTATCACAGAAGAAATGATTGATGCGATGCGTCCCGAAGTTCATACAGCTTTTGCTTCAATGGATGCGGTTGTCGTATATGAAGATCATGATACGATTACGGGATTTATGGGAGTTTTAGATCGTAAAGTTGAAATGCTTTTTCTTGATGCTTCAGCACGTGGGCAAGGTGTTGGTTCTCGTTTAATCCAATATGCAATTTCAGAATACGCAGTTGATCGTGTGGATGTGAATGAACAAAATTATCAAGCCCGAGGATTTTATGAACATTTAGGCTTTGAAGTATTTGAACGCTCTGAGTTTGATGAAGCAGGACGTCCATTCCCAATCTTACATATGAAGCGTCGTTGAGGCTGTTTTAGAATGGAATTTTGTATGTTTAATGTCACAAAAAAAGAAATGTTAATTTAATTTCATATTCACCGTTTTTTCACGTGGTATTATGTGGATGGTCGAATTTTATAAATGGAGGCATACTATGCAATTATTGGCTGCACAATCACAGTCTATTATGGATTTAGGAATTCACGTTATTTTAGGTGGATTCGGCTTGTTTATGTTGGGAATTAATTTATTAGGGGATGGTTTTAAAAAAGTTGCGGGAAATCGCATGCGCGATTATATTGATAAATATACAAGCAACCTTTTTTCTGCGATTTTAATAGGGGCGTTGATTACCGGAATTATGCAATCCAGTTCCGCTGCAACGGTTATTTCTATTTCGCTTGTTCGTGCGGGGTTGATGCGCTTAGACCAGGCAATTGGGATTTCGTTGGGTGCTAATATTGGGACAACAGTAACAGCAATTATCGTGGGTCTAAATATTGATGAAATGGGTTATTTCTTCCTGTTTATCGGTGCGATGATGGTGCTCTTTGCTTCACGTCGTGATATTAAGAATTATGGTCAAGTTGTTCTTGCATTTGGTTTAACGTTTGTCGGGTTACAAATTATGAGTGAAAAACTGATGTTGATACAGCAAATGCCGTTCTTTGAAGCATTGATGGTTCAGTTATCCGATCATCCATGGTTTGCAATGTTGGGCGGTACAGTGCTCACGGGGATCATTAACTCGTCTTCCGCAACAATTGCGGTTGTTCAAAAGATATATGGTAACGGTGGTATGTCGATGGTGGCAGCAACTGCATTTGTATTTGGTTCCAATATCGGTACAACGGTAACGGCATTGTTCGCGTCAATGGGTGGTTCGATTGCGACACGTCGTGCTGGATTATTCCATACAATGTTTAATGTTATTGGAGCAGTCTTGATGATGCTGTTTGTAACACCTTATTCACAGTTTATCTTAAAAATTAATGCATTAATGGGCGGTACGGATGCGATGGCAGTGGGAATTGCGCATTTCGTTTTTAATCTCTTCTTTGCGATTCTAGTTATTCCGTTTGTTCCTGCTTTTATTCGTCTTCTTAAGATTTTAATACCTGGAGAAGATAAAATTAGAAGTCGTGAAAAACTGAAACCCCTTGATCGTGACATTATTCATACTTACCCAGAAGGTGCCCTTCAATTAGCGAAGGCACGTACAACCAAGATGGGTGATTTAGTGCTCGAAGCAGTTGATGCTTCGCATGCATATCTTCATTCAAAAGATGATGAGGATTATGAAATCGTGATGCAACTTGAGGGTATGGTGAATCAGTTGGATACGGAATTAACGGAGTATTTGTTGGAGATTATGAAGCATAGTAATTCAGATTCGCATATTGCGGATACGTATACAAAATATTTAGAAGTTATTAAAAATTACGAGCGCATGAGTGATTTATCAACGAACTTAGTTGAATTCTATCGCATGGTTTTTGAGAACCGTGAGAATTTCTCAGCAGATGCATTGCACGATTTGGATACTATGTATAAACTCTTAATGGATATGATGCGTCGTTCTCTTAAGATCTTTGATACTGAGGATTTAACGCGTTTTGAGGCTTTAATTCGCGATGAGGAGTATTTAGACTTGATTGAGGATAAATATCGTGAGAAACACTTCCAACGTATGGCGGAAGGGATTTGTGATGAAAAAGTTGCGAGTTCCATCTTTATTGATGTTCTTGGTATTTTAGAGCGTATTGGTGATCATGGTGTTAATGTTTCGCGCTATGTGCATTCCGCAGTTGGTGTGCATGCGAATCGAGAAGATGTAATTCTAAAATCAAATAACTAATTCTAAAACTGAAACCTTAAAGTTTCAGTTTTTTCTTTTCATTCTTTTAAAGAAATATGTACCATGCTTGAATGATATTGTGATATTATGGTGATGGTCTAAATTTTTTTTATGGAGGAAAGAATGAATAGTTTATTCTTGGCAACTCAAAATCCGTCATTTTCGGATTTGGGTATTAATGTCATTCTAGGTGGATTCGGCCTTTTTATTCTCGGGATTAAGTTCCTTGGGGAGGGATTAAAGGAAGCCGCAGGGCCTAAAATACGAGATTATATTGAAAAATACACGAGTAATACCGTTATGGCAATTTTGGTTGGAGTTGCGATTACCGCAATTATGCAATCCAGTACCGCTGCGACTGTTATCTCGATTAGTTTAGTTCGTGCAGGATTGATGCGTTTGGATCAAGCAATTGGTATTTCAATTGGCGCAAACGTAGGAACGACTGTCACGGCATTAATGATTGGTTTAAATGTTGATGAATTAGGTTTTTACTTTTTATTTGTAGGTGCAATGATCATTGCATTTTCAAAGCGAAAGAAGTATAAAAATATCGGACAGATTTTATTTGGTTTTGGAATTACGTTTGTGGGTCTAAAGCTTATGAGTGATAAGCTTATTTTGATTCAAGAATACCCATTCTTTGAAGCATTTATGCTTAAAATGTCTCAAAGTCCTTGGCTTGCGCTTTTTGCAGGTACGATTGCGACCGCGGTTATTAACTCTTCAATGGCTGTGATTGCGCTTGTGCAAAAAATTTATGCAAACGGTGGGATGTCGATGGTCGCTGCTTCAGCTTTTGTATTTGGTTCAAATATCGGGACTACCCTTACGGCAGTGCTTGCATCCATCGGTGGTTCTGTATCAACTCGACGTGCCGGATGGTTTCATGTAATTTTTAACTTTACAGGTGCAATTATTGTTATGATATTAATTGAGCCATACTCAGCATTTATTGTAAGTGTTAATGAATTAATTGGCGGTTCACCGGCATTTGCGGTAGGACTGAACCATTTCTTCTTTAATCTCATATTTGCGATTGTCATTATACCTTTTGTACCTGCATTTATTCGTCTTATGGAGTTTTTAATTCCAGGAGAAGATAAAATCAAAGAACGTGAGAAAATTAAGCCTCTTGATTACGGTTTAATTGGAACATTCCCAGAAGGTGCGCTTCAATTAGCGCGTAAAACAATCGTTAAAATGGCAGATTTGGTTTTAGAGTCTGTAGAAACTTCAAATCAATTCTTACATTCACGTGATATGGAAGATTATGATGTTGTGATGCAACTTGAGGAAATGGTTAACAGTTTGGATACTGATCTTACGAAGTATTTGCTTGAGATTGCGAAACAAACAGATGTTTCAGGTCATATTACCGAAGAATATACGAAAAACTTAGAAATTATAAAAAATTACGAACGCATGAGTGATCTCTCAACAAACTTAGTAGAATTCTACAAAATGAGTTTTGAGAATCGCGAATCGTTTTCTGAAGATGCACTTCGTGATTTGGATACCATGTATCAACTCCTTATGGATATGTTGAAGCGTTCTACGAAGATTTTTGAACGTGAAGATTTATCGGGCTTTGATTCACTATGCCGTGATGAGGAGTATATGGATCTTATCGAAGAAAAGTATCGTGAAAAACACTTCCAACGTATGGCGGAGGGAATTTGTGATGCGAAGGTTACAAGTTCAATTTATATTGATATTTTAGGTATTCTTGAGCGTATTGGAGATCACGGTGTTAACATTGCACGTAACATGTTTTCAGCTGTGAAGTTGCATACTTCAGACGAACATTAAAAGGGGGATATTATGAAGAAAATTTATTTTGCAAGTCCGTTGTTTACCCATATGGAGTTTCGTTATAATGCGGAAGTGGTTTCGCAAATTCGATCTGCTTATCCAAACTTGGAAGTGTACCTTCCGCAGGAACAGATGGAAATTAACGATAAAAACAGTTATGCGAATTCAATGATGATTGCGAAAGCGGATACTGATGCGCTTTTGAAGTCAGATCTTGTTATTGCGGTGTTGGACGGTCAAACAATCGATGCGGGTGTTGCATCCGAGGTTGGGGTTGCATATCAAGCGAACATACCTATGATTGGTCTTTATACGGATAGTCGACAACAAGGCGCAAATAATGTTGAGAAAATCAACGCATTGCGTGATGTTGCGGAATCACAATTTTCTTATGTAAATCTATACACTGTAGGCCTTATCAAGCTTAAGGGTACAGTTGTCACGGATGAACAAACCTTAATTGAACTGATCGGTGAAATACTCGGTCTTTAAATGACTTATTTGACAGCGTCTTTGTTTTTGGTTATAGTATCACTAATAAGGCGGTGGGAACATGGACAGAAAATCTTTCTAAATCATTAATCATAAAATAGGAGGAAGTTTTGTCATGTTTAATTTTAGTCTTAATATTAAGACGGGAACAGGGCGCGAGCTTATCGCGCCTTTTTCTATGTCTTTAAATCAAAATGATCGAGTTGCGTTAATTGGGGAAGAGGGAAATGGTAAAAGTTTAACACTGAAAGCTCTCGCTCAAGATGCGTCACTTAAAGATCTCTATGTAACGAAAACAGTAAGCAGTCATACGGTTGTATTTGGTTATTTAAATCAAGAAATGACTCAGAATGAGCTTGAAATGGATGCATTAGCTTATATAATCAACGAGAAGTGGGAGTTATACGGTAATGTCTCACGATTCTTAAAAGAAGTTTTACCCCATTTTGAACTCGGAGATTTAAACCGATCAATGCGTACCTATAGTGGTGGCGAGCGTGTTCGAATCCAATTATTAAGGTTGATGGTCCATCCTTGTGATTGTTATCTACTTGATGAACCCAGCAATGACTTAGATTTGGATACGTTGATTTGGCTTGAAACTTGGATGCTTTCGCAAACCATTCCGATTATCTTTGTATCGCATGATATTATGCTCTTACAAACATGTGCGAATCGTATTGTACATCTTGAACAGACCCATCGTAAAACACGTTCTCGTGTTACTGTGTATGAGGGAACATACCAAGCATACTCTGAAGATTTTCTAAGTCATATTCAAAAACACAACCATGATCTAAAGATGCGCCAAAAGGAAAAACAAAAACAAGAAGAACGTTGGCTTAAGTTATATCAAAAAGTAGAACATCGTCAACGTACGCAAACGCGGCAAGATCCTGCGAAAGGACGCCTGTTGAAGAAAAAAATGCATCAAATTAAATCAATGGAACGACGATTTGAACGAGACGTTTTACCTGAGAAACGAGATTTCGAAGGTGCGATCAAGCTTTCTTTTGACGAACAAGAGTCCGTCCATCGTAAAAAAATATTGGAATTTCACGAAGATGTATTGAAGTGCGGAGAAAATGTTTTAGCACATGATCTTGAATTAACGGTTTACAGTCAAGATCGTATCGCGATTGTCGGTCGAAATGGCATCGGAAAAACGACTTTACTGCATCAAATTGTGAAACGATTTGATAACGATGAGGTAGGGGTGATGCATCAATCGTACGAACTCAATCTGGACTATAATCTTACGCCGATTGAAAATTGTGTTGTAGAAGGGTCTCGAGATGAACGCTCAAAAATAACAAACCACCTTGGGAGTTTAAAGTTCACGGAGATTGAAATGAACACACCAATGTATCGATTATCCGGCGGTCAAAAAGCAAAAGTGTCATTATTAAAACTTGTACTAAAAAAACCAAAAGTCATTGTTCTTGATGAACCTACCCGTAACTTAAGTCCTTTGAGTGTCGGGGTTATTTACAACTTACTCAATGAGTATCAAGGTGCGATTATTTCGGTAACACATGACAGGACATTGATTGAAGAAGTCTTCCATGATATATACTATTTTGACGCTTCGGGACTCTCGATTATTTCATAATATTTCCCGGGTGAATTTTTTGTGAAGAAAAATGAAATTGAATCTAATTGAGACTTTGCGTGAAAACAAGTAGAATAAAGAATAAGGACGGTGGGAATATGAAAGAACATGTAATTCGTTTAATGCCTGGTGATGATCTATTACAAGGAATTGATGCTTACTGTAAGAAATTTCAAATTACATCAGGATATATAGGGACATGCGTTGGAAGTTTATCCAGTGTTGTTTTTCGTAAAGGTCACAACAAAAAAGAAATTCAATTGCAAGGACCCTATGAAATTGTTTCGTGCGTTGGAACGGTTTCTCAAGGGGGTCATCATCTTCATGCATCCATCAGTGACTCCGAATTTAAAGTTCTCGGAGGTCATGTGGCTTTAGGGTGTACCGTAAAGTCGACAGCGGAAATTGTGATCATTGAACTTGAACACCATCAACTAACACGAACAAAAGGTGAGTTATCTGGGTTTAAGGAACTTGAAATTGAAGTTACAGGGAATGTATGTAAAGAAAGTTAAAAAAAGAACGGATGTTTCCGTTCTTTTTATGTGTTTGAGTTTTGTGTCGTTTGCGTAGTGCGTCTTAAATTCGCAAGTTCCGCATCAATCGCAATCGTAATACAAAGACAAAGTAATGCATTGTTGTCATCGTGAATATTCAGTTCATAACTATCGCCCCAACTAAACCATTTCTTGGAGAGGGTCATCAATGTCTTGTTATGAGAAGTGATGCTATAGCGATGTCCAAGATAATCACCATTGAGTTTCCAGTCTAGATGTCTAAGTGAGAATTTCATTCTGAATAAAGACAAATCTCTTTTCAAAAGTACATTGTGATCGGCTGTGCTGATGATGTATTGAGATAGAAAATGGAATGGTTTATGCTTCACGGTTGCAACGGGGGTTTGTGTCGCGTCTGTGATTGTGAATTTACGACCAATCGTAAGAATCGAACCATGCACTGAATATAGGGTAGTACCGTACTCATCTTTGACGTCAAATCGATCACGAATCGAGAGTACGTGTTGTTTTACGTATAATTTCATATTTTTTCTCCTAGGGTCTTGATTTGAATGTAAATGAGATGTACAATTTAATCACGCCGGCTTAGCTCAATTGGTAGAGCAACTGAATCGTAATCAGTAGGTTGGGGGTTCAAGTCCTCTAGCCGGCACCATAACATTTACACCAGTTGGTGTTTTTTTTATATATTCACAGTTTATCACAATCGCTCGAGGCAGTCGATGGTTGTTTTTTGAAATATATAGAAAAAACATTTCAAACCACACTTAGCTTGTAAGGGGTTTACGTCCTTTATTTAAAGGAATTGAATGAAATATTATTTCAGTTTATGGGGCTACCAATTTGAAAATGAATTTGATATAATGACAATGTACATAAAGGAGAATATCATGGAAGGTTTAGAATTACTTAGTTTTCAAATGATTTCATTTAACGGGTCGGCTCGTTCATGTTTTGTGGAAGCAATTCAGGCAGCGAAAGAGGGCGACTTCGAACGTGCAGAACAGCTTATGGCTGAAGGTGAAGAACAATTTGTTGAGGGACATCGTGTTCATGCACAATTAATTCAACAAGAAGCTCAAAATGGCGCAACTCAAGTGAACTTGTTGTTGATTCATGCTGAAGATCAAATGATGAGCGCAGAAGTATTAAAAATTATGGCTACAGAACTTATTGACATTCACAAGAAAATTCAATAAGAGCTGTGGCTCTTTTTTTATTTTTAGGCACATGGTACAATGCAATTAGTGAGATAGAAACATAAAATAAGGAGATCATCATGTTAAAAGAAAATAAAATATGGATTGCACAGGGCGATGCGCCTGTGTATATTTTACCGCAGATGTTAAATCGTCATGGACTGATCACCGGTGCTACAGGTACCGGTAAGACAGTTACATTGAAAGTTTTAACCGAAGCATTAAGTGACTTAGGTGTTCCTACGTTTTTAGCGGATATTAAAGGTGATGTGTCCGGACTTGCCTCCGCAGGGGTTGATAATCCTAATGTGTCCAGTCGCGTTGAAAAGTTTGGCGTGGATGGTTTTGAGTATAAAGGGTTTCCTGTAACGTTTTGGGATATTTACGGTAAGGGTGGTATTCCTGTTCGTACTACGATTTCAGAAATGGGTCCAGTCATGCTTTCAAAGCTTATGGATCTTAATGAAACGCAAGCAAGTGTGTTATCTTTAGTTTTCAAAATTGCGGATGCACAAGGGTTGTTGTTGCTTGATATCAAGGATTTAAAAGCAATGTTGGATTATGTTTACCAAAACAATAAAGAACTTGCTGCACAATATGGTTTAATGTCGACACAAACAGTTGGGGCGGTTGTTCGTAAGGTTGTTTTCTTAGAGGAACAAGGCGCAGATATTTTCTTTGGTGAACCGGCTTTAGATATTCAAGATTGGATTTGTACGGATTCAAATGGTCGCGGTATGATTAATATTCTTCATAGTGTTGAGTTGTTTCGTCAACCAACCCTTTATGCAACCTTTTTACTTTGGATGTTATCGGAACTCTTTGAAACATTACCTGAAGTAGGGGATGTAGAGAAACCTAAGATGGTGTTTTTCTTTGATGAAGCACATCTCCTGTTTAAAGATGTTCCAAAAGCCCTGGTGGATCGTATTGAACTTGTAGTTAAGTTGATTCGTTCAAAAGGTGTTGGTGTTTATTTTATTTCTCAAAGTCCTTCAGACGTCCCTGACCGTGTTTTAAGTCAACTCGGAAACCGTATCCAACATGCACTTCGTGCGTACACTCCAGGAGAACAAAAACAAGTGAGAGCTGCTGCTCAAAGCTTTAGAGCCAATCCTAATTTTAATACTGAGACGGCTATTATGGAACTGGGTACAGGCGAAGCGATTATTTCAACGCTTGATGAAAAGGGTACGCCACAAATTGCAGAACGTGCCTTCGTGTTACCACCACAGAGTCTTATGGCTGAAGTGGATGCAAGCATGCGGGTATCAATGATTCAAAACAGTAGTTTTAATCAAAAATACATGGAGTCGATTGATCGATTTTCAGCGTATGAGTCTTTAGCAGAAAAAATGACTCAAGCAGGGATTGAAGAGGAGCAAGAAAAAGTAAATTTAGAACTTGAAAAAGAACGTCTCGCATTTGAGAAAGAGAAACAAAAATTAGAAAAAGAAAAAGAAAAATTACAAAACCGTAAGAAGACCACAACTCGTCACCGTCAGACACCGATTGAAAAGGGAATGAATCGTACGATGAGTACCATCGGTAACGAGTTAGGTAAAGCGATTACAAGAAACATCATGGGGATCCTTACTGGGAAGAAATGATTGGAAATGTTAACGCTTTCTTATAGACACTATTTCCCTTTGTTGTTATAATAGTTTCATATCGAGGAGGATATTATGAGAAAAATTATTTTATTATGTTCAGCAGGTATGTCAACAAGTATCCTTGTTACAAAAATGCAAGAAGCAGCTGCTGCACAAGGATATGACGTAGAAATATCAGCTCACGCTGTAAGTGAAGCCGCACGCGTTGGTGCTGATGCAGACATCATCCTGTTAGGACCTCAAGTTCGTTTTAATTTAAGTACAGTTCAAAAACAATTACCAGAAAAACCAATTGAAGTTATCGATATGCGTGCATACGGTACGATGAATGGTGAAGCTGTAATCGCAGAAGTGAAAAAAGTACTTGGTGATGCTTAAATCTAAAAATGTTAGTGTAAACTAACATTTTTTATTTTATAATAGTAAGTAATTACGATGGAGGTTATTATGAAAATAAATATCGTGTATTATTCAGCTTCAGGGAATACGCAAATGATTGCGGATTCAATTTACGAAGCAGTAGAAGATTTGGGCATTGAAGGCAGTAATGACTTTGTATCGGATGTAACAGCCGAATCCGTAATTGACGCAGATGTATTGTTCTTAGGGTCACCGGCTATGAATGATGAGAATGTTGAAGAGTATGAATTTAGACCGTTTTTTGATGAACTGCTTCCAATGCTTTCTGGAAAACGCGTTGTTCTTTTTGGGTCGTATGATTGGGGCGAAGGCGTTTGGATCGAAAATTGGGAACAGGAGATTGTAGATGCCGGTGGTATTGTGGAACGTAAGTTTGCATATCAGTGGGAACCAACCGAAGAACAATTGAAAGAAGCATATGAAGAAACAAAAAGAGTGCTATCAATGTAAATTCTTTCATAGAATGTATAATTTACATATTCTTTTGTAAAAAGTGTTGACATTTTTCATTGGGAAGGTATAATAAGTTTATAGATAGTTCATCTATCTAAAAAAACTTGTCCTTTAGACCATCGCTCATAGATAATCTATTTCCTCAAAATTATATAAATTAAGTATTCCTCCAATAATACTGACGATGGATCTTTAAAAAAACACATCACTCCCAGATGTGTTTTTTTTTCTGTTTTCGTCACAATGCATTCCGAAACTATTACAAAAACTAGCGTCTACAATAAAAAAGTTAGAAGTCTATCCGATTTTGGCTTTTTTATAAAATCGAAATACGTTATAATAGTCCTAAGTGAGGTATGTCTATGAAGGTTATGTATCCTGGATCTTTTGATCCCATCACAACTGGCCATATTGATTTAATTGAGCGTTGTGCAAAAATGTTTGATCACGTTGTTGTTGCGATAATGGTTAATGAAAAAAAATCGGGAACGTTTACAATGGCGGAGCGTTTAGAAATGGCTCATGAGTGTTTAAGTCATCTATCAAATGTTGAGGTTATGATTGGTGAAGGACTTACAATTGATTTTGCGCAAAAGCAAGCATGCCCAATTCTTGTTAGAGGGATTCGTGCGGTTATGGATTATGAAAACGAATTACAATTAGCGACTTCAAATCGTGTTTTAAATGAAACGATTGAGACTTTGTTTTTGGTTGCGTCACCTAAATACTCGTACATATCTTCAAGCGTAGCACGTGAAATTGCCCGTTATGGTGGCGACCTTAAAGGATTTGTTCCACAAAATGTTGCAAGCCGGCTGTATCGAAAATACGATATTGTAGTTTAGGTTGTAATGCGGCTTTAGCTCAGTGGATAGAGCAAGTGCCTCCTAAGCGCTGTGTCACAAGTTCGATTCTTGTAAGTCGCACCAAATGTTTTTACTCTTGAAATAGTATCAAGAGTTTTTTTATTGTTATCATGATCTCTTTGTGAGCACATCAGTTTTTAAAGGGATTTATGATATAATGTCTTATGCATATATAAAATAAATAAAAACATAAATCAAAGATCTCATTTTATGAGTTTAAGAGAGGATTATATTTTATGAAAAAGAACGCAATAGTATTAATATTGCTGATGGTGTTTAATAAATTCTTTGGAATTTTTAGAGAGTTGTTATTGGCGAAGTATTTTGGTGCAACAGCGATTACAGATGCATACATCATTGCATCTTCAATTCCGAATTCGTTGTTTAGTTTTATTGCAACAGGAATTACGACTTCGTTTATTCCGATTTTTAGTAAGATTCATAAACGTGAAGGTAATGATAAAGCAGAGGCGTTCACCAGTAATATCATTAATATCTTACTTGTAGTCTTTGTGGGTGTTATTATATTGGCGGAAATCTTTACAGAACCTTTAGTACGTGTTTTTGCTTCAGGATTTAATGCCGAGACAATGGCTTTGGCGGTATCATTTACACGCATCACATTACTTGCTGTGTTCTTTCAAACAATTTTAGCGGTATTACAAGGTTATCTTCAAATTAAAGAACGCTTTGCAGCTCATGGTATCAGTTATGTCATCATGAATATTGTCATTGTTATAAGTATTATTTTATCGAAAGGAAATTCTGTTTACCTTCTGGCATATGGTGTAACACTTGCGATTGCTAGCCAGTCATTTTTTATCTATCTGATTGCCAAACGATCGGGTTATAAACATCAATTTAAATTAAAAATTCGAGATGAACATATTAAGATCATGCTTGTAATGGCGGTTCCTGTTATTATTGGATCGTCAATTGATCAAGTTAATGCAATTTTTGATAAGACCATTGCTTCCGGTGTTATTGAAGGTGGGATTTCGATTGTGAATTACTCAAATAAAATTAGCGACTCAATAATTGGTCTTTTTGTAAGTTCAATTATTACGGTGCTCTTTCCTGCAATGGCGAAGTTTGCGGCTAATGGAGATGATGAGGGCTTAAAGAATTCGATTTCAAATACGCTTATAGCAGTGAATATGATTGTTGTTCCGGCAACACTTGGAATGATGGTATTATCAAAACCTTTGGTTCAATTGTTTTTTGGCCGTGGTGCATTCACCCCAGAAGCAGTTGTTTTAACGTCTAATGTATTAATTGCTTCATGTCTGGGATTAATTGTGAATGCGAATGCGATGATTTTATTGCGTGTCTTTTACTCTTTAGGTGATACACGCCGACCTGTTGTTTATGGAGCAATCTCCGTTGCGTCAAACATCGTTGCGAGTTTATTCTTTGTTCAGTTTATGGGGCTACCGGGCTTAACTCTTGGTACAAGTATTTCAAAACTCGTATACTTTATTCTCATTTATTATTTCTTGTACAAGATGATTGGCGATTTCAATAATAAGTATATTTTCAAAACAGTTCTAAAATTGATTATTTCGGGATCAATTATGGCAGCGGTGGTCTTCTTCGCTTACCCATTCATTAGTCCTAAGTTTAGTTTGGTAACAGGACTTGTATTCGTAGTATTGATTGGAATGCTCGTTTATTTTGTTTCTGTTAAGTTAATGAAAATTGAAGAATTTGATCAAGCGATTGAAAGCGTCAAAGTAAAATTTAAAAGTAAAGTTAAACACTAAAGTTATCGTATGAGAACTTTTTACTTGTTCGAATAGATAAGATATGTTATATTTTATTAGACTAGAAAGGTAGCAGATTGCTATCCGGTGAGACTTATGGGAAATGCGCCTACGTTAAAACATAATAAATAAAAGGAGGCGTTTTTCTATGTTTAACATAAGTCTAGATGTTAAGACGAAGCAGGGACGTGATCTTATCGCGTCTTTTTCTATGTCTGTAAATCGTGGTGATCGTATTGGTGTCGTTGGGGAAGAGGGCAATGGTAAAAGTGTTTTTCTTAAATCACTGGTAAACCGTCCTGAAATAAGTAATTTAAAAGTGAGTCGGGATTTGCATCCAGAGTCGATTGTTTTTGGGTATCTCGGTCAGGAATTAAGTGTGGCGGAGCGATCTCAAACAATTCTTGAGTTTGTGCTGGAGGACTCATGGGAACGTTTTGGGGATTTTGTGCCCTTGTTCTTATCCATGGTGCCTATGTTGACGGAACACGACTATGACCGTAGTATGGCATCTTTAAGTGGCGGTGAATGTGTTCGGATTCAATTATTAAAATTGCAGATGCAAGCGGTCGACTGTTATGTGTTGGACGAACCAACTAATAATTTAGATATGGATGGTTTGATATGGTTTGAAGCTTGGATGGACGTGCAAACAGCACCCATTATTTTTGTATCACATGATCTTGAAACGTTAAGGCATAGTGCCAATAGAGTGCTTCATTTTGAACAATTACACCGTAAATCAATTTCAAAATTAACTCTGTTTGAAGGTTCTTATGATGAATATATTCAAAGTCGCAATCGATCTTTGTCCCATCATAACCAACAGGTACGATTTCAGAAGCGATTTCAAGCAAAACAAGAAGCGAAGTGGCAAAAGCAGTATCAAAAAGTTGGTCATCAACTTCAAAATGTAAATCGTGCAGATCCAGGTCTGCAAAAGAAAATGAAGAATTTGAAAGTTCAAAAGGCACAACGTTTAAAGCAAGAATCGTTGATTCACCGTGATCAAGAGGTGGCGATTAAGATCGAAAAGCTTCCGCAAACGAATGTGTCCTCAAAAGTTGTGTTTGCGTTTGACATTGACCGATTATTCATGAACGGTAGTATCATTGGAAATAACTATAAGTATACGTTGACGTCGGGTGAGAAGATTGCGATTGTAGGGCCTAACGGTTGTGGCAAAACAACTTTATTTAATGAAATTGTTCAATCTATAACCGGTAATGTTGGTATTATGCATCAAGATTACCATCGAAATCTTGATGTTAAGAAAAATGCGATTGAAAATTGTCTTGACTCTTGTGATAAAGATGCAATCACTAAGGTTCGCTATGCATTAGGGGGATTGAACTTTACTTCAGATGAGATGGAAACCCCGGTCGAATTTTTATCGGGAGGTCAAAAGGCAAAAATCTCGCTGTTGAAAGTTTTACGTACTAAACCTGATGCATTATTGTTGGACGAGCCAACTCGAAATCTTAGTCCGTTTTCATTGATGGCAATTTATGAAATGCTGGAGGACTATAAAGGAGCGGTATGGTGTATTACCCATGACCGTCAACTTATCCATCATGTATTTGAAGATGTTCTTGAGATGACTCCGGATGGATTTATAAAACCTTAATTAATGCTTGACAGTAAGCTTATTCGTGATATTATTGCATTAATAACAAACTTTATGATTGAGATGAGTAGCTTTCAAGAAGTATGTCCAGAGAGTCTGTGGTTGGTGTGAACAGATCTTACTTCGAAAGTGAATGGCCTCATGAAAGGCGGAATGAACACTTCGGTAAGTAGTTTACGACGGTTGTCCCCGTTAACAGGACAGGAATATGTTTGTATTCCTATTGAGTTACGTATTTTACGTAGTGTTTCAGGTGGTACCGCGAAGACTTCGCCCTGTATGGGTGAAGTTTTTTTTGTTCTAAGGGAGGTGATGACTGTGGTATGAAGTGACGTGAATCAATTTAAAAATCATGATAAAGGAGAAAATAAAATGAAAATTAAAAATTTAACCATTTCGACCTTGTTTCTGACATTAGGTCTTGTATTACATATCACGGTCCCTGGTGCTGTTGGTCTGATGAAACCCGACTTTATGCTTGCATTCTTTTTCTTTGCCCTGTTTGAACTGCAATCCTTTCGTGAGGTGCTCGTCATTAGCATCGTTTGCGGATTTTTAACTGCAATGACAACTTCGATGCCTGGAGGTGAAATTGCGAATGTGGTGGATAAATTAATGACTGGTCCACTTGTGTTTTACACTTATCAGTTTCTTATAAATCGATTTAATCAAAAAATAACCTATTGCTTTATTTCGAGTATTGGAACCTTTGTTTCGGGTGTGATATTTTTAAGTGTCGTGCAAGTCTTAGGTGGGATACAACTACCATTCGAAGTGTTTCTTTTTGGAATCATTCTTCCGGCAATGGTGGTAAATAGTCTTCTTGTATTGCTTATTTCCAAGGTGTTGGAACGAATTAAACCAAAAAAAGAGGCAAAACTTCGATTTTAATTTTGAGAGTGTTTCGTATCATTGACACTTTGAGTATTTCTTGCATTTTTACATGAAAGTTTAAATATGTGTAATGAAGGCGTAAAGAGTGATGTTTATGGGTGGAACATATGTGTGTCACTTTTTAATATGAGATTAAAAAGTCTAAAAGACTCGGGAGTCAGGATGTTTGTGTGTATAAATACGATAATTTCACACTAGCATTCACATAATTTTTCGTTATAATAGGGACGAGGGATAAAATATATGAAACTTATCGATTTAACACAAACATTTAATGAAGCAACTGGGGTTTTCCCAGGAGATACGAAAACGAAATTTGATCTGGATGCATGCTTTGAAGATGATGGTTATACAAACTACTCAGTAACTGCATCTTTACATACAGGAACCCATGTGGAAGTTCCGATGCATTTATCAGGTGATGAGCGCTTTATCAGTAATTTCCCAATTGACCGTTTTATTGGTCGTGGCGTGATGATTGATGTTCGCAATCAGAAAGAAATTGATTATAAACCTGACTACGAACTCTTGGTTAACCCAGGGGACGTGGTAGTGTTTTACACGGGATTTGATGAGCGACGCGGTGAAAAAGCTTATTTTGAAGATCACCCGATTTTTACGGAGGAACTGGCAATGTTTCTCGTAGAAAAACAAATCAAAATGGTAGGAATGGATATTCCATCACCCGATTTAGAACCATATTATGTTCACAATATTCTAATGGATGCGGATATCATGATTTTAGAAAATCTAAATAACTTAGATTCGTTACGATACCATAAAGATTTTATCATTTCTGCTGTACCGCTAAAAATTGAAGCGGAAGCAAGTCCTGTCCGCGCATATGCAGTTTTAAAATAATGAAACGGTCGAGGCGATATATTTGTTTGGTAATGCTGTTAGGCTTAACAGGGTGTCACCGGAATCAACAGGTTGTCTGTGAAAAAGATTATGTTGTGAATGGAAGTCTGGTTCATGAGACATATCGTGATACACTGGTTAATGATTATACCGTAGAACGTTTGCATACGTTTCAAATTAGTGATTTGAAAGAGAATGTTGATGATTGGTTCTTAACACAACTTCCGCAAAAAGAAATTGTAATGTTTAAAGAAATTTTGAATCAAGAACACTTACGCTTCACAATGGTTAGTACCGACCAGGATTACAATACAGGAACTTTTTTAATTTCTCATCGTTATTTATTCGATATGATGAGTAAAGAGGAACTACATATTGTCTCAACAACATTTGAACAAGCCGTATTGTCTTTGGAAGCACTGCAAACTTATCGAACACAACAAAACTTTAAATGCACGCTATAGCGTGCATTTTTTATTGCTTCACGAATTGCGGTGTGGTAATGTATTGGTGTAACGATACAGAGGTGGAAGTATGAAATTAGAGATTAAGAATCTTTCAAAAGCTTTCGATCATCAAGAAGTTTTGAAAGACATTAACATAACGCTTGAAAAAGGGAAAATCTATGCGTTATTGGGGAGAAATGGTGCGGGGAAGACCACTTTCTTTAACTGTATTAGTCAAGAAATACCACGTGATAGTGGTACGGCTCATTTTGATGATGGGAGCCTGTTAACGCAGCACGATGTTGGATTTGTATACACCAATCCAATGTTGCCCGAGTTCTTAACGGGTATTGAGTTTTTAACGTTTTTTATTGATATTCATAAAGATCAAGGTTTCATACGTGAGGATGTACATGCATATTTTGATACGATTCAATTCAATCAAGATGACCGCTATAAACTGATTAAGGATTATTCGCACGGTATGCGAAATAAACTACAAATGTTATGCATCATGATGTTGAAGCCGAAAGTTTTGTTTCTTGATGAGCCTCTGACTTCATTTGATGTGGTCGCATCCATTGAAATGAAACGGCAACTTGTTTCGCTCAAAGAGGATTGTATTATGGTTTTATCTACGCATATGATGCAGATTGCTAAAGATATTTGTGATGAGGTGATCATCTTGCATCATGGAAATGCAACCCTTTTGGACTCCAGTCGCTTGCATGATTCTGCATTTGAGGAAGATATTATTGATATCTTAAGTGATAATCATGAATCATAGTGTTTTAAAAGATATTAACGTTGTAAATCGAACAAATCGATTTCTATACTATCTGCGTTCGATTAAACCATTACGGAAGGTTATTTACGCTAATGTCTATGAAAATACAGAACGAAAAAAGAAGCTTGGTCGTGTTGTAACGGTATTTCATTATCTGAAAATGATCGCGAATCATTTTATTTATTTGTTTATTTTTTTTGGGATTCTTGCTCAAGCATTGCCGCGGGTTCCTATCGAACTTATTTGGTTTCTATTGGTCATAATTAGATCGTGTGTAAGTACAATTTCAAGTGATGATTCAATTGAAAAATGGACCTTAATTCGCTCCTTCAAAGTTGACTTTAAGTCATATTATAATTTCCGTTTGCACAAAGACATTATTGAACGCATACTCTATTGTATTGCGATAATGTTTACTGTTGTGATGTATGACCAAAGTGTACTTGTGGCATCCATGATGGTTCTTGTGGTATTGGGGACAAAAGTTGTAGCAGAGGGTTTAGATCTTGCGTATTTTAACCGTTACCATAAGAAAATAAGTGGCAAACATAAGACGATATTTGTGCTTGGTTTAGTACTAAGTTTTAGCGTATTATTATTTACCAATTATTTATCAGGTGTGGTTTTTTATCTCTTAGCCGGTATCATTGTTTTAATGGCGATTGCGTTTTTGGTTCGTAGACCAATTTGCGAAGCTCAAATTCATGAATCGTATGGGTTATATATGCTTCAATCAATAAGTCCGGAAGAAAGTCTAGCGTCAATTAACCTCAAATCGAGTCAAACAATTTTACGAATTGATGATGATTATAATCTTGATCAATCTGAACAAGTTATTAATCGTTATGAAGGTTACGGCCTGTTGAATCGTCTTTTTTTAGAACGACATCGACGACTCTGGTTTAAACCGCTACGTTTTAGATTTTTAGTCATCCTTGCAGTGGTGGTTGTTAGTGTCATAAGCCTAACGATTCTGAGATCGTTTTTCCCAGATATGTATTTTCAAGTTTGGTATCCATTTTCAACTGAAATGTTTAAATCGATTGGACCTTATATTTTTATCGTCTATCTCCTGAATATTGGGGAGTCAATGACCCGTGCATACTATCTAAATTGTGATTCAAAATTATTGAACTATGCGTTTTATCGACGACCTGAAATTATTTGGAAACAGTTTGTAGGGCGTTTAGGGACACTTGTGTTTCTAAATATGATTCCGCTTATACCCATAATTATAGGTGTAGCTTTTATGGTTGGGATCCAATTAATTATTCCGATACGTGGTGAAGTTCAAATTTTTATGATTACCTTAGTGCTTTTAAGTGTTTTTTTCAGTGTTCATAATTTACTAATGTATTACACATTACAACCTTATAATGAATCGATGCAAGAAAAAGGATTCCTATATAATTTAGTGAAAGTTCTTGTTGTCATGGTTGCTTATAATGGCAATCGTTTGAGCGATATTCCAAATTTGAATTTGTGGCTTTCAATCATAACGGCATTATATTTCATTATCGGTGTGCTCTGTGTTCGTTTGTTTTCTGAGAAAACGTATAAAATTAGAAAATAGTTTATTTGGTTATTTTAAGTCGTACGAGTATGGGACTTGAACCATTAGCTTATCTTCTCTATAATTAAGGAAATGCAGGGGAGCTGGATTGATGAAAAGAAGAAAAGGGTATTTAACGGTTATGACGGCTGTGTTTTTTATGGCAGCGTTATCTCATTTGATATTCCCAAGTTATATGATTGCGAACTCGATATGGGGTTTTGACTACGGCTGGCAACGAGAACTGGGTGCAATGTATTTAGCAATTACATTTGTGAATTGTTATGCTTTGTATACTCATAATGATGACCAACAGCATATTTTGGCGATGTTAGCCATGACAATGTGTATCGGTATTGGTTTTAATAATTTAGGGGCATGGCTTTCTTCACCCTTAGATCATAATTATGTTCATATCGTAGGTGTGATTAATTTCTTGCTTATCGGTGGGTTTGGTGGATTTTACCAAGGATATCGCATAATGTCTCAGGTCGTTGAACAACGACAATAAAAAAGAGGATTTCGGTCCTCTTTTTTATTTGAATTTAACTAAACCATAAAAAAAACCAACCGAAGTTGGTTCTGTGAAATATATATTTGGTGCACCAGATAAGATTTGAACTTACACGACTTGCGTCACACGCCCCTCAAGCGTGCGCGTCTACCGATTCCGCCACTGGTGCATTGATATTAACTGCTTTTGTATTATAGCATTGGAATAAACAATGTGCAAGATTAAAAGTGGCTAATTTAATGATTTACGTAAAATATCGTGTATAATATTTATGGTTAAGAAGGAAGGTTATAATGAAAATTCATAAAAAGACGTCAATGACAGAGGGCGTCATTTGGAAAGAAATGCTTTTGTTTTCAATACCGCTTTTGATTGGGAATCTATTCCAACAATTATACAATACCGTCGATTCCTTTGTGGTTGGAAACTATGTGGGTGAAGAAGCACTTGCCGCTGTTGGAGCAAGTACACCCTTGAGTAATGTTATTATTGGGTTGTTTATGGGGATTTCAACGGGTGCTGGTATTCTTATTTCTCGCTATTTTGGAGCGAAAAAAGATGAAGAATTGCATGATTCAATTCATACCTTTATGGCGTTTTCGTTAATTGTAAGTGTTTTTCTTACTTTTTTCGGTTCGGTAATGTCTCCGATATTTTTAGGGTGGCTCAAGACACCTGCAAATATAATGGAACCGGCTACCCTTTACCTAAGAGTTTATTTTTGGGGTGTAACCGGTCTTGTTATCTATAATTCCGGTGCAGGGATTTTACGAGCAATCGGGGATTCACGCAATCCTTTAATTTATCTATGTATTTCAAGTCTTATTAATGTATCGTTGGACTTGTTGTTTGTGATTGTGTTTGATATGGGGATTTTAGGAGTTGCGGTTGCAACGCTTATTGCTCAACTCACATCCGCAATCTTAGTATGGATACATTTATTACGTGTCGAGGATATTTATCAACTAAAGATGACTGACATACGAATTCATCGTGATAAATTATATGAAATTATACGTCTTGGTATTCCAACTGGAATTCAACAGACAGTTGTTTCATTCTCAAATGTTTTGGTTCAATCATATATTAATGCATTTGGATCCGCTGCGGTCGCTGGTTTTAGTGCAGCAGATAAGTTTAATGCTTTTTTATCAATGCCAACGCAAAGTTTCTCACTCACAATAACGACCTTCACAGGTCAAAATCTGGGTGCGGGACGTAAGGAACGTATTATGGAAGGCGTTCGGACTGCTCTCGTTTTAGCGGTAGGGATTGTGATTATCATCGGAATTCCAACCTTTATTTATGCAGATCAACTGATTGCTTTCTTTTCACCTGAACCTATGGTTATAATGTATGGTGCACGCATGTTGCGGATTATGGTACCGTTCTATTTTGCACTCAGCACGACAAGTATTCTAAGTGGTGCATTAAGAGGTGCAGGACTTACAATGGTTCCAATGATAATCATGATTTCGTGTTTCACAATTTTAAGACAGATATTCTTGTTTATAATGATGCGTATTAATCATTCAATTGATTGGGTATACTGGAGCTACTCCGTTACATGGATTAGTTCAATGGTTCTTACACTTCTGTACTCAAAAGCATCACAATGGCTTGAGAAAGCATAGTCCTCCTTCGAGGACTTTTTTATGTTACAATAAAATAAAAAGGGTGGAGAATATGAAAAAATTAAACATTATCGTTGATGTTCAAAATGACTTTGTATCGGGGACGCTTGGTTTTGAAGGAGCAAATCAAGTGGTGTTGAATATTCTGGAAAAATTAGAAAATGAACAAGATTGTGACCTTGTGTTTACACGTGATACCCACGGATCCAATTATCTTGAAACGCAAGAAGGGCGTCGTTTACCGATTGAACATTGTATTTTGGGATCGAGCGGGTGGGAACTTGATATGCGTTTAAAACCCTTTGTGAAGCCGGATACGATTATTTTTAATAAACCTACTTTTGCCTCTTTAGAATTGGGTAATTATTTAGATAAAAAAAACTATGATGAGATCGAGGTGATGGGCTTAGTTTCCAATATCTGTGTTATCAGTACGTGTGTTATCGCAAAAGCTGCATGTCCTGAGGCGCGAATTATTGTAGATACATCCTGCACAGATAGTTATGACCCAGTATTAAATCAAAGTACATTTGATGTGCTTGAGGGTCTACAAGTGGATGTGATTCGATGAATCGGGCGAGTATAAAACGTGGGATTTTAGCGGTATTAGCTCTAGTTTTATTAATTGTTGGTGGAGTTGCGGTGTATTTTATCGTAGATCCAGCACCTTCTGCCTTTTTAATTCGAAGAGTGTTTGAAGGGGGTTTGGCAGTTAAACCCGAAGGTTATGAAGCAATCGAGTCAGAAGTTCGTGTTTACACAGATTTGACCTATGAATCAACGGCTGGGCGAAATACGTTTGATCTTTTTGGTCCGAAGAACACCCAAAAATTGCCTACGGTTATTTGGGTTCATGGGGGTGCTTTTGTAGGGGGTGACAAGCAGGATAACTATGAGTATGCAGTTCAATTAGCTTATCAAGGATATCGTGTCATCAATCTAAACTATGATTTAGCTCCCGAAGCGGTCTACCCTTCTCCTGTTCATCAAGTTGGTGAAGCGATTCAGTATCTTCAATCGCAGGCAGATCTTTTCGGTTTGGATATGAATAATATAATTTTAGCGGGTGATTCGGCAGGAGCACACATTATATCTCAATATATGATGGTTCAGGTCGATTCACAGTATGCGCAAAAGCTTGATCAAAGTGTTACATTAAACCCGAGTTATGTTAAAGGGATTGCGTTATTTTGTGGACCTTACGATCTAAATGGACTTTTAAATATGCAGTCTTCTTCAGGTGTTTTAGATTTCTTTATGAGTCGCTTGGCTTGGGCTTACATGGGTGAAAAGGCATGGATGGATACAGCGTACGTTGAATCGTTATCCATTCTCAATCATGTTACTAAAGATTTTCCACCCACATTTATTACGGATGGTAATCAAATGAGTTTTATGGAAGACGGTTTAAAAATGCAAGAAAAATTGGAATCGTTGCAAGTTCCGGTGACTTCTGTGTTTTATGAAGATGTTGCGGATGTTTTAGGTCATGAGTATCAATTTAAAATGGATAATCCTTATTCCGTCCATACATTTGAGGAATTTGTAGGATTCCTTAACAAATATGCTAAGAAGGTGTGAAGACTCACATCTTTTTTGATGGGGTTTTATATATGCAATGAATATGCGATAATGTTATAATAAACACATGAAATGAGGAAGTTATGAAGAAACGTTTAGGATTATTGAGTGTCGTGATTATCGCTATCGATTTGCTGTCAAAGGCATGGATCGACAAAACGATTCCATTATGGGAATCTTTACACGTTATACCCGGATTTTTCTCACTTCGGTATGTACGTAATACAGGGGCAGCATGGAGTATGTTTGACGGTCAGAAATGGCTTTTTATCGTACTTGCAACAGCAGTTTGCATCGTGCTCGCTTATTATTATGTAAAAGAAGATAAACCTGTCATTTTGACAGCGATTGCCTTAATGTTTGCAGGTGCTTTTGGGAATTTGTTTGACCGCGCAATTTATGGCTATGTACGTGATATGTTTGCGTTCAATATCTTTGGATATCAGTTTCCTGTATTTAACGTAGCAGATATGAGTTTGGTTGTGGGCGTTTTTATTCTCGCAGTTGTACTCTATCTCGATGAAAGAGGTCAAAAATATGAATAAATTAATTGTAGAAGAAATGTTTGATGGAATGAGAATTGATCAGTATATGGCTCTTGCTGTAACAGATTATTCTCGTAGTGTATTACAAACATGGATTAAAAATGGAAATATTACAGTAAATGGTAATGTTGTTAAACCAAACCTTCGCTTAAAAGAAGATGATGTAGTGGCGTATGAAATTACTGAGGAGCAAATTTCAATTGTTCCAGTACCAATGGATTTAGATATTGTTTATGAAGATGATGCAATTTTAGTTGTTAACAAACCAAAAGGTTTAATTGTTCACCCATCACCATCAACGTTAAATCAACCAACATTGGTTCACGGACTATTGGCACATACAACGCAATTGAGTGATCTTAATGGCGAATTGCGCCCAGGTATTGTTCATAGAATTGATAAGGATACAACGGGTTTATTAGTTGTTGCGAAAACAAATGAAGCACATGAAATTTTAGTAGAAGATTTAAAGCAACGTTTAATTTCGCGAGAGTACGTGGCAATTGTGCATCACCAATTTAAACATCAAAGTGCTACGGTCGATGCGCCAATTGGTCGTGATCCTAAAAACCGTCAACGTATGGCAGTTACAGATCAAAACAGTAAGCATGCAGTAACACATTTCTATCTTACAGAACGTTTTAATGATTTTAGTGTGTTGCGTTGTAAATTGGATACAGGTCGTACACATCAAATTCGTGTTCACGCTCAGTATATTAAGCATCCTATTGTTGGAGATCAAACATATAGTTATAAAAATACATGGGAAACAAATGGTCAGTGCTTGCATGCACAAAAATTAACGTTAACGCATCCCGTTAGCAAAGAGGTTATGACGTTTGAAGCTGAATTACCTCAAACAATGAAAGACGTTATCGAGGAAATCAGGAGGTTAGATTAATGTATACAAAGTCTCAATATGATGCATGGGTAATTGAAGTCGCAAACTATTTTATGAAGCATTTTCAATATCAAATGGTTTCAATGACTCAAGACAGTTCACAGGTTTGGCTTGTGAATCAAAATGTTGAGGACAATGCGATTATTATGGTTACCTCCACATCCCTTTCAAATATTGATCGCGAGATGATTTCAAAACATCGTGAAAGTCTCGCCCTTGTATTTAAAACAAAGGCAGAAGGGCTTAATATTAGTGTTAATCAAGAGGATAAAGTCGGAGATGATGTGAATGTGGTTGTAGGACCGAATTTTATCTCATCCTCACAACTTCTTACCTCATACGGTGATTTAAGTGGACTTTTAAAAATAAGCCAAAATCCAGATCGCTCGCTTTCAAAGGCAGTGCTTAATTTGAAAAAAACGATCGGTAGAATGCAAAAACAAGCACGATACCGTTCTTTTCCTGTAACCAATGTCATCTCAATGATTTGTGTTGTTGTTTTTTTACTCGCACAATACTTAATTTTAGTTTCAGAGATAAACATTAATACTGTTGCAGTGATGTTAGGTGCCTTTTATAAACCGTTTATCGTTCATGCTCATGAATGGTTCAGATTTATTACTGCAGGTTTTCTTCATATTTCTTTTCTACACTTAATCATGAACTTAATGGCTCTCAGAAATTTAGGCGTGGTTATGGAAACTGTGATGGAAGGGAAAAAATATCTCTTTACTCTAATCGCGGGTATTCTTATGGGTAATGCATTTGTCTTTATTCTGGATGAGGGTGTCATCGGTCTTGGTATTAGTGGTGGACTGTTTGCGTTGTTAGGCGCAATGTGTGTCTATTTATTTGAAACAAAAGCGATGCGTAACCCTAAAGTTATGTCTCAAGTCTTTCAGGTCTTATTTATTAATCTCATTATCAGTTCATTACCAGGTGTTAGTGCAACAGCCCACTTAGGGGGATTGATTGCAGGATTATTGTGTGGACTTGTTTTCTCAAAACGAAAAGATTGGGATTATTTACGCAAAGGAACAATGGTACTATCTGCTGTATTTGTGGTAGGGATTGTGGTTGTGATGACGCAACATGCGGGTACCTTATCAAGCCCAAGGTTGGATATGTCGGTTATTAATAGCTGGTATGAACTTGGGTTTAAAAATTATGCAAACCGTTTAAGCGGTTTTATGAAGTAGGGGGTTTTATGAGTAAACGAGATAATGTCATTTCTTGGGATGAATATTTTATGGGCCTCGCTCATTTGTCTGCGTTGCGTTCTAAAGATCCTTCAACTCAAGTTGGTGCAGCAATTGTAGATCAGCAAAAAAAAATCGTTGGAATTGGCTATAATGGCCTTCCAACGGGATTGAGTGATGATGCGTTTCCTTGGGAACGCGAGGGAGATTTTCAAACGACGAAATATGCATATGTGGTTCATGCAGAATTAAATGCAATTTTGAATGCGACCCAATCCTTACAAGGGTGTACGATTTATGTATCATTGTTCCCATGTAATGAATGTTCCAAGGCAATTATTCAAAGTGGTATTAAAGAAATTGTTTATGAAGATGATAAGTACGCAGGAACGGATGCTGTCTTAGTATCGAAGCGCATGCTTGATGCTGCTGGTGTTTCTTATCGAAAAATTGATAAAGCAATTTGTGTTTCGCTTACGCATCGTTAAGAATTCGTGCTGTATTGGCAAAGTGAACTTTCGCAACATTATCAAGTTCTTCTTTTCCATACCGTCTAACAAATTCTTTTCCAAATGTGTCAACATGGGCACCTGCCCCTTTAGGAAAGACGCAGTCATATTTTGTTGAGAGTTTATCGAGGTAATCTAAAAAACCAAATCGAGCAATAATTGCACCGCATGCGACTGCAATAAACTTGTTCTCTGCTTTTGTTTCGAAGATAAGCCCACGAAATATTTCAGGTTCTCCTTTGAGTGCGTTGTAATAAGGTTTCTCGGCCATAAATTGATCAATGATTGCGTAAGGTGGCATTTCATATCGTTTTTTAAGATTTAAGAATGCTTGATTATGTAGTTTTGCCTTGATGACATTCATGTTCATTGTGTCATGGACACGGTTGTATTTTTTATTATCAAGAATAAGAAGACTGTATTGAAGTTCTTTTTTAAGGATTGGAGCAATTTTTCGAATCTTATCGTCTGTCATTTGTTTTGAATCGACAATTTCCGCAACGGGAATTCGTTGCAAGTCAGATTCGTTTACGATACAAGCGCAGACGGTGATTGGACCAAAGTAATCTCCAGTACCCACTTCGTCGCTGCCTGCCATCGATCCTTCAATCTGCTGTGTTGATGCAAGCGGTGATTTGGGCTTTGAAGTTTGATCAGAATAAGATGAAGCGTGAAATTCTGCGCCTTCACCGCTGAAAACAACCTTACCGCTGGTGTAGGCTGTGATGGTGACATCACTTCCCTTAATTTGGAAGTGTGTGTATTGAATATCGTAACGAATTGGATATTTTGAATATCGTGATTTTAATTCGTTTATCTGTTTGTCTGTTAGTTTTATTGTAATAGTTGTCATACTAATAATATAGACTATTTCGATTGAAATTAATAGTTGAACTCATTAAATAAAAAAAGAAGGAGTGATTTTATGGTGATGTTTCCCAATGATTGGATGGGTTACTTAAATGGGGTTATTATTATTTGGTTTGCGGTGACCCTTTATATTGGATATAAGAAAGGTTTGTTGCTGCAGCTCGTTGATGTTGTGGGAACTTTTGTATCGCTTTTTGCAGCATGGATTTTCGCACCTGTATTTGTGCAAATATTCCAATTCTTCAAAGCATCTGGAACTGGGTTTCTAACCATTAATCAACTCGTTGTACATCAAATGAATCAGTTGATATGGTTCGTAATTTTATTCGTTGTGATTCGTGTGGTTTTATTGCTGGTAACACCGCTTGCAACCATAATTTCAAAAGTTCCATTAGTAAAACAAGTGAATTCTGCAATTGGTGGTGTCTTCAGCGTTGCGTTTTTTGCACTTAAGCTCGTGTTGATTTGTGTCTTTTTAACAACACCGATTGTTAAAAATGGTCAAGAAATCATCGACAATACCTGGTTGGTGTATGTCGAACGCGCAGCAACACCGATTTTAGGATCATTTGATGACTTTATGAATCAAAATGCTGCGATTCAAAGTATTATTACAGATCAACAGTTATCTCCAAGCCAGCAAACCGCTATGGTGAAGTGGCTTGAAAAACACGGATTTAATGAAGTACAGATTAGGGAGTATTTAGAAAAATATGAATAATACATCGTCTCGATTAGAGTTCGATAAAGTGCTTGAGCGAATAGCTCATTATGCATCCTTTTCATTGGGTAAGGAAGCGGTTTTAAATACGGTTCCTTCATTTTCCTCACTAATTGTGAAGCGTGATTTAGCGCGTGCTAAAGATGCATTACAATTAGTAGTTGTTAATGGTTCTATGTCATTTGGTGGCATCACAGATGTCGCCTATGCTTTAACACTTGCTGAAAAGGGTGGAACTTTATCGGTAGAAGATATAGTAGATGTTGGACGCTTTATGCAAGGTCTTGAACGTCTTAAAAAACAATTTAAAAATTTAGAAGGATCTTATCCTGCGCTTGAGGATTTGTTCGAAAGTTTGGAAGTTACGGAGTCAACACTGAAACATATCGAACATTGTTTTGGAGAACAGGGTGAAGTCTTAGATCGCGCAAGTACACACTTAGGTGAACTGAGACGTCAAAGTAAAGCGCTTGAACAAAATATAGAAAATAAAACTCAAGAGTTTTTAACAAAAAATCGTGCAATGCTTAGTGAAGCTGTTGTTTCGTTACAACACGGACGTCGGACATTTTTAGTGAAACCTTCAGATAAATATAAACTTGAAGGTACAATTTATGGTGAATCAGCGAGCGGGCAGTCGGTTTATTTTGAGCCTGCCTTTTTAGCGCGAATGCAAAATGAATATCAAAGTCTTATTCACCAAGAACAAACTGAAATCGAACGCATTTGTCGCGAAACGTCAAATTTGATCGCACACGATGCACAACAACTTAGTGCTGACCTTGATACTGTAGCCATCATCGACTGCCTTTTTGCGAAAGCGGAGTGGGGAGCACATCATGATGCGGTGGTCGCAACACTAACGCAAGATCGATTGAACTTAAAAAATGCACGTCATCCATTAATTAATCCTAAAGAGGTTGTCGCAAACACGTATACACTGACCCCGCCTCATAAAATGATTTTAATCAGTGGTCCGAATACCGGGGGAAAAAGTGTAAGTTTAAAGACAATGGGATTATCCATTCTCATGACTTTAGCCGGATGTCCAATCTGTGCGGAATCTGCTGAAGTGATGTTGGTTGACCAGTTGTTTGTGGATATTGGAGATCAACAGTCTATTGAAAAATCATTATCGTCGTTTTCCGCTCATATGGAAACCATGACAAAAGTTAATGCACAAGCAACTTCGAAATCAATTGTGTTGTTGGATGAGTTAGGTTCGCAAACCGATCCTTTAGAAGGTGAAAGTTTGTCGATGGCAATTCTGGATCATTTTAGAGATGTTGGGTGTTGGGTTATTGCAACGACGCACTTTTCACGACTTAAAAAATACGGTACTCAATATGAAGATATTCTCATTGCAAGTGTTGAATTTGATCTACAGAACCTCAAGCCTACCTATCGTTATCGTGAAAATGTCATGGGTGAATCCAATGCGTTTGCGATTGCTAAACGTTTAGGTTTACAAGCCGATATTATTGACCGTGCGTTTAAATACAAACAAGAAGGTCAGTATGAAGCAGATCACTTACTTGAAATTCTCGAAGCGAAAATTAATGAACAAGATAAACTTGAACAAGAACTTTTAAAAGAAAAAGAAGCAGTTGAAAATCTTAAACACGAAGCACTTATGAAACAAAAAGCGCTTGAAGCCGAGTTTGTTCGTAAAGAACAAGCTTTGCGTGAGGAAAATGAAGCGTTATTGGAACAAATGGTTGAAGAGGCTGAACGACAATTAGATGTTTTAAATAAAACAAACCGTCCAGATCTTCGAAAAAAAGCAGTAAAGCAAATTCAATCATTACAAGCTGAAACAGCTGTTGATGAAACCATCGGTAAAGGGGACCGCGTCCAATTGAAATCCACAAACCAGGTGGGTGTTGTTGATTCAATTGAAAAAAATACTGCGTTTGTATCGATTGGTGGATTAAAAGTTAATGTCGACTTAGGGAAACTTACACGGGTTGCAGGACCTGCCAAAAAAGTGAAAGTAAAACCAACACGAAGTCACAGTGTGGATGCGCGTTCGTCGTTTAAAACAGAGTTAAACATCATTGGCCTGCGTGTTTCAGAAGCGATGCCTCAGGTAGAGAAATACATTGATGAATGTGTACTTCATAAAGTACCAACCTTTAGAATCATTCATGGCCACGGTACGGGTCAGCTGCGTACTGCGGTTCACCAAACACTTCGCCGCAATAAAAATGTAGGCTCCTATGAATTAGGCGGTGTTGGTGATGGTGGTATGGGTGCAACCATTGTGAAGTTAAAACAATGACACGCTCAACGATTGAGGAAAAACTTAGACGTTTGCCCATGGAGCCGGGTTGTTATCTCATGAAAAATAAGAATGGGGAAATCATATATGTAGGGAAAGCGAAGCGGTTAAAGAATCGCGTAAGTTCCTACTTTACGGGTGCCCATGATCATAAAACAACACGTATGGTTCGCCAAATTGATGATTTCGAATTTATCATTACAAGTACAGAGAAAGAATCTTTAATTCTAGAAATTAATTTAATTAAAGAACATCGGCCTCAATTCAATATCATATTTATGGATGATAAATCGTATCCATATCTAAAAATTCCACGAGAAGGAAAACCGGAAGTTTTGGTTGCGCGAGATCGTAAGCAATCCAAGCAATTTCATTATTTTGGTCCGTATCCTGATGCGACAGCGGCCCGTGATATGGCCCGTCTTCTAAATGACTCAGTGCCTACTGGAGATACATTATTACCCAATACTTTAGCTATTTACAGCGCGTTTAATCGCACAGGTAAACGTTATACACCGGAAGAACTGGATGTTTGGCGTCAAAATGTGATGAGTATTTTAAATGGTAATATAAAGCCGTTTAAGGATGAGTTGGAGCGGAAAATGCTTGAAGCAAGTCAATCTTTAAATTTTGAGTTGGCACAAGTCTATAAAGAAAAGCTGCATGCTTTGGACTATATTGGTGACAAACAACAAGTTCAATTTTCTTTAAATGAACGGTTTGATTTGTTTCACTTTGCATATTATCAAGGGTATATCGCGATTGTAGGTCTCTTTGTTCGTGGTGGTCGCTTGTTAGAGCGTAGCATGGCGGTTGAGGCATGTATGGAAGAACCACTCGATGCTTTTGTTTCTTTTATTGCACAATTCTATGAGAACCAACCGCTTCCTAAAACAATATATGTTCCAGATTTAGTGGACGCAGAAGAGTTGGGAGAGGTTTTGGGTGCAGATGTAAAAGTGCCACTTCGTGGTAAGAAAAAGACGTTGTTGGAAATTACGCAAAAAAATGCGCAACAACAACTTGATGATCAGTTCTCGATTCTTCGTGAACGCCAACAATTTAAAGATGAAGCGTTAAGCGATTTAAGTGATGCTTTAGGTATGAGTTCGTTGATTCATCGTATTGAGGTTTTTGATAACTCTCATATTTCAGGAGCTTTCGCAGTTTCTGCCTGTGTTGTTTATGATGATGGTGAACCGAATAAAAACCAATATCGTCGTTATAAATTACATCAAGGGAATGATGATGTTGCTTCGATGAAGGAAGTTTTGTATCGTCGATATTTCCGTTTAATGCGAGAATCTAAACCAATGCCGGATTTAATTTTAGTTGATGGTGGGAAACCTCAGCTTAATGCAGCGTTAGAGGTTCTCAGTGACCTTGAACTTGATTTAAGGGTTTGTTCCTTGGTAAAGGATGATCGTCACCGTACGCATGCTTTAATGCGTGAAGATGGAACCTTAATTACGATTAATAAAACAAGTCCGCTCTTTAATTTCCTTATGCAAATGCAAGATGAAGTACACCGTTTTGTTATAACGTATCACCGTAATTTAAGAAAAAAAGCGATGACACGCTCCATTCTTGATGAAGTAAGTGGATTGGGTAAAGTAAGACAGAAGGAACTTTATAAGAAATTTGGATCTCTGAAGAATATTCGTGCGGCTTCTTTAGAAACGCTTCAGAGTGTTTTACCAGAAGATGTTGCGAGTGATTTGTATGATATACTACATATAGATTGGAATGATTATCATGAAAAAAATTAAGACCTTGGGGATTTTTGATTCTGGTCTTGGCGGTTATAGTGTTTATCAATACCTAAAACAGCGTCTTGATCCTGTTTCTTTGGTTTTGTATGCAGATCAAAAAAACGCCCCCTATGGAAATCAATCGGATGACGCCATCATTGCTTACACTCTTCAAGCGATGAAGTGGTTCCACAATCACGACATTATGGATGTCGTGATTGCTTGTAATACAGTTTCAGCCGTTGCGCTTGCCACTGCACGAAATCATTTCCCAGATATGAATTTGATTGGTATCATCGAATTAACGGTTGGACAAATTGAAGCGAAAGCTGATACTTGTGTTGGTGTTGTATCGACACTTGCAACCTTCAATGCACATGCATATCGCAATTTTATTCAAGAAAAAGGATTGATTGACGTTAGGGAAATTGCCCTTCCTGAATTGGTCAATATTATCGAGGGTTTGAATCAAAACTTAGAATTGGATACCTATTTGGAAAATGAATTAAAACCAATTCTTGAGACAACGGATCTTATTTTAGGTTGTACGCATT